>DFEQ01000088.1:5298-11100 GCA_002368735.1 Christensenella sp. UBA3798
GTCAACGACATCGGCGAGGTGAATATCGATGCGAGCCTGCTTGCCGCGGGCGGCGTCGTACAGGAGAAGGATTCCAGCCTCGTCCCCCTCCAGAACGGTTGCATCTGCTGCACCCTCAAGGAGGACCTCATCAAACAGATAGGCGAGCTCGTCATCTCGGGCAAGTTCGACTATATCTTGATCGAGGCGAGCGGTATCTGTGAGCCGGTGCCCATCGTGCAGACCATCGAGTATTTGCACGAAAACACCAAGAGGTGCGATAAGACCGTTATCTTGGATAACGTGGTCTCGGTCGTGGACGCGGCGCGCCTCGCCGAGGAGTTCGGCGGCGGCAAGGAGCTCCTTAAGGAGAACATCGAGGATGACGATATCGAGAATCTCATCATCCAGCAGGTGGAGTTCTGCACCAAGATCGTGGTCAACAAGACCGACCTCGTGACGGCGGAGCAGCTCAAAGAGGTGGAAGCGGTCATCCGCGCCCTCCAGCCCGAAGCGGAGATCATCGAGGCGGTGAAGGGCGAGGTCGCGTTGGATAAGATCCTCGGCACGGGTTCCTTTGACTTTGAAACGGCTTCGCGCTCCGCGGCGTGGATAAAGGGGCTTGAGGAGATCGAGGAAGAGGAAGAGCCCGAGGGCGAAGTGTTGGAGTACAATATCTCCACCTTCGTCTATAAGCGCCGTGCACAGTTCGATACCAAGAAGTTTATCGACTGGGCGAATAAGGACTATCCCTCCCATATCATTCGCGCCAAGGGAATTTGCTGGATATCCCGCGATAGTGCCAATATGTATATGTTCGAGCAGGCAGGCAGCCAAAAGAGCCTCGTCAACGTTGGCCCGTGGGTGGCTTCGCTCCCCTGCAGGGAACAGCAGGAGCTCTTGCTCTCCGAGCCTGAGCTTGCCGCCGAGTGGGACGAGAAGTTCGGTGACAAGATGATAAAGCTCGTCTTTATCGGCAAGGATATGGATCGCGCCGCCATCGAGAAAGAGCTGGACGCGATGCTGAAATAAGCGTAAAACCAAATAAAGAGGACCGCCGCGGCGGTCCTCTTTTTATGCTTTATGGGGCGTTTACTCTATCCTGCCGCCCTTGATAAATTCGTTCAAAAGGGAGGTCTCGGGGATGATCATATCGGGGACTTCGCCCACCTCTTTCAGTGCCTCGCGGATATTGTCCGTCCACTTGTGCGGCACGGCATCCAGGGAGTTGCCGAGGCAGCGCTTGTAGACAAGGAGCTCATAGTCGTATACGCTGTCCACCGTGTAGGAGGCGAGGTGCACGAAGGGATAGATGTTGACGCGCTCCGCTTTCAGCACTTCGCTCCATTGCGCCAAGGTATTTTGTAACGAATGCCCGCGCGAATAGTGGTCGCGTAGGATGCGGCGAAGCAGGCGCAGCTCGACGGGAGCGATGGTCCTGCCGCTCGGCAGTTTGAAGTCGCGGCGCGGTGAGATATATACCCCCACGATCCGGTCGTCGTGCATCTCGTATTTGCCGAGGAGGACGGGGTTCAGGGCGTGGATGCCTTCCACAATGGTGATGTCAGCGCTCTCGGGTACGATCTCGCGCGTATCGCCGGCACGGCGTCCCTCGATGAAGTCAAAGCGGGGCACCACGACGGGGCGTCCCTCGATGATGGATTCGATGGTGTAGGTCAATAGTTTCACGTCTATCGAGTTCAATGAGTCCATGTCGAGTAGCCCGCTCGGAAGGACGGCGGTCTTGTCGCGGTCGATGAAATAGTCGTCGGTGGAGATGCGATGCGCCTTGACGCCGAGAAATTCCAGCCTGTCGGCAAGGAGGTTGGCAAAGGTGGTCTTGCCACTCGCCGAAGGACCCGCTATCATGATCATTTTGGTGGACTTATCCGCAAATATCTTATCCGCAATAGAGATGACTTGCGAGTCAAAATTATACTCGCTGTTATAGATCAGCGCGGACAGGTGTTTATTAGCCAGTTGTTCTACTTTGGACCATTCGA
Organism: Christensenella sp. UBA3798; assembly: GCA_002368735.1. Lineage (GTDB taxonomy): Bacteria > Bacillota > Clostridia > Christensenellales > CAG-1252 > CAG-1252. Next base: position 7,281 of record DFEQ01000088.1, read on the forward strand.
TCATATCGTCACCTCACTTGTTTATTGTAGCATTTTACTTGAAAAAATGCAATACGGCTTTTTATTCATTCTATGCGCGCATCTCCATAGGAGGATATCTTGATTGACAGTCGCCGCCGCGAGGGGATATACTTAATGAAAAGGGAGGCTCGTATGACACCGCAAGAGATCTTTGAAAAAGTCGATCACACGCTTCTTTCCGTCACCGCGACGGAAAAAGAATATATCACCCTCGCCGAGGAGGCTGTCAAGGCACACGCCGCGTCGGTATGCGTGGCGCCCTCCGCCGTCCGCTTCATAAAGGACAAATACGGCGACAGCCTGCGCATCACCACCGTCATCGGGTTCCCCAACGGATACGCGACCACCGCGACCAAGGTCGCCGAGACACTGGACGCCATCGCAGGGGGCGCGGACGAAGTGGATATGGTCGTTCACGTCGGCAAGGTCAAGGAGGGGGACTACGACTATGTCCTCCGCGACGTCTCCGCCGTGCGCGCTGCATCTGAAGGGTACGTGCTCAAGGTCATCGTGGAAACCTGCCTCTTGACCGAAGAAGAGAAGATCAAACTCTGCGAGATCGTAACAAAGGCGGGCGCCGACTACATCAAGACGAGCACCGGCTTTAGCAAGGCGGGCGCGACCGTCGAGGACGTCCTCCTCTTCAAGAAGCATATCGGCAAGGGGGTCAAGATCAAGGCGGCGGGCGGCATCCGCACCTTGGAAGACGCCGAAAAATTCATCATAGCGGGTGCGGACAGGATAGGTGCCAGCGCCGTCATCAAGGGGTACTATAACAAATGAAACTCGTTGTACAAAGGGTAAAGGAGACCCGCCTCGAAGTGGACGGGCAGGTCGTTTCCGAGATCGAAAAAGGGCTCGCCATCTACGTCGGTGTGGCGGTGGGCGATACGGAGAAGGAGGCTGACCGCTTGGCGGAGAAGGTCGTGAAACTCCGCGTCTTCGAGGACGAAAACGGCAAGATGAACCTCTCGGTCACAGACGTTGGCGGGGAGATCCTCGCCATCTCGCAATTCACCCTTCTTGCGGACGTTTCGCACGGCAATCGCCCCGGCTTCTCGGGCGCGGAAAGACCCGAAAAAGCCAACGATCTATACGAATACTTCTGCCGCAAGGTTTCCTCTCTCGGCGTAACGGTAAAGAAAGGGGTCTTCGGCGCGGATATGCACATCTATCAGCATAACGACGGACCCGTCACCATCATTTACGATACGATGGCATGATCGTCAGTTTTGAGATACGTTATCGGGAAGAGCCGCATCGTCGGCTCTTTTTGCATAGCGCAGCGCCGAGACGATGATGAGGATATAGCACACCGTCTTTGGGAGCATCAAGAGTCCGAGCAAGGGGATGGTCGGGGCAAAAATGACCGTTCCCATATAGAATAGGAAGCTGAAAAAGACCAATAGGTACGTCCACCTAAAGCATTCGTCCTTCCTCGCCCAAATAAAGCTCAGCACGATAAAGAGAGCGCCGAGCAGCAAAAAGGGGATATTCCGCAATATGGCAAAGAGGAAGGAAGGCTCTTTCTCAAACCAACCGTTTTGCGGTAGGGTGAGAAAGGCGATGCGGATAATTGCGAGCGCGAGAAAGGCGATGGTCAAAGTGCGGGTATCCTTCTTGTCGAACAATTTGACAAAGAAGAAATAAAAGAGGACGTAGAATACCGTCATGGTGACCGAGGTGACGAGCTTCCCGAGGCCGAGCGAAAAGACGTGATTATCCAGCCCGTCGCCCAGAAGCCCGATCATCCTGGGGATCAGGTGAAATGCGTCGCCCGCGCCGAGGAGCAGCGTCATCACTGCAAGGAGCAGGACTTTTACGTCCCTGTTTTTATAGTAATAACGGAGCAAGATACCTCCCGCGATAAAGGCAAAGAGCAGGTATCCTATCTCAAATATCGGTTCCATGATGCGTTGCATAAGCACCCTCCTATCCCCAATTATTGTATAGGATGGAGTAGGGCAAAGTCAAGCCTACCCCGATCCATGAAAAAAGTGCCCATCAAGGGCACTTTTGTATGTTGTGGAATGTTTTTACGCTTCGGTCGGGGCGTCAGTATCCGCTTTTCCTTTGTCGGCGGGAGTCGCCTTTTTCTCCGCGACTTTATTCTTGATCAAGCCGATGAGTTTGTATATACAGACCACCGCACCGCTCAGGAGCATGTAGGATGCGAGCATGATGAAGGTGAAGAGGGGGCGCATCTTCTTGCCGTCAAGGTAGGCGGCAAGGTCGCTCATCAAGGGCACGCCGTCGCCGCTGTATATCTGCATATAGTCCGCGCCGTAATAATAGTTGAGCGGGCTGGCGATGACGGATAGAAGCACCATCGGGATGATGGCGATGGGGATGTCCTTCCACTCCAGCTTTTTATATCCCGAGCAAAGTATTAAGACGCCCACCATCATCAGGTTGTAGTGGAAGAGGATGGAGTCCCACGCGCCGTACGTCCAAAAGGGATACCAGTTCAAGCCGTTGAGATACACCGTACCGATGGCGCCGCAACACAGTCCGACGGTGGCGAGCCAGGTCAGGGCGATCTCCCTTGCTTTTCCCTTGCCCCAGGCGCCCACCCATAAGCAATATATCAGGAGCGAACAGGAATAGAAGGGCAGGATGCCGCCCGCGTTGAAGCCGCGCCCCGTCGTTATGTCGTAGTAGCTCTCCCAGATGATCTTCGATACTTCGAGAAGGGTCACGAATATCGCGAGCCCGCGCAGGAACCAAGTGATCTTTTTATGATCCGCTTTTCTGAGAAAGATCCCGATCGCGATGACAGATAGGAATGCGAGTACGATATAGACGACGTGCGTCGTGCTGAAAAAGTCCGAGGTGAACCCTTCGATATTGTACTTATAATCAAAGAATCCGTATTGCAGCAACATGAGCCGCCTCCTTGTCATAGTGTTTCGGATAGCCATTATTATAGAGGCAAGGGCGAGGTTTTGCAAGCGTTCGCGCCTCTTTTGCCCCAAAGGCTTGACTTTATCCACCTCAGACGATACAATATCACGCGACGGCTCTTCCCTTATGAAAGGGAAGAAAGTCAAAGGGGAAAGCGTGAATAAAGTATTTTCCGATTGCTACGATCTCGTGGTCTATCAGATCTATCCAAAGAGTTTTTGCGATGCCGACGGCGACGGCGTGGGCGATATTTCGGGCATCATTTCCAAGCTGGATTATATCAAAGATCTCGGCGCCAACGCCATTTGGCTTTGCCCCGTCTTTAAGAGCCCGCAGTGCGACAACGGTTACGACGTTTCGGACTACTGCGATATCGACCCCACCTTCGGTACGATGGCGGATATGGAGGCTTTGATCGCCGCCGCGCACGGCAAGGGCATCAAGGTCATCATGGACTTTGTGGCAAATCACACCTCGTCCGAGCACCTGTGGTTCCGCCGCGCACGCTCCTCGAGGAGCGACCCCTATCATGATTATTATTACTGGGCGGATCAGCCGTTAAACGACTGGCGCTCGGTCTTCGGCGGCAGCGCGTGGGAGTATAACGAGCCGACGGGGGAGTATTATCTGCATTCCTTCGCCGTGGGTCAGCCCGACGTCAACTGGAATAACCCCAAAGTGCGCGAGGAGTACAAGGCGATAGTGGACTTTTGGGTCGCCAAAGGGGTCGACGGCTTCCGCTGCGACGTTCTCGACCGCATCTCCAAGGACTTTGACCATAATATCGAGGCAAACGGACCTCACCTGCACGAGTATATCCGCGAGGTCTTTGGGCGGGAACACTTGCTCGGTCTTTTCACCGTCGGCGAAGCGGAGACCACCGAGGAGAGCATCC
>DFEQ01000003.1:0-26359 GCA_002368735.1 Christensenella sp. UBA3798
GAGCGGTAGGAATGGCGTTTTCCCTCCTATTTGCCCCTCTGTCGCTGACGGGGGCGCTCTCTGTCGTCATCCTTCCCGAAGCTGCCGCACTCGCCGCTACGAGCAAATGGCAGGAACTACGCACCCGCGTCAACGAATCTATCCTATTCGTCTTTTTGATAACGGTGCTCTTTTACTCCCTGTTTTTCGTCCTTGGCGAGACCTACGGGGAATTACTGTTCGGTGACGAGCAAGCGGGACGCTTCATTGCTTTTGCCTCAGGGATGGTCGTACCCGCCGCCCTCTCGGGGCTCTTAAACACCACATTAAACTCCCTGGGGGAGGAGAAAAAGGTATTCCTCTCCTTCCTCTTATCCTCGACGTTCTTGATATTATCAGTCATCTTTCTTCCGCGCTATATCGGCATCTACGCCCTTGCGGTCGGAGAGTGCGCGTTCAACCTATGCGAATTTATCCTCGGTATGGTCTTTTTATGGAACAAGGGAGGATACGACGGACGTATATTCAAGCCTGCGGCACTCACCGTCACCTTCGCTTTCCCCACCGCTCTTGCCGCAAAACTCGCCCTTCTATTCATGGAAAAGGCGGAGGTCGGTATCTTCCTGCGAGCCGCCGTTCCCACGTTGGTTGCACTGCTATTCTACGTCGGCGCCATACTGGTCTTTAAACCCATTCCGCAATTAAAAGCGATGTTCCTGAAAAGAAAAAAGGAGAAGCGTCCTTCTCCTCTCAAACTGTCGCCGAATAAAAACGAACGAGCTGAATGCACGCCTACTCGTTAGGCCCTTTTGCTTCCTCCTCGTCCACGCTCTTCGAAGCGGTCGCGACCTCCACCTCCACACCTTCCGCCGTCTGCGCCTTGCGCTTAATACGCGGCGAGATGATGCGCTCAAACAGCGGCATCAGCATGAAGTTTATCACGAGGTTTGCTATCATATTCACTATCGATACGGGCATCTTGCCGACGAGATACACCCAAAAGGTCTTCTTGGTAGCCGCATAAGCGTGCCATAGGGTAAATGTATTGATTCCCGCGCTACACACGATATAGGTGGCTACGTAGGCAATCAGCACGTGCCAACGCATCTTGACGGGCAGATAACGTACGAGCCCGGGGATAGCCCCCATCAGCCCCGCAGAAAGGGTAAGCAAGGGAAGCCAAGCTCCCTTGGGCCAAATGATACAACCGAGAACGTCACCAAGCACCCCTACGATAAAGCCTGCGCCGGGACCGAAGAAATATCCCGCGAAAAAATTGGGGATATAAGTAAAGGAAATGGCGATGCCGCTGCCGGGCACGGTCAAGGTCAACGCATTCATAATGACCGAAATGGCTGTTATCAAGGCGAGATACGCGATGTTTTTCGCAGTATATTTCATAAAAAAACCTCCTATGACAAAGAAGGTCCATTGAAAAATATCTTCTATTCCACAACGAACGCAATAAGCCACCGCAGGATACCCTTTCGTTCACAAACAACGTTCCATTTTGTGACACTTTACGCAGCTTATTTACTTTGCTTCTATATTGTACGTTACGCACGTGCGTTTGTCAAGCGATGCGCAACACTGCGCTTTGATATAAAAAAAGAGGGAGATCACTCCCCCTTTGCGCTGTCTTCATTCGGATCTTCCGCCTTGGGCTTCTTGCCGCGATAACGATAATTCTTCATCCCCGACAGGAGCTTGGACAGTTCACCCGTTTCGTACTCGTAATCGGGGTCCTTCCTGACGTAAAAAGCCGTGTTCTGCTTGGTGATGAAGAGGAATTCGTCCTTGGTCTCGATGATTTTTTTCAAAAGCTCGTAAGCGACCTCCGCACCTTGCTCCCCTACCTTGCTGCGGCATAAAGCATCAAAGCAGTCGTCGTGAAAGCGGAAGACATAGGTCATCTCCCCGCGAATGGCAAGGATCTGCGCATAGGTCTTTTTGAGCGAAGAAGGTTGAAATACGAACTTCATCAGGTTGATGAGTATGAGGATGACGATGGCGAATATCAAGACGATGGGCGCCTTCAAGAAAAAGTAGACCGCAAGGAGCGCCCCGCCGAGCAACATAGCCACGGCATACATCACCCACTGGGACACGCCGACCATCAGCGCATTGAACCTGCAATGCGCCGCGTAGTCATACACGGTAACGTTTTCACAAATAATAGGTTTTTCCATACTCATAATTATATACCTTGCAAGCTTCTCTGTCAATCGATAGTCCAATCCACCTTTTCACCGTGCTCCAGAAGAAATGCGTTGGCGCGAGAAAAGTGCCTGCAACCGAAAAACCCCGCAAATGCCGAAAGCGGGCTCGGATGCGGCGCCTCCAGCACGAGATGACGTGACCGATCTATCAAAGGCTTCTTGCTACGAGCGTTCGCGCCCCACAGCAGAAAGACCATGGGCTTTTCACGCGCAGAAAGGAGGGATATCACGTGATCGGTAAATACCTCCCACCCTTTGCCACGATGGGACAGCGGCTGCCCCTTGCGAACGGTCAAGGAGGTGTTTAGGAGGAATACGCCCTGCCTTGCCCAACTTTCCAAACAGCCGTGCGAGGGGATCTTGAAGCCGATATCGCTCTCCATTTCTTTATAGATATTCTTGAGAGACGGCGGGATATCTACCCCTTTCTTTACCGAGAAGGCGAGTCCGTGCGCCTGTCCCTCCCCATAATAGGGGTCCTGCCCGAGAATGACCACTTTGACGTCCTCGTAGGCGCAATACTTGAAGGCATTGAAAATGTCGTCCATAGGGGGATAAATAACGCGCGTGCGATATTCAGAAGCCAAAAAGGCGCGAAGGTCCTTATAATACTGCTCGCTCCACTCATTTTTCAACAATTCATCCCAAGAATTACCGATATGTACCATTTTTATAGTATATCACAAAAAAGAAGTTTTTGCAAAATATCCAAATAGCGATTGACTTCTTTCCCCCCGGGGATTACAATAATTGTATGCGGGAGTCGTTCAATGGTAGAGCACCAGCTTCCCAAGCTGGCTTTCGCGGGTTCGATTCCCGTCTCCCGCTCCAAACGAGAACTTGCCGTGACATCAGTCACGGCTTTTTCTTTTTTGCAGAGCCGAGAGCTCGCGATCGGATATGCGAGAAAGAAAAAGTGCACGTGCAAAGCGCGGGCAAGTGGAGATTGGAAGCGCACCACACCGTGCAGGTGTAGGGAATATCCCGCAGGGAATATTACCGTCATAAATATTTTGAAACACTTCTGTGCCGATGCGGGCTTTCGGTTTGAGGCGGGAGACGGGAATCGAATAGGGAGCCATGAGCGAAGCGAATGCTTTGCGGAGCAAAGTGAAAAGGCTATGATGCCTTTTCAGCGGGTAGGCCCGCACAGGCGGGGATTCCCGTCCATAGAACATAATATACCACGGCTTTTAATGCGGGCGAAATAATAACCAACGAAAAGCTGAAAAATAGCATTTGAGGCGGGAGACGGGAATCGAATAGGGAGCCATGAGCGAAGCGAATGCTTTGCGGAGCAAAGTGAAAAGGCTATGATGTCTTTTCAGCAGGTAGGCCCGCACAGGCGGGGATTCCCGTCAATTCACTTTAATTCTCTACATAGCCTTATGCGGGTAAAATGAATACCTTAAATGCTCTTTTTATAGCAGTTCATTGTGGGAATCGAATAGGGAGCACCCTTGTCTTTCTTTCGTTTTGATGTTATACTTTTTACATGAAGATCATTTTATCACGCAAAGGTTTTGATTCCTCGAGCGGCGGAATGCCAAGCCCCATCATGCCGGACGGGAGATTTCTGTCCCTCCCTATCCCCTCTAAAAACGATCGCATCCGATACGCCGATCTATCTTACGATAATGATAGTTATTTGAAGATAATCAAGGATCTGCATCCGAATTTTCAAGAAGAACATTGCCACCTCGATCCCGATCTTATCGAGAGTGTCACTCCGCGCCAAAACAAATGGGAAGCCGCTTTCGGACAGGAAGGCGCAGCGGCGGGACATCTTGACAAACAAGGAGTGGACGTCGGAGATATCTTTCTCTTTTTCGGACGATTTCGGAAAGCTGCGGAAAATAACGGCAAATATACTTTTATCAAAAAAGAATCCGAGATCCACGCCATCTTCGGCTACTTGCAAGTAAAAAGGGTATTGCGTGATATCGACGATATGAGAAGACTCCTCCCCGACCACCCTCACTCACTATTCTATAGTTATAATAACAATCGCATTTATTTAGCTGCAGACAGGCTTCTGACGACCGATCATCCCGGCGCAGGTTTGTTCCGTTTTAATAAAGAGCTCGTTTTGACATCCGACGATATGCCCGCCTCTCGCTGGAAGAAGAACTTCTTCCCGAAAATGGGGTATTCCATATCCTACCACTCCGACAGCAGTTATAAAGACGGCTACTTCCAGTCCGCAGGTCGAGGACAGGAGTTTGTAATAGACGCAGACAGTGAGCTTATCAAATGGGTAGAAAAACTCTCTGATAATTACCTATATCGATAAAAATGCCGCACCCAACGGATGCGGCACTTTTTGTTTAATGATTCGGGACGAAATCACTCGGCCTTTGCGTATACGCTGACCTGCTTTCTGTCCTTGCCCACTCTCTCGAAACGAACGACGCCGTCGATCAAAGCAAAGAGGGTGTCATCCTTGCCGCGGCCAACGTTGATGCCGGGATGGATCTTGGTGCCTCTCTGTCTGACGAGGATATTGCCGGCGAGCACGAACTGACCGTCCGAACGCTTGGTGCCAAGTCTCTGCGCCGCGCTGTCTCTGCCGTTTCTAGAGCTACCTACGCCCTTTTTATGAGCGAAAAGTTGCAATTTGATAAACATATCACTTTACCTCCACTTCAATGTACTCCGAATAGCCCTTCGCGATATCCGATACGCTCGCAAGGAGCGTCCCGAGGATGACGTTGCAGTCGTGCCTTTTGTCCTCTCCGAGGTCGCTCGGAAGCTCCAAAAGTAAGCTGCCCTTCTCCTCGTTCACACGGTACTTCGCGTTTACTCCCGCGACGTCTTTGATGCCGAGTGCCGCTCCTTGCAGGAGAGCCGATATCGCAGCGCAGACGATGTCTTCACCGCTTTCCGCATATCCCGTGTGTCCGTTGGACTCTATTCGGACGAAATCTTCGCCTGTTTTATGAAATACGATCTTCGTCATTATTTGACGATGGACTTGATCTGTACTGTCGTAAACGGCTGTCTGTGACCTTGACGCTTGCGCTCGTTCTTCTTGGCCTTATACTTGAAAACGATGATCTTCTTGCCTTTGCCCTGCGCCAGCACTTCCGCCTCTGCGTAAGCGCCTGCGACCGTGGGGTTGCCGGCAGATACACCGCTTTCATCGCTGACCATGAGCACGTCAAACTTTACGGTATCGCCGACATTCGCCTCGAGCTTCTCAACGTCGAGCTTCATGCCGTTCTCCACCTTATACTGTTTGCCACCGGTTGCGATAATTGCGTACATAGTTTACCTCCTCTTACCAGTCTCGCTGAATGGGGTGGACTGTCGTCTCTTAGGGACCCTTCTCATGCGGCTCAAGGTATATGTTATCATTTCAAAAGGGGGACTGTCAAACAAAATATTGCAGTCTATATGAAATAATATATATTATTCGGCTGGTTTTTCGGTAAAAATCCATCTCAGAGCATCTTATACATTCTGTCCCTATCGTCAAAGAACTTGAGGGCGCCGATCGCGATGGTCTCGTCGGGGTTACTCGGGATAAGAACGCGTATCTTCAGCCTGTTATACAAAAACTCCGCCACGCCATCCCCCGCCGCAAACCCGCCGCAGAAGGTGATACCCGCGTTGTACACGTCGGGGATATACTTCTCGGGGCACATCATGGAAACGCTCTCTATGACGGTAGCGAAAGAGGATAATACCGAGGTCATCATAGGGGCTATCTCCTCCGAGGTGATCTCCACCTGATAGGGTCTTTCGTCCACGAGGTTCTTGCCTTGGATATCCGAGCTCATCATTTGCTCGGCAGAGAAGGAGCCTATCTTTACGCGCAACCCTTCCGCCTTTGCCATGGAGATACCGAGGCGATAGTTCTCCGCTACGTAGGCGCATATCTTCTCATCCACGGCGTTACCGCACATCGTGACGGAGCACCCCGTGATGATGCCCGTGGGGCCCACGATAGCAACGTCGGAGATGGATGCGCCAAAGGTGGCGATGAGGTTATAGTCGCTGGAAAGCGTAGAGCTGACCGCAATGGGGGTCTCCATCAAAATGGGGCTCTTCAAACCCACTTCGGCAAGGAGGTTCTCATAGTTCTTCCTCTCCACGACAGAGGTGCCGCAAGCGATGGTGGCGATGACTTCGGGACGAGGCGAAAAGAGTCCTCTCTTGGGAAGCGCCCTTCTCAAAAAATCCTTGAGCATCAAGATGGCGGCGTCATAGTCCTCAATGACCCCGCCGCGGACAGGATGCACGAGCACCGCAAGAGGGTCTTTATCGCGAGTGCGCATATAGCGCTTCGCCTCCAAGCCCGAAGCGTAAAACTTTACCTTTCTGCCTTGGTGAGCGATGGCGACGACGGATGGCTCCTTAAAGATAACGCCCTTCCCGCGCATGGCGATGACTGTCTGCGAATAGCCCATGTCTATCACGATCTCATTAGTAAACATCTTTCACTCCCATTCTCTCGAGAACGCTCCCGAGCTTTTCCGTCGGCAGCCCCATAATGGTATCGAAACTGCCCTTGTATTTCTTGACGACGACGCCGTCTTGGATGCCGTAGGCGCCCGCTTTATCGAAGGGACGATATAGGTCAACGTAGCGCTCTATCTCTTCGTCCGAAAGAGCATAGAACAGTACGTCGGCGCGGTCGTAGAAGGTGACTTCTCCCCCGTCCGTCTTGACGCATACGCCGGTATAGACGGAATGCCACACGCCCGAAAGCTCCTTGAGCATACGAACGGCGTCTGCGCGGCTATTTGGCTTGCCGTAATACTTGCCACCGCGATAGACGAGGGTATCCGACGAAATCACGACGCGCCCCTCGGGCAAAACCGACTCGGACTTCCTCCGCGCAAGCTCCGTCACGCGACGATGGGGACGAATGTAACGAGAGGTTTCATCCGCGCCCGAACTCGTCACCTCGAAGGAGGAGACCAATTTCGCGAGCAGTTCGCGACGACGCGGCGACGCGGAACAAAGTAAGACTTTTGCCATATATATATTATACTATATGCCCCGTCGCTTGTAAAGTAAAGACTTTATCCAAGCGGAAATATGAATCAAAAGTCCCTACAAAGTCCCTAAGAAGCGCCTACATTGGCGGGGATAGACAGCCCCACGAGAGAAGCGAAAAAAGCATAATCACCCGCCAAAGGAACATAGAATAACAGTATGCGTTGGTACAAGCGTTCCGTCGTATTCGCGATAGGTCTGTTTATCGAGGTCGTCATCGCAGCGATCTCCTGTCTTCTCATCAAAGAGAATCGCGAGTGGCTCACGGCGCTGACCCTCCCATACTTCGCCCCAAAATCTTTCCTCTTTTACGGAGCGCTGATGGAGATAGTATACCTATCCTCCGCAGCATCTTTAGCCCTATACACGGCAGAGAAACGCGACCTTGCCAAGGGGACGATCCTTACCGCCCTCGAAGGGGTCATGCAAATAGTCACCTTACTATTCTTTTTTGAATTCACTTATGAGATAACGTCCTTCTTACTATCCACCGTCACGATGGTCGTATCGCAAATAATCACGATGGTCTTTTTGTCCAAAAACGACGCAGCGGGGATAGCGCGGCTCCCCACCCTAGCGGTAACGATGTATCTATGGGCGGTCATTTACTGCATATTGATGATAAATTTTGTCTGAAAGGTCCCTCAAATTGACACATATGTCAAAACGCTTGAAAAACACTCCGAAAAAATGTATAATCATTATATGTTACTCGCAATGGACGTTGGAAATACCAATATCAAGCTCGCCCTCTTTGACGGCAAGGAAATGCGCTCCAGCTGGAGGATCTCGGCGACCATCACCCGTACCGCGGATGAATTCGGCATCGCTTTTCGCGATATCTTCTCGGCACACGGATACACTTTTGCCGACGTGGACGGCATCATCATCAGCTCGGTCGTTCCTTCCCTGAACTACACCATCGAGCACGCCTGCACCTATTATATGAATATCAAGCCCATCATGATAGACGCAACTGTCAAAACGGGACTTTCCATCGGCTATGCCGTTCCCAAGACCTTGGGCGCGGACAGGATAGCATCCTCTACGGCGGCGTATCACCTGTACGGAGCGCCCGCCATCGTTGTGGATATGGGCACGGCGACCACCTTTAACGCCATTTCGCGCGAAGGAGTGCTTCTCGGCGGCGCCATCGCACCCGGCATGAAGACCAGCCTCGATGCGCTCGTATCGCACGCGTCACAGCTCCCCCTCGTGGAGCTCTCCCTCCCCTCTTCCCCCATCGGTACCAACACCATCACGAATATGCAGTCGGGCATCATCTACGGCTATCGCGGACTGGTGGAAAACATCGTGAAGGAGATAAAAAAGGAGGTTGGCGCCGACGCCAAGGTCATCGCCACGGGCGGCTTGACCAGCGTCATCATCTCGGATACCAGCGACTTTATCGACCATTACGATCGCGCCCTGACCCTTAAGGGCTTGCAGATCATATACGAATTAAACAAATAGGAGGAAACTATGAAGAAAGTTGGCATCGCCCTGCTCGGACTGGGCGTCGTGGGAAGCGGCACCTATCGCATCTTGCAGAGCAAAAAGGAAAACATCAAACGCGACTACGGCGTGGAGCTTGAAGTGCGTCACATCCTTGAAAAGGACCTCTCCAAAGCCCAAGCGCTCGGCATCGATACGGCGATGGTCTCCTGCGACATCCAAAACGTTATCAAAGACGACAATATCGCAGTTGTGGCGGAATTCTTCGGCGGCATCGAGCCGGCAAGGACCTTCCTTCTCGCTTGCTTGAAGGCAGGCAAGAGCGTGGTCACCTCCAACAAAGAGCTCTTCTCCAAACATTGGCCCGAGCTGGAGAGTGCGGCGAAGGAAACGGGCGCAGGCATCTATTTCGAGGCGTCCTGCGGCGGTGGCGTACCCATCATCCGCGCCCTGCACGAGAGCCTCCAAGGCAACGACATTTTGGAAATCAAGGGCATCGTGAACGGCACCACCAACTATATCCTCTCCAATATGAGCGAGAAAGGCAGCGACTACGACGATACCTTGAAAGAAGCGCAACGCTTGGGATATGCCGAGGCGAACCCGTCTGCAGACGTGGATGGATTTGACAGCACCTATAAGCTCTCTATCCTCTCTTCCCTCGCCTTCCGTAAGCGCATCCCCTACACCGCCATCTACCGCGAAGGCATCAGCGGCGTGACCAAGGATGACATCAAGTTCGGCAAAGAATTCGGATTGACGATCAAGCTGCTTGCCATCAGCAAGAACGTGGGCGGCAAGATAGAAGCGCACGTCTACCCCGCCTTTATCCCCGACGACCATCCGCTCGCCAAGGTTTCGGGCGCTTTCAACGGCATCTACGTCGTTGGCGACAACGTGGGCGAACTGATGTTTTACGGCAAAGGCGCCGGCGACCTGCCGACAGGTAGCGCCATCGTATCCGATATCGTATACGCCGCCACGCACGACACCCACAAGCGCTATCCCTTCATTCTTGAAGAGGAAGCCACCGACTTCAACAACGACTTTGCCAGCGAGTACTTCATTCGCCTGGTAGCAAAGGATCAGACGGGGGTGCTTTCCGAGATAACAGGCATCCTCGGCAAAGCGGGCATAAGCATCGATTCGATGGTACAAAAGGCAGGGTCGCACGGCAAGGCCACCATCGTACTCATCACGCAAAAGACCACCGAGATGACCTTCAAAAAGGCTCTCGCCGCACTCAAGGAAGCCGCTTGCATCAGCGAAGTTTCCAACGTAATACGCGTGGAAAAATAGAAGTTATTACAAGGTAAAAAAAAGTCCGCTACGATGCTTTCGTAGCGGACTTTTTATTATCGACATATCACTCGTCACCGTCGGTCTTTTTCTTCCCATCGGGACCGACTTCGTCGGCATCGTCCTCAAGAGCGAAACCGCCGCCGCGAGAGATGATGAGTTCATCATCCCCACTGCCGCCCGCATTCGAGGTGGGAGGCACGACGATGGCGTCGTCTTGGGTATTGGAATCGCTGAGCATAGAATCCCCGATATCCAAGGAGGCGGGGTCTTCGTTAAAGAGGTCTTCGGTGAAGGAACGCGTCGGCGCGTAAGCAGCGCTTCTGTCACCCTTTGGCTTAAAGGACGAAGGCATAAAGCCCTTGGGCTTATTCTCCTCCATCTTAGCGTTTTTCTTCGCTTCCTTTTCCCTCTTCTCCCTCTCTTTCTTCTCTTTCTTCTCTTTCTTTTCCAGCTCTTTCAGCTCTTTTTCTCTCTTCTTTTTCGCCTTCGGGTCTTCTTCTATAGGAGCGGGAGCAGGCGTGGGCGCAGCGGGCGTAACGGGCGTTACGGGGGCTACGGGGGCTACGCGTGCGGGCGCGCTCTCTACGACGGGAGCGTCGGAAACGAGCGCATCCGACGCCGCATCAGACTCAGTTGTCAAAGGTGCGGAAGGAGTAACGGGCGCGGCGCTCTCGGTGGGCGCAACGTCAGTGAACATATCGTCGGAAGCAGCGCTCTCTTCAACGGGAGCGACGGGTGCGGGCGCAGTCCTCGGCGCAGAGTCGATCACAGCGCTGTCGCTGAACAATGAATCGCTGTCATTAGTCGCGGGCGCAACTGCGTTTGCTCCGCTCTCGGAGGGCGTAAAGGCGCCTGCGGGCGTTTTGTTCTTCTTCTTTTTCTTTTCCTTCTTGGGCTTAGTGGCGTTCGCCGCGGCCTTTTTCTTTAGCTTCTTGATAAGGAATACAAGAAGTCGAATCAAGAAATACAGCGCCACAAGCGCTATGACGATGACTACGCCCCATATAACGTAGAACCACTCCTGCACCTCGGCGATAGCTACGTAATACGCACCGTTATCTTGATAAACTATGGTCTGCCCCGATTGCTCGAAGGAGAATGCCTTACTCGAGCCGTCTTGTCTGAGTGCGACCACGACGAGCCCGTCCCCTGCCACCTCTTTATCCACAGGAAGGCTGATGGAAAGTTCACGCGTGGGTTGCTCGCCGTTAGCCGTTTCTATCCTATAGAATCTTACCGACTTATACAGCATGATACCCGAGAAGATATAGCCATTGCTCTCATATATCTCATCGGTGGTGGAAATAGGCGTGACGGTGATGACGTTTTGCATATAGACCACGGTGATGCGTCCCGCCTGCAAGGTAACTTGATAGTTGGGATCCGCCTCCCCTTCCAATACGGGGGTGACCATGTTCTCGCCGTCGATATACGCCACCTCGGGCACGACGAAATTCATCTTGCTCTCCACGTCTTCGCGAAGCGTTGCGGACAACCTACTGCCGTTCGCATTCAGGTATTTGATGGTGGGCGCTATCGCGCGACCTGTGTTTTGATAGGTCACGTCTTCCACCGTAACGATGATGGGACGCGGCAGGATGGTAAACACCACGTCAGACACCTCGCGCCACATAGTATCGTCCCATCTCATAACGGTAAAGGAGAAATAATCGGATACGTCGATGCCGTTATCGTACACGAAGAAGGACTTTTGGATATTGTCGTTCTTCAAATAGTAAACGCCCGCATTTTCGCCCGCATCGCGCCCGATAGAGCTTGCCGAAGCTATGGTGAGTCCATCAAGCGCAAGCTTGTTCTCTTCATTGTCTATCACTTCAAAGGCGATGATGGGCTCTTTGTCACCGTAATACTTTTGCAAGACGGCTTTTTCGCTGAGCTTAACCTTCACGTTGATGGGGGTCATCACGTAATACTTGGGCTCTTCACCTTCAAAGAAGGTGATCTCGTAGTTAGACGAGACGTTCTTGCCCAGCGCGTTAACGACAGAGTTCAACGAGCCCTGGGTAATTAGGAACTTCAAGGGATCGTCCGTCGGCAGATAAGCAAGCTTGCCCGACAAGCGATCGTGCGAAGCGGCGGGAGAAAGCAAAAACTCTGCGGTCACGTCCTTCCCCGCTTCATCGAGGGTGATATCCGATACTCTGACGAAGCTCGACTCGGCAAAGCCGTCGTGATAATTCGTCGTTTGGTTTTCGGGTACCACGATGAGGAGCTTTCTCTTATTGATATGGAAATAATCTGTTTTGACGGTTATGTTATAGTTGGAACCGACGTTCTCCCCTTTGGAACCCGTCACCCTTACGTCGGAGATCTCTATCAAATAGGAGCCGATCGTTTCGCCGCTCTTACGCGATGCGACGTACGAGATGGAGTCGCCGTATATCAATCTGCCGTCGGTGATCTTTACGTCAAAGCCATCAGCGGGGTCGGCATCCCCGTAGATTTTATTCTGCCCCGCCGTCACGGTCAAGGTGATGGCGCGCGCCTTGATCTCATAGTAGCAGTTGGGTTGGAGCGACAAATCGAAGAGGTCGGATATCTTTTTGCCCGAATAGAGCACGCCCGACTCGTCATTCAGTCTAAGGTCGTTCAAGACGATAAGGTACTTGCCCACGGAATTGCCGTTTCCTTCGCCCTTCTCGTAGGACAATTCGCCTACGGTGAGCGCAGAAAGATCCAAATCGGGGAAAACCTTTGTCAAAAGTGCCTCGTCATACTGCAAGCGGTAGTTGATGGTGCTGTCGATGGCGTAGGGGTTATATTCGCGGCTCACCAAGGGTTCCTCATTGGGAGAATCTTTCAGACGCACCTCTATTATCGCCTTACTGATGGATGCGGACAGAGCGGGATGCTCGAGGATATAGTATTTGGATAATTCGGCGGGGAGAGAATACTTGCCGCCATCCTCGTCCAAGTTGATAGCGATACCTTCGCCCGGGATGTCGGTAACGAAAGAGCCCGAAAGCGAGCCGATGAGGGTCAGCGCCGTGACGTTATGCACGTTTTCGCCGCACTTCTTGCCGTCCACCACCTTGATGGATACCGTCTTGATACTCTCGTTAAAGGTCGCCGCAGTGGTGCCGTCGAAGGACTTGTCCATCGCCTTTACGCCGCCGATTACGAGAACGGCTTGTTTAATGGTGAAGCCCTCCTCCGTGCGCGGGGTGGCTACCTTGCCCTCCGAGGGGCTCTCGCTGATGGTATAGAAGCCGTCCTTCTTGATATCCTTGCCCTCGTAGGTGTAGTCCAAAAGGTCCATCAAGAAGACCACTTCGACGTCGTAATTACCGGGAACGACGGGCGCCGCGGAGAGATATGCGGCAGCGTCAACGTCATAATAGCGCAGACGATAATGAGTGCCTTCGGTCAAGGTAACGGTACATTCCACCTTATCCTCTTCCACAGTGAAGCGCGCGGCATAGGCTTTTGCCGTATTGTCGTAATACATAGAATCGGGCGCTACGAGCGCGACCTTCATCTGACGCTTCGGGAAGACGGAGAATGTGTAAACGAGGGTGTCCCCTTCCTTGATATAGAGGTTGTCCGAGCCGGAATAGACGCCCGCATAACTTTCCAAGCGATAGGCGACGTTATCCTTCAAGAAGGTCATCTTTAAGCGATAGGTGCCGACTTCGGAGTAGGAAGTGGTATTCTCGTCATCATCCTCGTTAAGGTAGGTTATCTTATAGTCCTTGCCTTCGCCTTCTTCCAGCCCGACCACCGAGAAATTGTTATAGAAAACGGCTGAAATGACCTTATTCTTCCCGTTCGCCGCAAAGGTCTCGGGCATATTGAAAACGACGTCGAGCTTATTCTGATCTTTGATGCGGAAGACGTCGTCCACGTAGCACTCTCTCGAAAGCGCCGACTCCTCGAGGAGCCCGTCTTGATTCCTTCCCTCTTTGAAGGTATACTTCGTAAGGTAGGTATGATCTTTCTCGGAATCGGGATCGTAATCTAGCAAAACGCGCGCGACGTAGTAGCTCTTCTCATCCGGTTTATCAAGGCTGCCTTCGGTCCCGGGGGGAATGGTTCCGGCAGAATCGGATATCATATAGTACACATGATAATCATCCGCAAACAAAGCTGAAACGTCGGTGGTGTAGTCGTGCGTAGCGCCGTCGTACGCCATAAAGTCGATTTTGGTGACGCCTTTGCTGTCACCCGTGTAATAGAGGGAATCCTTTGCCGCGTCGTAGGTATACTTTACGAGAACTTCGCGCGGAGTGACCATGAAGCGCTGACTTGCGACACCCTCCGCCAAAGCGGGTTCCTGCACGACGCCGTTGTCGTCGCCTACCGCCCATACCGCGGACATGACCACGTTAGCATTGGTAAGCGCGACCGACTGCTTATAATCGCCCGGAGTTTTGGGCTCTATCTCTACGTCATACGAAATGCCGCTGTTATTCGAGCGATGATAAGTTACCGTCTCGCCAAGATCTATCAAATATGACGAACCTGCAAAGTCGGCGGCGGTAAGGGTGGTATCCTTATACCTGCCGTTTATACAGGTATATTTCACAACGGGCGCAACGATGGTTTCGTCATTCACCCACATACGGTTGTAACCGAGCGGGACCTCGAAGACCACCCTCAAAGAGAGCTTCACTATCTCGAAGGAGAGGGGCCCGTCGTTGAGGGTAGAACCACCCGACTTGTCTACGTCGGTATGTACCACCTTTAGACTGCCCGACTTATCGTCGGCAAGCACTGCTTTTACGCGATATGTGCCTACGTTCGTGAAAGCAGCGTCGCCGAATTCTCCGTCCGTCGTCGCGTATTTCACGGAGGCGCCCACCGTGATGGGACGGGACTTATAGGTAAAGGAGAGGTCAAACGCCTTGGGCTTCGCGTCGTAAACAAGGTCTACGCTTGCTTCGGAAACGCTAAAAGTAACGTTATACTGTGCAGGCGCGATAACATAGGTGACAAGCGCGAAGGAGCCTGCGGAAAGCCCGCGCTCCGCGTCGTCTTTTAAGAAAGTGACCACACAACGATATTTGCCCGCGAGCAGGGGCGCGTCGCATGGGTCATAGACGGTGGTAGACTCATCCACCTTGCGCTCTTTATAGTATGCAACCTGATAGTCCACGAGGGGGGTGAGCAGGATGGGGACAGTGTCCTTGGTGAAGGAAACGCTCGGGATCTTCACGCCGCCGTCGTAAGTCAAATCGAGCGACGAAGTGTTGATGACCGCCGAGGTCGATGATCCCGCGATGGAATAGGAATAACTATACACGTCCCCTATCGCCACGCGATATTTCTCAAGAGCCTTTTTCGCGGTGAATTGCTTGATATACTCCCCGCTCGTTTCGGGTTCGTCGGAAAGCGTCTTCAAAATATTGCCCGACTTTTTATAGTAGCGAATAGTAAAGTCGTCGTCTTCCCCGCCATCCAAAAGCACCGTTTCATGGTCGATGCCGTCACGGAAGACAACATTGCTGCCTTGGCTACCGATATCGATGGGTCGGTAAGTTATGGAATATGAACCGCGATAGGTGGCGCCCGCCGTAACGTGCAAGTCCTCGATGGCGTTCGTGACAGTCAGTTCGTATACGTAGCCACCGACTTCCGTCGGAGCAGTCGTCCCGAGATAGGTGCCGTCTTCTTTATAATACTTGACGGTATAAGCGCCCACGGTCGCGCTCTCGTCGCCGCGTTGCGACGTGAAGGTAAAGGTGGGGATGGCAAGTTCACCCAATGGCATATTATAGGTCTTTGTCGAGGTGCCGACCTCCAAATCCCCCTTAACGATGCGGAACAGGTGCTCTATCACGGACGGGATCGTATAGGTGCCGACCGTTGCCGATTCGGAGAAAGTGACGATTATCTTGTATAGTCCCGGCGCGATGGGCTCGATATTCTCGTCGAGCCACTCCGCCCCGTTGTAGTAAGCGTAGGAAGAGGAATATTTGAATTCACCCGTCTGCTTGATAACGCTACCGATATCCACGCCGTCAAGGTCGCGGAAGATGGGATTCAAGACAAGGGCGGTGGTTCCGTCGTAAGGAATGGTATCCGACGTTATCTCGGTCCCCTCGTCGTTTTGGTAGTGGACGACGTAAGGAACGGGCTTGATATCAAAGGAAAGGTCCACGTAATCGCCTACGGAAATGCCGTAGGTGCTAAGGTCAGTGGTAAAGATGACGCGATAGACGTAGGAGCCTACCTCGGTGGGATGATAGAGGTCGCTGTCCTCACCGTCCGCGGCAATGACACGCGCGACGCCCTCCGAAGAGGGATAATAGAGGAGCACCGTTTCGTAGTTTGCCCCCGCGATGGCGGAGAGCTTGGTCATGGAAGCCGAGTTCAGCTTGACGTCGCGAGAGGCGTCCGCATAGACCGAGAAGGAATTTAATTCAAAGGATATCGTCTCGCAAGTGACGGAGAATTCACGATAGAAGAGATAGTCGTCCCCGTCTTTCTCCAGGGAAGCTGCCTGCGTGCGCGACAAATCGACGTCGTCGTGGATGACGACCGTCAAGCGGTACTTCCCCACCTTGTTGATATGCTCGGTAACGCTGTAGACGCCCGCCGAATAATACTCGACGACAAGATCGTAATTGGCAGATACACTTTCGACCTCGCTATCACCGAGGAATAGTTTGGTACCTGTCACAACTTGGCTGTAATAGTCGGCTCCGCTGTCAGGCAGAAGGATATCCCCCGCCCCGCTGATGGAGGTGCCGCCCGCGACCCTATCGTCCAAAAAGGCGCTGTACAGATAGAGGTTTTGATTATAAATGCGGAAGGAGGACGCGCCGATAGAGACGTCGGCGATGATGGATTGCAAAGAATCGGAATAATAGCCCGAAAGGGTAGAATTAACGGCGACGACGGAGACGGTATAGGAGCCGACGGCTGAAGGCGCGCCAAGAAGCGCCGCATCGTTCGACGCATCGCGATACGCCAGTTTGAAATTAGACTTGAAAGAGTCGTCCACTACCCAAGCAGACCTATCCGAACTCTTGTACACGATAAAACCGAGCTCGACCTCGCTGCCCGAATAGACGATGCCCGAGGGGAGGAAATCACCCGACGCCGTAGTAACCTCGGCTGACAGATATGTCACCGAAGAATCCGCGGCGGCAAAGTCAACGGAGAGAGCAAAGGAGAATAGGAATATCGCCAATAGGAATATCAGCGAAAGAGCGATGATTGATTTGTATCGGGCATTTGCGCGCATCGTGTACCTCGTTATGCATAAATATGCATAATAATTGTAGCACATTTCGCGCGCGCGTGCAATACTTTATCCCGAAAAACAGGAGTTCTTGATGACATTTCCGACGGCGTCTGCGAAAAAGCGTTTGGTACCATCCCCCTCCCCCGTGCGCTCATAGCCGAAGGAAAGCATCATTTCGGGGACTGTACAGCCGTCGAAACAGACCTTCATTTCTTCGTAATATGCGGTTATTTCCGAATTTTTTAAACAAAACGGTATTAGGAGCGATACCTCTGCTCGCTCGGACAAAATATCCACGCCCAACATCCTCGTCAAGAAGTCGAGGGATAAGTCCACGTCCGCGCGCACGATAAGAGACTCCCCCTCCCGCAGGAAGGAAACACTTTCCAATCTCCACTGCACGCAAAAGGCTTCCTCCGAGAAGTCTACGATAAGATAAAAGAGGACGGCAAGCTCCTCCGCCCCAAGGGGCGAATCAAGGGAGAGCAAGGGAGCGTCGGACAGGAAAGACAGGACTTCTTCTCGCGTCGAGAAGCCGAGAGCGAACATGGCGTCATCCGTATCCGGAAGCTCGCCTTCCGCAAAGCTCCGCGCGTATTTGCCCCTCTCGGATAGAGAATAAAGTGTCGGAAACTCTTCCCCCTTCTCTATTATCTCGACATCCTTTCTTTCCTCTTTTTTCTCGCTCTGTCGCTCTATGACGGGCAATGCGGAAAGATAGGCGGCATCAGCGTCCTCCTTTGCGGCAAAGACGCCGAGCGCTGTCGTCAATAGGATAACGGTGACCATCGAAAGTGCAAAGAGGACTTTCATCTCTTTTCTCCATACAAGCATCCGCACATCTTCTCGTATATAACGCCGCGCGCCCTCTTTCCCTCCGCCGTGGGCATCAAGGGATAACAGTGCTGAGCTTCTCGCCCTTCGATATAGGTAACTTTTGCCCCGGATGATGCGTGCCGGTGCAGAAAGCGGAGGATATCGGGGCGAAAGCGCTCCTTTTCCCCTGCAAAGAGTAAAATACCCTTGCCCGCGTAGTTTCCGTAAAAGGGGCTTACCCTAACGTCTTCCGACTTCAAATCATCTTTCCACAGCTCAGCCGCGTAGTCGAGCTTCGACATGGACAATACGACATCCCCCTTTATCTGCCGCCCCTCTTCCCCCACATTTAAAAGCACCCAAGGCGAGATGGCGACGACCGAGCCTGCGGAAGCATTCTCCGAGGCGAGCGCAAGCGCAAGGGAGGCGCCGCTACTATCCCCTATCAAGCACACTTCGCCCTTCTTATATAAAAAAGCATAAAAGTTATTTAGCAGCGCAAAGCAGGATATCGCGTTTGCCAGCGGTAGCTTGGGATAGAGTGGGAAGTACACCCTCGCGTGTAGGTTTCGGGCAAGATCGGCAGCAAAACGCAGATGAAAGCGACGATAATTGTTGACGTACCCGCTTCCATGCAGGTACATCACGATATTTGGCGTATCCACCTCAGCGGGAACAAACAGGAAATAGTTCATGCCGCAGTAAACGCCCTTCTCCGCTTTTACACCCGAAAAATGCGGGAGCCGCCCCTCCCTCCGTAAACGCGACAAGGCGTTCTTTCGCATCTCGTCGTAAAACTCTCTTTCGGAGACATCCTTCGACGCGCCGGACAGGCGCAACAGGCACTCCATTATCTCGCCCGATACACTCATAGCCAAAGTATGGACAGGCACGATATTGTTTAACTACATAAAAGGATATTCGGGTAAAAAAAAGAGGCGTGCACGCGGCACGCCCCATAGATCGATAATTATTATTTGCCGAGGAGAGCAAGGACGTTCTTTTCGATGCCCGCCGCGTCTATCTCGTAATGGGCGAGGATATCCTTCCTTGCGCCGATGATAGAGAACTCGTCGGGGATGCCGAGACGCTTGAAGTGTTTCACGCATCCATTCTCCGCGATGACCTCTGCGACCGCACTGCCAAGCGCGCCTATCACGTTGTGGTCCTCCGCAGTGATGATGCCGCCCGTCTCCTTCATCGCCTTGATTATCTCATCCTTGTCGATGGGCTTGATAGTGTGCATATTTACCACGCGAAGCGAAACGCCTTTCTCCTTCAAAGACTGTGCCGCGAGGAGAGCTTGATACACCGTGCTGCCGCACGCGATGACGGTGAAGTCAGTGCCTTCCGCCATACGCACCGCCTTACCTATCTCGAAGCCATAATCGCAAGTATTATACACATCGTAATCGGTACCGCGGTTGATACGGATATACATAGGACCGTATTTGTCATAGACCGCCTTGGTGGCAAGCTGCGTTTCGATGTAGTCAGCGGGACAAATGATGGTCAAATTCGCCATACCGCGAAGCGCCGCGATATCCTCAAGCGCGTGGTGGGTACTGCCTGCCTGCGAGAAGGAGGTACCGCCGTGCGAGCCAAGTATCTTGACGTTGGCATTCTGATAGCAGATATCGGTATGTATCTGGTCGAGGTCGCGCAGAGAAGCAAATACCGAGAAAGTGGCAGCAAAGGGGACCAGCCCGCCCAAGGCGAGACCTGCCGCCATGCTTATCATATTTTGCTCCGCGATACCCACGTCAAAGACCCTTTCGGGGTATTTCTTTTGCATAATGGTGACCTTGACGGAACCCGCAAGGTCGGCGGAAAGAGCACAAACCTCGGGATGCTGATCCGCAAGCTCCAAAAGCGCCTTACCGAACGCCTCCGTCGTACTTCTTGCTTCCGATCCGATAATAGCGAAGTCTTTCATTTATTTGCCCTCCTTTTCCGCTCTGGCGATACGCGCCGCCTCGTAAGCGTCAAGGTCGCGGAATGCTTCCGCAAGCTGCGCCTCGTCGAGCGTGCCGTAGTGCCACTTGTAATTATCTCTCATAAAGCCGACGCCCTCACCCTTGAAGGTATTGAGGATAATGCAGATGGGCTTGTCCGTCGCATTCGCCTTTGCCTTTTCGAGGGCGGTGACTATCTCGTCCATATTGTGCCCGTCGATCTCGATAACGTCAAAGCCGAAGGCGCGCCACTTGTCCGCAAAGGGCTCGAGGCTCATAACGTCCTCGGTGCGGCCGTCTATCATGCACTGATTGCGGTCCACGATGGTGATAAGGTTCGTGACCTTGAAGTGAGAGACGCTCATCGCCGCCTCCCAAACGCTGCCTTCGTCGCATTCGCCGTCGCCGAGAAGGACGTAGGTGAAATACTTCTTATTGCGAAGCCTTGCCGCCATCGCCAAGCCAAGTCCGATAGAAAGCCCGTGACCGAGCGAACCTGTGGACGCCTCCAAGCCGGGGACCTTCCTCTTATCGAGGTGAACGCCGAAGGGAGAGCCGGTATGGTTGTAAGTGGGCAGCAGCGCCTCGTCCACGATGCCGAGGTCGGCAAGGATGGGAGCGGTGATGACGCCTGCGTGACCCTTGCTGATGATCAAGCGATCGCGGTCTTCGTCAAGGTAATTGTCCTTGCTGAAGTTCATCACATAATAATACAGTGCGGTCAGTACGTCCGCACTGCTATATGCGCCTCCGATATGCGCGCCTTTTGCCCAAACGCAAACTTCCGCGGTCTTATGGCGGAGGGCAGATGCCTTTTTTTCAAGAGTGATCCATTGTTCTTTGGTAAGTGCCATATGTATATCCTCCTGTAAAATATTATAGTCTACTTACTGCCGAATAGCAAGTCAAAGAGATATAAAACTACGTCCTCTCCGAAAGAAATTTCATGATAGGAAGGAAGCTCTTTATCGTTGACGAGCTTCACCGCCGCTTTTGCGGGATGAGCGCCGCCGCGATCGTCAAAAAGCGTGAGACAAGATAGCGCGATCTTTCGGGAAAGAGCAAGGTATTTCTCCTCCCCCGTCAAGGCATAATACTTGTAGTACGCCACGGCAAAGTGCATTGCCTTATCATGCGTGGAAACGTCGCGGACAGTATCCTGCCCTACGTCATACATAAAGGTCTCGGGCACGAGGTCGCTCGCGTACTCAAGGGAGGGGAAGCAGAATGCAGAGATCGTCGGAAGCAGCTCTTTCGCTTTGGAAAGATACCTTTCCTCCCCCGTCAAAGTGCGCAAATCGAGCAACGCGCAAAGGGCGCCGCATAGGATATCCTCGGAATAATCGTACCCCTTGAACGCTTGGTACAAGTCCTCCTTAAGGAGCTTTTCCGCCCATAGTGACAGAGTCTCAACAAGCTCCTCCGCGAGCAGGTTTTTGCCTTCCTTCCTCAGCGCTTCCACAACGAGCGCCACGGGGGTCAACGTATAGGAAGCACTGCTTTTGAAGAGTTCGGAGAGGATGACCGCGCTTGTCATCAAGGCGGTGAGATTGCCCGAGTAAAGATACTCCTCGTACTTGATGGCGGCAAACAACGGATAGTGACGATATCTTTTATGAAAACGTGCGCGCTTGCGAACGTCATCCATGACCTCGCCTCCACGGTAAAAGGCTTCGTCATAGAAGGCGATAGCCTCCTTGACGATAGGCTTATATTCCTCCGCGAGGCGCCCTTTCGCCCCTTCGTGCAGGAGGAAAAGCAGAGGCGCGGCGCGATCGCCACCCAAATTCAACGGGCTGTGTACGCCGCGTCTTATGACAATTTCGTCACTTGCCCTGTCAAGGGCGGTAAAAGCCCCTCGGAACGCTCCGTCACCGATAAACTGGTGCTCGATAACGAAGCGAGCGCGCCTTGCGGGGATATCCTTGGGAAGGACGTAGTACGAGCCCAAAATCTCCTGTTCTTCGCCTCGGATGTTATAGGCGTGTTCGCCCTCACCCGAAGCGGTAATACGCGCGACGCCCCCTTCAAAGGGGATATCTTTCCCCGCGACCGACAGAGTTTTTGCGCGAGAGGATCGAAAAACGATCTCCCCGCCTTCTTCTGTGACAAGTTCATTTGCCGTCGCCGTCAAAAAGCCAAAGCCTTCCGCTGTGCGGAAAAGATCCTCTTTATCCTTACAGAGGAAAAAGCGCAATTCGCAGGAATAAACGTCCCCCGGCGAGAGTTTCATCGCGGGCAGGCGCAGTATGGTTTCGCCCCGACCGTTTCGATCGACGCTGCGCTCCAAGGCGTAGGAATACGACTGACCTTCCGTCATCAGCATCCCAAGGGAGGGAGAAGCGCCGCTGTACCTCTCGCAATAGGCATAGGCGCATCCCTGTGTACGCAAGTGCGCGTGCACACGGCGGCGCAATGAAAGCGAAGCTTCGTCGTTACTATCCATAAAGGGGAGATAAATGCCGAGCTCCCCTTCCTGCACGTCCAAAAGCTCCTTGCCGTCGTTACGAAAGACATAAGAAAACGAGATCGTGCCTTGTCTCTCTTGTACGATAAGGGTGCAAACGACCTCGTTAAAATACAAAAACTCTGCTGAATAACTCTTCTCGGAAAAGGTGCTCTCTGTGAGAAAATTATTGCCGTAAGGCAAGCCGAACGTCCGCCCCGTAACGTAGGAGAGCGCCTCGGGGTCAGAGTCCGCCGACAAGCGCTCCACCGCGAAGGTGGTTTTATTGAAATACAGCGAAAGCCCTGCCGCGGAGAAAGTCATTATTCGATATAGGCGATAAACACGTTGCCCGTCGTGCTGGACGTGATGGAGTATTTGGTCGTTCCCGCCGCCTTCATATAGGCGTTGCCGAAAGTGCCGCTCGTGGGCTTGTAGGAGGGATCGACCATCACTTCGACGTAATGGCTGCCCGCCGCGTGGAAATAGGCGACCGCCGCCTCCACGTCTGCGTTGTTCCTGACGTACAAGGTGTGCCCTGCCGAAGTATCCACCGATTTATAATACTCCACGTTGCCGATAGCCAAATTCGCCACCGCTGCCTCCGAGTCGTTGATGGTCTCGATATGATCCACGCTGAAAGTGCCGTCGTCCACCATGAAATAGCGGTGAGTGACGTACTTGGTATCGTTAAAGAAGGTATTGCCCCAGGTGGCGTCGATGCAGTACCATTTGCCATCCAAATGCACCTTATTCCAGGCGTGAGCAACTCGACTGTTCCCCTGCGAAGCGACGCCTGTTATCTGATAACACTCGATGCCTTCGATGCGCGCAAGCAGCATAAAGGCGTAAGATATGCCTTCACACACCGCCGCGCCGTCGTCAAAGACGCCCTCGACGGAGAAAGCGGAAAGGCGCTGGAGATAGTCCACTTTTAAGGCGGCAACAAGGTCGTCAGTCGTCTGCGGCGCATTGACGGAATCCATCGCCGCGTTGATCGCGTCCACCATGGCGGAGGAGAACTTCTTGGAGGGATCTGTCTCAAGTTCCGCCGCCGCGAGAGCATTGACGATAGCGTCCTTAGCCTCGTCCAAAGACAGCACGTAGACGTACTCGCCGTCGACGAGCTCGGTTTGCGAGATAGTAGCGATCAAGTTGAAGAGGTTAAGAGCGGAATAATCGTAATCGATCTCCCCTGCGAGATAGTCGTAGATGACGTGCAGTTTTTCCACGTCGGACATCTCGGCGCTCAGATAGGTATAGCAGAAATCTTTCGCCTTATTGTAGAGCGCGAGAGTCTCATCCTCGGCAATGGGTCGATATCCCGCCTCGACCACGGCAAGAAGCTCCTTGACGTTGCGCACGCCGACGCCCGTTTTACCATTGATGGCAAGTTCCCGACTCCTATCCACCGTCTCGGCGGGGGTGTAGTGCGAAGTGACGGAGAGCTTTTCGTAAGAGCGCGTATCGGTATAACCGCTGGAGATAGTAGCGCCCGCGTTCGTCCCTTCTATCTTGAAGGTCACGACGCGAGAAACGTTAGAATAAGAGCACCCGAATTGGAGGCTCCAAGGGACGGAAATAGCGCTTTGTATCGAAGAAAGATATCCGGACGCATTCTCATTGATGGCTTGGTGGATGGTCTCGGAAACGTATGCCTTCATCGAGGTTACCGCGCCCTGATAGGCAAGGTACTCCAGAAGATCCGCGGCTTCGGCATCGTCTTCGATATAGGCGTCCGCCTTGTGTCCTTTATAGGAATAGGACTTCTCTTCGAGCAGGTATTTCCCGTCTATCGCCTCGGCAGTGGGGGCGGTTTTCGTCACCTCCGCGGAGCGAGAAGAGGAAAGGCAGGTCACGACGGCGGTGTGCGAAAGCGCCTTATCCACCGCGGTGTTGATGCGCGTGCGAGTGGCGCCTTTCACGGCATCGAAATTCACACCGTCAAAGGAGACCCTGTGCGCCCCGCCGCAATCACAGCGGAAACATACGTACGTATTGGGACAATCGATATCGTAACTTATCTTGAGGTCGGTAGGCTCTGCAACGCTGTTGACCACTTCCAGGCGGAAAGGCTCGTAATAGATGCGCCCCGACGTATCGCTCACACAATAGTAGATATAATAGTTGTCGGCGGGAAGCGTGCAGAGGTATTCCCCATCGATGACAATGGTGCTCGACCCGCGCGTACGTGCGGTGACGACGACGCGCCTATTACTGCCGTCGCTAATGAGCCCCATACCTATCACGCCGTAATAGTCCTTTCCCTCGTGGGTGGCGGATATCTGCATATCCTCCTCGGACGCCTTATCATAGACGAGGGACTCGGCGGCGATAGTGACCACCTCGCTCTCCCCCACGTCCACCACAGGGTCGGTGGAGATGATGCCGGGGTCCTCATCCTCCCCTTCTTCACTCGGAGACTCTACGACCAAGCTCGCCGAAGAAGAATTCCCGTCTTTATCTGTTTTCGTCTCCGCCTTCTCCCCATTAAAAACGCTTTTAACAGCGTCGGTAAAGATGCTGCAAGCGGTCATCGAGATGATAGTGACGAGAACGAGAAGCATAACAAGCGTAAGCGTCAAAAGTTTCTTAGTCGATTTTTTGGCGTTCTGATTATCCATATATCCTCCTATTTCCCGTCCTTGGTCAACTTCGCAAATCCCGAACCACCCTGTTTGGAGGGGGCGTAGTAATAATAAACGATGGCTTCCTTGTTGTAGCTGTAATACCAAAAGCCTTGTAAGGTATATTTGGGCACCCGCCCGCCCGAAGAGGTCGTGATGACGGTTATCATAACGTCTTTTTGCGCGAGGGTCTTTTTGCTGATGAGCTCCTTAACTTTCGCAGTCGGGTTGCCCGTTGCGGATGCGTCCTCGAACGCCAAAACGTGGAATTGATAATTTGATTCGAGGTTATACTCGTTAAGCGCGCTCCTCAGCCCGTTGGGAGAGGAAATGTTGTAGTAAAGTATCTTGCCGTTATACTCGTAGGGGTAACTATTCTCGCCAAGCGTCAAAAGATTGGTATAGCCTCTGACGTAAGAGGTAGCCTCCGTGCAGTAGCTCTTGAACTTGGACTCCTCCGCGCGGGAAATCATACCCGTGATATTGGGCAATACGATAGAAGCGGCGATAGCCATGACCACCATAACCGCTATCATCTCCACAAGAGTGAAGGCTTTCTTGCACTTTAAGGCAAAAGTCATACTTCTCATATATATATCATATCATTCCCCCGCTTGGCTTGTCAATATATCATATTGACAATAAAAAAACGAGGTGCTATACTGTAAGCATGAGGTCATTTCGCCGAAACAAGAAAGGTTTCACCTTGATAGAAGTGCTCGTGGTCATCACAATCATTGCGATACTCGGCTCCATCGTCGCGGTCTCCACCGTTGCGATACTTCGTAATGCCGAAAAGAAAACCGTGACCGCCCGCCTGAACAACTATTGGAGCATCTCCGCCAAGGCTTTTCATCAAGTAAATCACGGTTTCAGCACAGGCTCGGGCACCACGGCATTGAAAGACTTATTAAAGACCCGTCTCGGCAGCGGCATCACCATCGTGCTCGGCACGGACAAATGCACCTCCCTCAGCAAAAACACAGTATACATCCAATACGAGTATAACCAGCAGAGTCTAAACAACAAATACAAGCTCGTCTGCATCTGGACGCGCTACGAAGACAACTATTATTACACCACCGACGGCGAATCCATCGTCGGACCCAAAACTTCATTGTAATGAGCGATCCATACGACGGGCGGCAGCTTGCCGCCTTTTTTTACAAGTCCCCCGCTCTCACGAAATTGCACACGCTTTACAAAGTCAAAACGGATAATGTGATCACATATTTACACAAGGAAAGCAACGAAAGAGTTTAGATCGTCACGGAGAGTGGCTTATTTGCGTGAAAAACCTCGGCGAGGGCGGAGAGTGGTGCAGATGCGCGAAACAACAAGAGGCG
>DFEQ01000003.1:26436-26571 GCA_002368735.1 Christensenella sp. UBA3798
GTACGTGATTTCGCCGCCTCGCAGTCAGTGACAAAGCAGATGCGCCGCTATACGCCCTGCCGGCGAGCGCGGAGAAAGCGCTAGAGACGAATGCCCCGTAAAAAAAGGCAGGCGCGTACCCCTTTTGGAAACTGC
>DFEQ01000003.1:26649-45648 GCA_002368735.1 Christensenella sp. UBA3798
GGGGGGGGGGGGGGGTGAGTTGGAACAAAGAGTAATGGCTTTTATATCTGCCCTCATTTAGGAGTCAAATGGCAAGAAAAAGATGAGTGTTTAACACCGGCGAGGGCGGAGAAAGCGGTAGAGACGAACGCTCCGTAAAAAATGGGGCAGGCGCGTACTTATCGTACGTAACTGCCCCATTTTGCAACGGTAGTGATGTATATGCCGCTTTATACGCCCTCGCCTATATGGTGTAGATGGTGCGCATATACTCATCCACCGACGTCACACCTTCCTTGATCTTGATACGCACGTTTTCATCCATGAATATCATGCCTTTCTTCTTAGCATATTCGCGCAGTTCCTCGGTGGTGGCGTTCTTGGTGATGAGTTCACGCAGACCGGTATCGACGGTCAAGACCTCATGGATAGAGGTTCTGCCCTTATAGCCCGTAAAGCTGCAGTTGGGGCACCCGACGGGACCGTACGCCTCGGTGATGGTGTGGTCCTTGAGGATATTCTTTTGCGCTTCGGTGACCTCCACCTTCTTCTTACACTTAGGGCACAGCTTACGCACGAGGCGCTGTGCGAGAACGCCGTTCATAGCGGCGGCAACGAGGTACGGCGGTACGTCCATATCGATAAGACGAGCGATGGTGGAAACGGCGTCGTTGGTGTGGAGCGTGGAGAGCACCAAGTGACCGGTGATAGCGGCGCGCATGGCGATATCGGCAGTCTCGTTATCACGGATCTCACCGATCATTACGATATCGGGGTCCTGACGAAGGATGGAGCGGAGCGCCGAGGCGAAGTCGAGACCCGCTTTGTGATTGGTCTGCACCTGGTTGATGCCGAAGACCTTCTTTTCCACAGGGTCCTCGATGGTGGTGATGTTGACGGTGGGCTTATTGAGGTCCTGCAAGACGGTGTAAAGGGTGGTAGATTTACCACTACCGGTAGGACCTGTGACCAGCACCACGCCGTTAGGCGCTTCGCAGATGCGCATGAATTTCTCGGCGTTTTCGGGGAGCATACCGAGGTCGGTCAGTTTGACGTCGGTGCCCATCGCGGTGCCGAGTAGACGGAGAACCGCCTTCTCGCCGTAGGTGGTCGGGAGGGTAGATACACGGATATCGATGAGCTCGCCCTCGAAGGTGTAGTCGAATCTGCCGTCCAAGGGGATGCGCTTCTCGGCGATATTCATATTGGAAAGGATCTTTATTCTCGTGATAAGGCTCTTATGCGCGGAGGGGGATATCCTCATATACTCCTGCAAAGCGCCGTCGATACGCATCCTGATGATGACGGTATCACGGAAAGGCTCGATGTGGATATCGCTGGCGTGGGTGACGTAAGCCTGCTGCACCAAGGTGTTGAGCATCTTGACGATAGGAGCGCTATCCACCCTGTCGTCCAGCTCGTTGGCAGCCTGCGCCGCCGCGTCCTGCTCCTCCTGCGACATATCGTCCGCCATCCTCTGCGCCGTCACGTTGGCGTAATACTTCTCGATAGCGTCGTTGATCGCCGATTCGGTGGCAAGAACGAAGCCGATATCCATACCGGCAGCCATCTTGATATCCTCGACGGTATCCATGTTGCTCGGGTCGCGCATGGCAACGATGAGCTTATTCTTATCGATCTTATAGGGAATGATGGTATGCTTACGAGCGATCTTCTCGGGCACGCGCTTGATGATATCCGTGTCGGTAACGTATATGGCGCCCTCCAAGAGCTGCACGTTCATACGTTCGGCAAGTGCTGTAAGAATATTCACCTCGGAGGTGACGTTCATGGAGATCAAAATCTCCGCCAAGCTCTTGGACGGATTTTGTATCTGGATATTCCTTGCCTTCTTTAGATCGTCGGGCTTAACGAAGCCTTTCTGCAAAAGTATCTGTCCCAGTGTAAGTTTGCTCATAATGCCTCCGAAAAAGTGTTTTACACAGATAATAGTATATCATACACGAGTAAAAAAGTCAATAGACGAGATTTGCGGCTAACGCCGAGTGAAGTTCCGCGCATTCCGGCGCGGAGTGAAGTTTGCCTGCGGCAAGTGAAGTTATTCGTTTCACTCGTAGTGAAGTTGCTCGCTTTGCAAGCAGCTACGGATAGAAAAAGACGCCTTTCAGCGCCTTGTAATTCCTAATTCCTCATTCCTAATTGCTAATTAAATGGCGATATGCCGCTTTTAGCGGCGCGATATATTGCCTGCGGCAATGCGATATATCCTTCGGATGCGATATGTTTGCTTTTTGCAAACGCGATATATCCTCGCTACGCTCGGATGTGACGGATAACAAGCAGCGATCCCGTATTAAAAAAGCGCGGCGATGAGTTTATCCCCGACAAGCAGCGCGATCATCGCGCCAAGGGAGAGGAAAGGGACGAGGGCGAGTTGATATTTGGCGCCCTTACCGCAGAAAACGCGGAGTATCACGGCGACCAGCGCCGCAATGACGATACCGAATAGAAAAGTGACAAGGGTGAGCTTATACCCGAGAAGCAAGCCGAGGCAGAACATCAGCTTCACGTCGCCCCCGCCGATGCCGCCCGTAAACATCATCACGAAGAAAAGCGGCAAGCTGATGACGAAGGCGCCGACGAGATGCTCCCACCAAACCGTACCCGACAAGGAGAAGGAAAAGAAGGAGAAAACGAACGTCATGACGCCGAGGACGAGTATAACAAGGAGTAAAGAGTGGAGTATCTCGTGAATATCCAAGTCTATCAAAGACAATAGGAGGAGCACCGCCGCCAAACAGGCATATTCAAAGAAGAGATAGGTGCCGCCGTAAACGAGGAACAGGAGCGCAAAAGCGGCGCCCAGGACGATCTCTGAGATGAGCGCCCTGCCCCCTTGATCCTCTCCACACAAGGGACAACGAAGGGAGAGGACGGAGCCTAGGACGGGGATAGAATACTTGGCGGGAAGGTCGCGCCCGCAATGAGGACACTTCGGGAAAAGGATCTGCTTGTATTCTCCTCTCGGAAGGGCGTACGCGGCACGGGATACGAAGCCGCCGAGTATCACGCCGACCGCAGCGGCAAGGACAGTAAATACGGCAACCATATCAAACGTCCCTCGAGAACCAAACGGAATAGTACTTCGTCCACTTGCTTTGGTCGCTGCCCGTGGACACCTCCGCCTTGGTGAAAGCGTCCCACACGCCCGTCGTGCCATTTCTGTTAAAGGACGCTAAGTAGATATCCAAATTGTTAATTGCCAAGTTCTCGCACACGAAGGTCTTCGTACCTTCGTATTCCACGTTGCCCTTCTTTACTTTGAGATGGAATTCCATCACGTTGCGACGATTGCCGTCGTCGGGGTTTTGGCGAATATAGAAATAGAAGTCGGTAACGGAAGGACAGGTGATATCTTCCGATTGATAGATATCGGAGTCGAGCTTCATGTTGGGCTTGTGCTCACTTGCCCATTTCAAAGTGTGATTCTTGGTATCGGTCTCGGAATACTGCACCCACTTGAGCTCGGGATAATTGTAGCCGCTCGAGCCGTAGCAATTCATATTGGCAATGCCCCATTTGATATCGAAATTCCTGACCGCCTGAAACTGATACAGATTGTTTTTATTACAGTCGGGGAAAGAACCATATCCCGTAACTTTACCGCTACTGTCTTTTGATTTAGGCACGTAGACGCCCGTCGCGGAACGCAGCCACAAGGCGATATCGTTGAGCCTGGCAGTGACTGCCGTCTGCAACTCCGCCCTGGTGGACGAGGTGCGATAGGTATTCATCACGGGAACGATCATCATAGAGAGGACGGAGGCAAGAATGGCGGTGATCGCGATTGCGGCGATCATCTCCACGAGGGTGATACCCTTTTTATTCTTTGCGCGCTTCCATCTGTTAAACAACATAATTACTTTACGTCCTTCTCTTCCATACCGTTTTTGAGGTCGTAATAGACGACCGACACTTTGTTATTTTGATCCTTACTGCAATTTTCGGTAAAGATAAAGGCGCTTTCAGCGCGCATCCCCGGCAGCGACTTACTGTAGTCGATGGTCACGTACAGGGTAGTATAGGTATTGTATCCGTCGGGCGTCTTATTATTATTCGTCTTATCCGCTTCGGGAACGGCAGTCTTGGAGATGTCGGTCTTCTGCGTGGCATTTTGCGCGGCGGCTTTTGCTGCCGTGGTACGAAGAGCGTTGGAGGCATTCATCGAATTCACAGCGGAGAAAGTCAACGGCAAGATGATGGCAGAAAGCAGCCCAACGACCGCGATGGCGCACACGCACTCCATAAGCGTGAAAGCTTTTTTGCACTTTTTGAAGAAGGTAATGATCTTTTTCATACTTATCCCTCCACCTTGATACCCACGTATTCCCAGTTAAGGAATTTAGTGGACTGGTCGGGTGCGTTATCCAGGAAGGTTGCGAGCGAGTATTCTTTATAATCGCCCAGCTTGGTAGTATTGCCGCTCTTCGTACTACGTGCGTAAATCTTGGTTTTGCCAAGGTCGGGCACGATAACTCTCTTTCCGCCGCTGTAATTCCTGAAATTCAAGACGTCGGACGCCGCTTGATAGTCGAACTTATCCACGACGAAAGTGCCCCACATATTTCTGGCGCCGCCCGACGTGCCATCCCACAGGAGATGCAAGGTGTTGCTGCCTACGCTCGTGGTAGCGCCGGTCCCGTTGTACTTATTATAGAAGGTGGAACCTTTCACGTTTTTGAAGGTATTATATGCCTTATACGTGCCGTTTGAAGCGTCATACAACCGTGCATCAGAGCCGAAAGGCATATAGATGAAGGCGCCTACCGGCATGCGGTCGATAAACAGATCGATATTGGTGCCCGCGCCGATGATATAGAGGAGGGGCGAATAGGTGCCGTCGCCGTTGCTCTTCAAGCCGCCGACGGGGTTCGCGTGCACGCCATCCGTCGCTTTTGCGCGGAAGATGACGGTGTCGCCGCTGGTCAGATACAGGAACACCCTGCCCCTACCCACCACGGTAACGGTATTCTCCGCGTCAACGACGAAATCGAAGCCTATGCCCTGCGGGAGGACGACGTGCAAGTCCTTAGCGGCGCTGCTATAGGGATTGGCGGGGTCTGCGCAGGTATAGAACACCAAGCTGCCGTCGTAGAAACTGACGTCAGGGTCGCCGAGCCTCCAAGCCTTTTGGTTAGAGCCGCGTATCTTCTTGCCGCTCCAGTTATTCCAAGAGGCGTAGTCCTCGCTCGCCGTGCCTTCGCCCATAAAGAATGCCGAGTACGGCAATTCGCCGCTCTCAAAGACGAGTATCTTGGTACGTCGCTTGTGGTCGGGGTCCTTATCAAAAGGTCCGTCCCATTCGGGATAACCGTTGATAACAACGAAGTCATTCAACTTGCTGCCTCCCGCAGAACGCCAGCCGAGCAGGCTACCCGCCTTATTTGCCAAGCTACTGCCGGCATACTGGGCTTCATTGGTGTAGTAGCCCGTGGAGTTGGTCTGTTTCAGCATCATGTGACCGTTGACTTCTTGGCTGTCCGACTGATCCAATACTCTCTTTGCGGGGGTATTCCCCGTCTTGCCCTCCGTCGTGGTGCCTTCATAGGGCAACTTCCAAACAAAGGGGATAAAGCGGGTATTCCAATAGCTCGTATTGGTCTTGTCAAAGTGCTTGGAGATATCGCTCGTCCACTTGGAGGAGGGGTGTATCATCGTGATGCCCGAGACCGTATAGTTGGGAGACGTCCAGTACAATGTATTATTAGACGCCTTGCCGCCGTAGAAGACGATGGAGCTGTCCGCCGCACTCGCCTTGATAGCGTTGCATTGTTTGGTGGCGGGAATAAAGTTCCAGAAGCTGTCCGGCTGGGTCACGTTTTTCACGACAAGCGGATTTACCGAGGCGTCGCCGTTGGTATTCAAGCCGCCGGCTGCCGTGATGGATGGCATAGAAGGGGCGCTCTTCTCACCGATTTCGGAGACCTGACCAAGGGAATCAGTGACGGAAATGCCCGACGTGGTGGTCATATTCGTCGAACCGCTGCCCGGCAAATTCTGATACTTATATTGATTATTATTGCCCGGGTCGCGGACGCCCGTCGGCAAATTATCGTAACGGTATCCCGATACGGTCTGATATGCTACGTTCAATTGCGGAGGCGCTGCCGAAAGCGGCGTATAGAACCACAGATTTTTATCAGCGGTACTGCCACCCCACGTTTTATTAACGTATTCGGAATATTTACTGCCATTAGGAATATATGCCGAAGCGTCAGAAACGCCGCTACCGTCATTTGCGGTATAGAACTTTCTACCGCCCTTATCGGCAGAAAAATAACCAAACCAACCGCCGGGAGAATCCGGATTGCTCGTCTTATTGGAGGCAGTCCAAGAACCATCGGACTTTTGCAACAAAACAGCGCCTTTGGAGATGAATAAACCTGCCCAATACTTATTGCTGCCAGCACTGTTCCTTGAATTGACCACACCGTTTTTATAAATACGAATATTGCGATATGCATAGATATCTATGCTCACCGAACCTCTGACGCAAGCCGTCCCCTTCTCGTAGGACGTACCGTCATAGGACACGCTACCGCCCCCTGTATCGGAAACGAATATACCGGGCTGGAACGACACCCCATTCCTGCACAAGTCATCATCGCCGGTCTTTCTTCCATACTTTTTATATCCTATATACGCATCGCCACCGACATACAGTGTGCCGCTGTTGACCCAAACGATAGTCCTACCTGCGGGAATATCCACGTCGCGGTCCCTTGCCGTCTTGATATGTGAAGTACCATCCAAGAAGAGACTAGCGCCAAAAAACATCAGTACGGAATAGGCATTGCCGTTTTGCCCCTTGCTTGTTGAATAAGTACAGCCTTTAAACTCGCTGTTTCCCGTCACGTAGGTATTACCCAGATAGATGGAGAAATTGGACTTGGTGGTCACGTTGTCGAAATAGTTATTCCCCGTTCCGTCGTAGGCGTGCACAAACATCGAGCCGTCCATATCAAGATTTGCCTTCGAAGTATTCCAGAAGGTGTTTTTGCCACCATACGGGTCATCGTATGTCGTACAATGATTATTCTCATTCTTCCATCCTTTTGAGTACAGAATGCAATAGCTCAACGAGACCTGACCGTCTGAATACAAAGTACTACCCGCCCCCCACTTGGTATGCGAGGCATGTACGGTTCCGTAATAAACGGTCGAGCCCCCTGCCGTAAGGACGTTTAAAAGGTCGTCATGATTGGGAATGGTCACGTACACGGGCTTATTGAACACGACGTAGTCCTTCCCCGTTGCATTCTCGATAGCATCGTAATAGATATCGCCCCAAGTGGCGGAACACGCTCTCGGACTGGATAGTCCTCTCGGGTTGGAATCGGACAGATCCTCCATCCAGGCGTGGTCGTCCTCGCCCCATGCTTTGGAGGAATTGGCGCTCTTAGTGTACTTGATGACCTTTCTTATCGGGCGAGCAGATAAATACCTTTCATCATCGCCGGTATTGTTATCATCCATAGCTTCCGCAGGTTTGCTGTTAACGATGAGCGCGTTTGCTTTGACTACGCCGTTGAAGATAACTTGATAATAGCCTTTATTACTTTCAGACTGTTTCGCTTCGTTCCAAACAGAATAGACAAAGAGTCTGCCGAGTATGTTCATCGTTGCGCTGATGGTTTTATTGCTCGTTTGGTTACCCACGATAACGCAGTTGCCCTTTGCTTCGGAAGTAAAGTTCAAAGCAGTGCAATTTGTAAAGTCCTTCAATAGGTCGGCGTAATACGTGCCCTTACAATTGATGACTGCGCTCTTGGTTTGTTTGCTGCTATCCACGAGTCTGCCGTGCACCGTGATATTGCCGCCAACGGTGATAGCGTGTTTCTGACTGCCCAAAACGACCTTCTTGATAGGATAAGATGATGAGATGGCATGTGCGGTATGCGTGACTGCTCCGCCCACGTTGGCGTTGATGTGCATTTCCTCATCGTAAGCGCGGAGGTTGCCACCGATGGTGCCCTTATCACTCTTTGTCGTCAAGGTGCCGTAACTGCAAGTAAAGGAGCCGGCGACAGATTCATTGACGTCGATGGTCTGTACGCTGGCGGCATTGACAGAGCCTAAGACTTTTCCGTTCAGCGTCAGGCTCCTTGCCGTGTGGACGTGGATAAAGTTTGAAGATGAAGCGCCCATAGTCCCGCCCAAGGTGATCGTGGTCGTCGACTTGCCGTAGATGACGAGGTCACCTTGTATCGACGCGTTCATGGCCACAGAGGTTACGTTCGTCGAAGTGGAGGTATTTATCCAAACATTTTTTTCGTAAACGCCGCCTGCGGAAGAGTTTACCGAGCCGGAATTCCTGAAATGGCTGACGCTCTTGATCAGCGCAGCGCTGGTATGTACGTTGCCGGTGCCGTACGCCTTAATAGAGCCGTTGATGACAGTCCTACCCGCGCCGCCCCAGAAATCGATGGCGTAGCCTTTGCCGGGAATAGTCCCCGCCTCATACGTGCCGTGCCACTCCAGATCGCCGGTGACCGTTTGATAATTGTTGCCGTCCTTCTTCCCGAGCCAAACGTAAGTGCCGTAACTGACGACTTCCCTGATGGTAGCGCGCTTTGCCTCGCTATCGTTGACAAAGACGATGGCGCCTTTCATATTCCACACCTTGGGGACCCTGCCCGCACAATTGGTCAGTTCGATATCGCCCCCCGTGGAGAGGATATAATCCATGCAATTGTTGTCGCTCGTGTAATAGAACGAAGCGTTATCGATAGTGATATTTCCATCGGCATAGATATATGAATTCTGCTTGCCGATGGTACAATAGGTATTGATGGTTAGATTGCCATTGGTCCAGATATTGCCTCCGACGGCTATCTTGCTCTTATCTCCCGACGTGGTTATCTTATTATCCCCGCCCGACGTGCGGGCGACCAGGTTGCCGCCGACGGTGCCGCTGCCCTCGTAAACGCCGCAGTCCACCGATTCGCCTATCGTGCCGTTGTTGATTATCTTTCCGGTATTCTTGATGATGATAGAGCCCGAAACGGTGCGACCCGACGCCACGGTAAGCTCGTCGCAGGAGGCAAGGCTCAGGGAATGGGTGATGTCAATATTCAGCTCGAATTTGGTTACTTTGGGAGCGTTGACGCCGATATCGGCATTGAGCTTTAACTCGGTGACCTTGGGGAGGTGGACATTGCCCTTGAAGGCGGAAGTGATATTGACCTTAACGTTTTCGCAATACAAGCCGCCGTTACACTCAAAGTTTTCCAAGCTGTCGTTATACTTCAACTCGCCTTTGACGTACAGCTCACCTCTTACGGTAACGGGAGAATTGTATTTGAGGTTCGTATTGATGGAGAATGCCCCCGCGATGCTGTAATTCAACCTGTAATATCCGTCGCTTTCGGTCGCGGGAGACGTCAGATAAAGAGATACGGGCTTGTACCCTGAGGCATCGTTATGAATATTCTCCAAGCCGCAAGTCGAGGTGCTTGATGTATAGATATCTTTGCACATGACGCGGCAGCCTTCGACGTTGAGCTTGTTCTCGATATACAAGTAGCCTTCGTCTATCTGAACGTGTCCGCGGAGGTATTCTCCCGTCGAGCCCGCCTTCCCCGTTTTGGGATATAGATGGAGGTTTCCGTTTTCCAACCTAACACCCGCCTCGTCGTCATCCTTGACAGCGCCGATGAAACCGGTAAAGTATATCTCGGCATCGACAGTCGAACTGCCCGTTGCCGTGACGGCGTACACTCTATCCACGTAGAGCTTCACGGTGCCGCCCGCGCATATTTGGTCAAACCTGCCCTCGACGTAATAATCGCTCTTCCCCATGGTGACGTTGCCGCCCGCCGTAAGGTGAGTCCAGCCGCCGTATTTACCCTTTTCATCCGCGTTGGTGATGGTCCTTGCGCCGTAGCCCCAAGTGATGTTGCCCGAAGCATAGATAACGCGATAGGCGTCGTCGTTCGTGATCACTTTGGGAGGTTCGACGTCGTAATCTGTATGCGGATAATACGCGCACCCTACGATATACCTATCCGTCGTGGTCGTAGTTGAGCCGATGGTCAAATTACCCTCCTTGACCGCGATACCGCACTTGAAACCGCCCGCGACAATTGCGCTCTTTTTGGTGATCAAGCCACCGCCGGAATAATCCACGTTGCTGCCGCCCGTGACAGACGCGCCGCCGGATTTGGCATAAATAAAGACGCTCGTCCCGCTTGGTTTGGAGTTTTGCTCGCTCTTGATGACCACCGCCTGATCGGCGCTGCCTCGGACGGTAATGTACGCGCGATTGATGGAGCCGCCTATGTGCGTGAACACGTTGTCAACGGCGCCGTATATACTGCCGCTAGCCGCCTCCACCTTACCCGAACGAAGGGTTAGATAGCCGATGTCGAAGTTGCCTTTCAGCTCACCTCCGTCGATGAGCACCTCTCCATACGACCAGGCGCCGCCGACAGTAGCGCCATTTTTGACAGAAAGAACGCCTTCCGTCCTGTCATAAAGCTGTACTCGCCCTGCTACAGTCTGCGTGGTGCCGGAGAGGGTGAGCCCCTTCGTGCCGAGATAGAGGTCGCCGCCGACAGTAAAAGTCTTCTGCGGGGCGAGATCTATCGTAGAAGAATTAATGGTCAGATTGCCCGTGACTTTGACCGAGGAGAGGATCTGCGACGCCATCTTCGCGACGTACATATCGCCGTTCACCGTCAAGGTATGGCTCGCAGACTCCATCTCAAAGCTACCGTTCAAGCGCAGCGCGTCAACGGTAAGACTACCTTTGAGGGTAGTGATAGAGTCGGAATTGGTGGCTTGTATCTCGGTAAAGCTGGAAGTGCCTTTTACATTGAGAGTTTTGCCCGCACTCCTGAAGACGCCCTTAAACCTGGCGTCCGTCGTATTGGTGAAGCTGCCCGTACCGTCGTCGCGGACAAAGTGGTCAAAGTTGTAGACGTAGCCCGCCACGTATGCGTTGCCCTTGACCTGGATGTGTGAGCCGTAGCGATACTGTCCGTTGCTCGTGG
The DNA here is from genome assembly GCA_002368735.1 of Christensenella sp. UBA3798. Lineage (GTDB taxonomy): Bacteria > Bacillota > Clostridia > Christensenellales > CAG-1252 > CAG-1252. Next base: position 37,644 of record DFEQ01000003.1, read on the forward strand.
ACTTCTCCACGTAGAAAGAATTCTTAGCGGCGGCGGGACGCACGCCGTCGTTGTCGTAATTAGGGTTACCGCCCCCCGTGACCTCGGCGAGGATGAGCCCTGCGTAGCTCCAACTACCCGACTTTACGTCGGAGAGTCGAGTACTTGCGGTGATCTTGAAATTACCCACGTAGGCGTGCATGACGCCGTAGAACCGGGTCGGACCCGTCCGCGATTCATCCCCGAGAATGACGTAAGCGTCGGAAGTGGATCCCGCTTCGGAGCCGACATACATGCCGCTTCCCCATCCCTCGACGGGAGCGGCATAGATCGTACTGTTGATACCCTGATAGAAACCGCAGGAAAGGGTATCCCCGAATACGCCGCGATAGGAAGGCATTTTGCACGCGACGTCTATCCTAGCAGTGCCGGGGATGACGGTGGTCGCTTCGGTACCGCTCTGCGCGTAAGTATAGGGAGCGGATAATCCGCGAGTATAATTGGCGATCTTGCTGTAATCTCGCCATCCCGTCTGCGACTTCGTGCCCCACACCTCCAAATACTGGGCGGCATAGATCAAAGCGTAATCGTCGACCATAATATCCGCCAGATACAAGCAACGCGCGTTGACGTTTTTGATCCAACCGTTCCACAAATACGCATCGTAAAGGGCATATTGGTTGTCTCCGACGTTCATCGTGACGACGTGAGCGCCGTACATATTGGCATATAGTCCCGTTTTGTCGTAGAGGTCTTGCTTTTGATTCAGCTCAACGACGTAGGTGTAGGGATTGCCCGCCGAATTTTTCCCTTCGTAATAACGTCCGCCCGCGGTATTGGCAAAGGAGGCGATGGAATTCTCCAAATACAGAGACCCTTGTATCCAAACGGAAAGCAGCGGGGTATATCCGCTGTAGGTGGGGTTGGATACGTACATATTGCCCCAGGCAACAGAAACGTTGTCTACGTCAGCGGTTCTGAGAGTATTGCAAGTATGCTTAAAGACTGTGCCACTCTGGAAACAGCCGATGCCACCGAGCACCAGCGTACCGCCAAAATCCGCTTCGGCAACGAACGCGCTCGCAGAGGGAAACTTCGAGTTATCCAACTCGATGGTGCCCTTAGGGCAATTTACCTGCCCGCCGATAACGGCGCTATGGACGTAAACGTTGCCGTTCAAGGACTGGACGTTGCCCACAACGCAAGCGCCCTCCCGCACCGTAACGTTGCCGTTGGCATAAACGTTGCCCACGACGACTGCGCCTCTTTGGATAATGACGTTGCCTTCGGAATAGACGCTGCCTTGGATGACGGTATTGCCGTAGTGGGTAGAATAAGCGTTGCTTCCCCAGCCGGAACCTTCGGGTGCGATCTGTTTGCCGGTAACGGTGACGTCACCGTGGGTATAGACGTTCTCTTTGATCCTCGCCTGAGCACCGATGTTCACGTTGCCATGGGCGTAAATATTCTTTGCGGAAACAAATTCGGGATTTCCCGAATAACCGGTATCTGCTACAGACTGCTGCATAACGTACCCGCCGGAATGGTAATAGCCAAGGTTCAAAAGAGCGCCCGTAGCTTCTATATTCACCGTGCCCCTGGCATAAATATCGTTCATTACGTAGGAATTTGCATGCAATATCACGTTGCCGTCGCAATGCACGCCCTTTGAGCCGTAGACGCCCGTATTATAAAGCTCCAAATCGCCATAAGCGACAAAATTACCGGTTATCCTATGATAGACAGCCGCGCCTCCTACGCTTGCTTTGGACTTTATCTTGGTCTTACCCGTCGTGGTCAAGGAGCCGCCCATATCGACGCAAAGGTCGAAGTCGGGGTTTTGGACGGTATCGTCCTCGCCCGCATAGACGTATACGTTAAGGTTGCTGGTATTTGCCGCGGTAGACGACTCGGAGAAATCAAAGCTCAGTTTGTTGGTGTCGGTCAAGATGACGTCGTAATCGGTGAAGGACTTTTTAAGAACGTCCACCTCTTCCCCGGAAAGGTCTTCGCAGGTGAAGATGGAAGTGACCGCCGCGGGGGAATTGTTGATGACGCAGGCAGTGCGCACTTCGATGGTATTCTTATCCACGTTGTCATCGCCATCCCTCTTATAGCGGATCTGGACGGTACCGCTGACGAGGTCGCCCGTATCCTTGGCGATAGTGAAGGTACCTGTGACTTTGGGGTCTTGATAGGGAGAATCCCCCCCCTTCTCGGCGAGATCAGCCTCCTGCCTGTCAAGCTCGGTGATGATACGCGAGATATTGTAGCCGTCCTTGAACTGCTCCTTGACGGCGAGGCCGATGGACTTCGCGTAATAATAGCTTTGGTCATCCGACACAGCGAGGACTGCGTCGGTATAAGAAGAAGTGGAGAGCGCCGTGAGCGCCACGATGACAGTCGACAAGAGCAAGAGGACCATGATAGCATATACCAAGGCCGCACCTTTTTTATTTTTGCTCCAAGCGAACTTCATCGTCGCCACCTCCTGTAATCATTATAAATAATGATTAGCCTGTAAAATGTCTTTACTAACAAAAATTTTTCGGTTCTTAATCAAAAAATAATCGTTTCCCGCCCGCAAGGGAGGGGAGAAGAGCTTATTCCTCTTCTTCGCCCTCCTCTGCCGCGCGCCTTGCCAGCTCCTCCAAGACTTCCTGCTCGTACTGCGAGAGCTTACTGTCCTCGGGCGGCATCATCAAGGTAAAGCTCACGGTATTCTCCGAGCCGAGCTTTGCGTCGGTGATGAGCATAGAGCCCTTGGAGGCGACGTTGTGCAAGTAGAGCAAGAAAGCGCCCACTTCTTTGATCTGGACTTCTTGCAGAGAGATATCGACCACGTACTCGCACGAAACCTCGCCCACCGCGAAGGATTTGACGTCCCTTTCGTGGACGGGGAGAGTATAGCTGACGCCGTCAACGACGATAGTGATCTCCTTTTTCTGCGAACTGCCGGTGCTCACGTTGTCGATAAAATCGTAGACGAGTATCTTTTCGCTCTCGTCCGACTTGACGCCGTAGCGATATTCAAGGCCGTCCAACCAGCCGATATCCACGGCGTAGGGCTTGTAATAAGCCAAGACGTTGCCTGCGAGGTGGGACGCCTCCACCTTGAGGTCGAATATCTCATCTTCCAAGGATTCCGCCGCCTTGGTGGCGTTTTCCTGATGGCTGGTGACACCCATTTCGTTGAGTTGTGCATGTTGGGCGTCAAGCTCTGCCTGAAGCTCGGTCGAATCGGTCTTCAACTTATCCAACTTCTCATTGCAGGACATCACGCCGACGCCGGGAAGCACGACGGCGAGAGCTACTATCAAAATGACGCCGAGCAAAACCAATAACACTTTATCTCTTTCGGTAATTTTCATAACTCTGCCCTCCTATCACTCTTCTTCCGCGGTCTCTAGCTCGGGGCGATTCTTGTAATTGAGCGTTATCTCGAAGTAGACCGTCAGGTTATCGTATCCGAGGACGCTGCCGATACTGCCTTCCTTCTTATTACCATCGGTAAGAACGACGGACCAGTCAACGTCGAAGAAATACGATGCGTCTATCTCGGACATATACCCCTCCAAGAGGGCGTCGTCGTCGGGAAGATAGAGGTTGAACTGCAACTTTTCGTTATTGAAAACGATATCGGTGACGTAGAATGCCGCGAGTTCGGGCTGACCCTCCCAGTGGTTGGTCTCCACCAGAGCGTTAGAGTGCGCCGAGAGGATGTCGTAGGCACGCTCGATGACCGACTTCAAGGGGAGGAGAAGGATGTGGTAGTAGACGTCGTCGAACGGCACGGATTCAAAGATAGCGGGAACGTAATACACGTCATCGACGTAAACGTCATTCTCCATCAGATATCTCGAGAAAGGCGTCTGCCCGCCCATCGTGCCCGTCGTGGGGTCTGCGAGCGCCGAGATCAACTTGGGGATACCGCCGTCTTCGCCCGTGAAGACCGCTACGAAATAGCAACGATAATAGGCGTACCAGACGTTATAGTCCTCGTTCTCTTGTTTGATTTGCAAAGCTTCCAAAGCCGAGTACAGATAGTTCTTATCGGAAACGTCCACGTCTTCGTCATAAAGATGCGCCCTGAGCGCTTCGTAATCAATGGGGTCGAGCGGCTCCTCTTCCTCGTACTCTTCCTCGGATTCCTCGCCGGGTACGACGCCACGGTCCTCCGCATCCTCCTCGGGCGAGGTAGTGATGGTGTACGTCAACCCCATGGGATTGTTGCGAATGGTATTGCGGATCGCCTTGACCTCGCTCTTCGTTGCCTCGGGATAGAGGGCGGAGGCACGCTCGATATAGCTATTGCTCGCCTTGGTGGACTCGATGGTCGACTGCACCGTCTTGTATTCCTTGGACAACTCCTCTATATCGGGATCGGCGAGGGTGCGGGAGTAATTGTTCTGTATCTTCTGCAGCTTTGCGTAATCGCTGTTTGCCGAATTCACTTTAATATTAAAGTAAACGGCTACGCCGAGCGCCGCGATGACGATGACGATGCCTATCAAGAGCATGATGGTCACGGGCGAACGTTTGGTAGACTTTGCCCTTTCGCCGCCGGCGGCTTTAAACAGGTTTATATCTGTCTTTGCCATAAATTACCTCCTCAGAAACGCGCCGATCGCGCCGCTGTTCTTATTAAAATCAAAGATGTCCACGCCCTTGACGAAGGATGGTATCGGCAGGTGCGAGATCATCATATTCATCGACTCGGCAAGCCCCTGTAATAAGTCGTCCGAAAGCGCTTCGACGTTGCCTGTGATGTAGATCGCGGTGACGTTGACGCCCGAGCGGGACTCGAAGAAACGAATGACGCTGTTGATATTGCTGGTCAATTCGCCGAGAAGATAGGTGTTGTCCGTCGTAGAGCCGACGTACAGGGTGCTGTTCTTGGAGAACTTGCGCTGTCCGTGGTCAAAGACGTAGAGCGAGATGAAGCTGTCCTTGTAATCGAGGAGCACGAAGGTATCCTCCAACATGGCTCGATTGGTCTTATAGAACTTCTCCACGAGCTTACTGATGGTATTGGGCGCGACGTCCAAAACGGTGGGACGCATGCCGAGCTCGGTAGCCGCGGTATGCAGGCTGTCGATGGCGTCGTTGGACACGTAGGTCACGGTGATCCTCGCCCTCTTCTTCCCTTCCTCGTTCTTGAAGGTGCCTTCCACGATATAGTCGAGTGTATTGTTCGCCATCTTGCTGTCGCTGAATATCTCGTTGCCGACGATGAGCTTGACCTTGTCCTGCGACACGTCCGGCACCACCATCTCACGGAATATCACGCGCGGATTGTCGAGGACGTATATGAGGTCGGTCGTCTTGATAGCGCCCGCATTGATACATTCCTGCAAGACCTGCGAGAACGCCATAAGGTCCTTGATATTGCCGCTTTCCATCGCGCCAACCTTGGTCTCGATCTCATAGCACTTGTTCACGACGATCGTTCCGCCGCTCTTCTTGCCGTCGATGATCTTTATCTTATCGTCTCCAATATTTACACAAAGCATATCTATCCCTCCGTTTAACCGATGTTTTCGTAAGATGAGAACATCGGCAACAATATAGCCAAAATTATAAGCACGATGATGCCTGCCATCACGATGAGCATGATGGGCTCCAATAGTCCGGTCAGCGCCTTGGTGGCGTTATCAGACTCCTCGTCGAAGTAATCCGCAACACGTATCAATACGTCGCCGAGAACGCCCGATTCTTCACCGACGAATATCATGCTCGTCAGCATAGGGTCGAAGACGTCGATGCTCGCCATCGCCTTGGAGATGCTTTCGCCCTTCTTGACGCGGTAGATGGCGTCCTCCATCTTTTCCGAAACGTAGGCGTTATCCACGATGGCGGTACACATCTGCATCGCGTCGATGAGCTGGATGCCTCCCTCGTACAAGGTGGCGAGCGAACGAGCGAAACGCGCGGTATATATCATCTTCATCAGTTTGCCCACTTTGGGGAAAGTGACCTTCCATTTATCCAACGTGTAACTGACCTTTTCGATACTCTTTATCATCGGGATGATGATGATCAGGAAGACCACGCCGATGATGATGAAGATGAAGTTATCCATAATGAAGTCGGACAGTCCGAGGAGCGCCTTGGTAAGCCCGGGAAGGCTATCCGGCGACATCGTAGAGGTCAACTTGGGAAGCACGACCGCCACCATCAAGATGACCACGGCGAGGGTGATTATCGCCAGCATCTTCGGGTAGCGCAGCGCGGCTTTGACGGCGTTTGCCGTCTTCATCTCCTTGGCAAAGTGATCCGCAAGCTTATTGAGCGTCGTATCGAGGTCACCGCTCATCTCGCCTGCCTTGACCATATTGAGCATCAAAGGAGGATACGCCTTGCCCTGCGCCGCGAGGGCGTCGGAGAGCGAGTTACCTTTCTGCACCATCTCGTATATCTTGCCGATAGACTTCTTCAATACGCCTTCCTCGGTTTTTCCGAAGAGCATATCAAGGGCGGAGGCTAGGGGCAAGCCCGCCTTCAAGATAGCGCCGAGCTGGCTGCAAAAATTACTGACTTCTTTGAGGGGCAGCGCTTTGCTCCCCTCGGTGTCGGATGCCAGCTTCGTGAACTTGATGATGGTATTCCCCGCTTTTGTTACCAGCTGGCGGAGCTCCTCGTCGTTATTCGCGATCATTGTTCCCCGAATGGTCTTGCCATCCGGGGTCAAAGCTTGATAACTGTACTTCTGCATCTGAACCTCCTATTAGATCGATTGGACCTTATGCGTAGACGCCATATCGTTGCCCGTCACCGTCACAGCCGCGGGAACGTTCTCCATGGTAAGGTCGGCATAGTTAGCAGTCACATAGTCGCCGCTCGCCTCGTCCCGGTAAACGTAGGTGTAATTGTAGCCGTATACGACAGCCGGGAGCGTGGTGTCGTTGCCGTCCTTCAACTCACTCTCGCTTGCATAGATGCCCGTGATAAGCATCGTGCTATTGTAATAGAGCGGCAGGACGACGATATTATGGATATGGTCGGCGTGCAAGGAGCAGCCCTGGCTGGCGCCGCAGAACTTGCCATCGGCATTCACGATCAAGCATTCGGTCGGCGTGTACTCGACGAGATTGGTGCAGGTGATCGTGCCACTGACCGGGTAGTTCCTGACGTAGTAGGTCTTGGTGCTGTCGTAGCTACCCGTGCTGAGCACATACTTCTTGGACGCGGTGTCAAAGTAGTAGTACTTATTCGCCGCGTAGCTATCCGAGGTCACGCTCGCGTCGGTGTAAGACACCGGCACGAAGACCGTCGTCGCGGCAAAGCTGCCCGTAATGCTGACTGCGCCCATGCAATCCAAAGTAGCGATCACGATGGTGCCGCCCGTAGTAAAGGCATCCTGCTCGAGAACAAGGTTCAGCGCGGAAATATAGACCTCCAAGAGACCCGTGCAGCCATTGAATGCGCCCTCGTCCACGGTCAACGCGGCAAGCCCCTGCAGCGACACCCTCCGGAGTCCCGTGCAGCCATTGAATGCGCCCTTGCCGATCTCGGTCAGACCGGTGGAGAACATGATGCCCATCGTCTTGCTATCGTTGTTCAAGCTGACGACGGAGGTACAATTCTCAAAGGCGTAGTCTCCTATCTTGGGAGCGCCGAAGGACGCGGTGGATATCTTCGTGCCGCGGAAGGCGCCATAGCCTATCTCGGTAATGAAGGACAGATCGCCTGCGATCGCATTGGCATTTTCGGGGTACTTGATAGCCACGTAATTGCCTTGCTTCGTATCCTTGGTGTAGAGAACGCCCTTCCCGCTCACGCCGAAGTACGGATTCGAAACGTCGCCGCCGCCGTAAGCGATAGTCGCAAGCTTCACGGTATTATGGAGCGAGCCGTTATCAGCGGAGTCGTCCGCATAGAAGGTCTTCATCTTGCTACCAAAGGTGAAGCTCGTGATGGTACTGCCGCTAAACGCCGCCTTACCGACCGAGTCAACGTCTTTCAAGACGACGTCACCCTTACCGTACTTGTCGAGGATGGTCGCATTCCTATAGGCGTAGTCGCC
>DFEQ01000048.1 GCA_002368735.1 Christensenella sp. UBA3798
GACTGCTTAATTGCAGTTCTTTTTTTATGTCCCGAATCATGCGCGTTGTGCGCGCGTGACGGGGTCCCATCAAAAAAAGCGGCGGAGCACCGTCGCTTTTTTGACACTATAAATTACTGTTTCTTATACGGCACCCTTGCGGCGGGAACGGACTTGGACGCGGGGTCGGTGTGCACCGTCTGGTCGTCGAAGAAGATGTGCGCGCCAAAGGCTTTCAGCACCTCCGCCTTCTCTATGCCGCCGAGGAAGAAGGCTTCGTCGATACGGGCGTCCCAAGCGCGGAGCGTCCTGACCACCCTTTCGTGCGCGGGGGCGTTGCGTGCGGTGACGAGCGCCGTCCTGATGGGCATCTTGTCCTCGGGGAAGCGCTGCTGCACGAGAGATATCGTCTTGAGAAGCTTCGCGAAAGGTCCCTCGGGCAAAGGGTTCTGAGCGTTCATGCGCTCGTGCTCGGCGAATGCATCCAAGCCCTGCTCCTGATAGATGCGCTCCGCCTCGTCCGAGAAGATGACCGCGTCGCCGTCGAAGGCGATACGGATCTGGTCGATCTCCTGATTGGGGTCAATCGGGAGAGCGTCGTGAGAGCAAATAATACCTGCGGCAAAGCCGGCGTTGATCGCCTCTTGCACGTCATTTTCATCCGCAGACAAAAAAAGATCAGTTTTGAATGGCGCCAAATACGGCGCGATCGGGCGCCCGCTGACGAGCGCTCCGCGGGAAATGTCCAGTCCGTATTTTTCTATAGACTTAAAGACGCGCAAGCTGGTATTGGCGCTGTTCTTGGACATGATGATAATTTCGGTCAGTCGTTCATCGCCGTCGTTGAGCCTATGCAGCGCCTTGACCAAAGGGAACGCCGTCCCCGGATTTAGGATATCGTCCTCGTGCTCGATCTGATAGGCTTCGTAGGCGTCGAGCCCCTGCTCCTCAAATATCTTATTCTCGGTTTCAAGGTCAAAGAGCGCCCTTGACGAAATGCCCACGACCAGTTTATTGTTCAGATCCCAAGCCATAAGTCACCTCACTTTATCTTTCTTCTCGGATATGCCGAAGGGGTGGTGAATATCTTGTCGATGACCACGATGGATCGCCCCATTCCCGCGTAGTCCACGCGATCCACCCGCGATATCATGCCGCCGAGCGTCTTGACGGCAATCTCCGCTTCCTTGAGTTCCGCCTCCACGTCCGCCCCTTTATACAGGACGGCGCAGCCTCCCACCTTCACGAGGGGGAGGAGATATTGCACGAGTTGCTTGGCGCCCGTGACGGCGCGCGCCGTCGCTACGTCAAAGCTCTCCCGCATCGCGCCGTACGCCGCGTCCTCCGCACGAAGGTGCAGCGCGCGCCCCTCGATGTCGAGGACGGCGAGGGTATCTTGCAAAAAGCCCACCCTTTTATTCAAAGCTTCGAGCATCGTGATATCAAGGTCGCCGCGGACGATCTTCAAGGGGATCGCGGGAAAACCCGCCCCGCTCCCCACGTCCACCACCGAGGCGCCGTGCGGGAAATACTTCTCGGCGATGACGCTGTCGATGAAGTGCTTGAGGACGACCTCTCTCAAATCGGTGATGGCGGTCAAATTGAACTTCTCATTCCAAGAGATCAGGTTATGATAATAGGTGTCGAAGAGCCCTTCTTCCCTGTCCCCTATCGTGATATTCTGTTCGGCGAATAATTCCTTTATCATAATTCTCCCTTGTTTAACGTTGCGTACGGACGAGGTAGGTGATGAGCACCGCGATATCCGCGGGGGATACGCCGCTGATCCTCGACGCCTGACCGAGGGTGCGGGGGCGCACCTTGTCGAGCTTTTGCCTCGCTTCCAAACGGAGGTTCTCCATCGAAAGATAATCGAGGGTCTCGGGAAGCACTTTTTCCTCCATCTTCATAGCGTCCGCGGCGTGCTTTTTCTCCTTGTCCAGGTAGCCGCCGTACTTTACCTCCACCGCCACTTCCTCCGCAAGGTCAATGTCGCGAAGCGCCTCGGGAAGGAGGGGCAGGATATCCGCCGCCGATATAAAGGAGCGCTTCAGCATCTCCTCGATGGTCATGCCGAAAGCGGCGTTTTCCCCTTTTGTCGCGTAGATCTCCTTGACCACGGCAAGGGGGACGGACGTCTTAAAGGCGGCGCGGAGGGCGTCCTTCTTGCCGTTCCTCTCCGAAAATTTTGCCCAGCGGTAGTCGTCCACCAGCCCGATCTCCCTTCCGAGGGGGGTCAAGCGGGCGTCGGCGTTGTCCTGACGGAGCGACAGCCTGTATTCAGCGCGGGCGGTCATCATGCGATAGGGCTCGTTCGTCCCCTTGGTCACGAGGTCGTCGATGAGCACCCCGATATACGCCTCGTCGCGGCGAATGATGACGGGGGACTTATTCTCCAGCTTACGCGCGGCGTTGATGCCTGCCATAAGTCCCTGCGCCGCCGCCTCTTCGTAGCCGCTGCTGCCGTTGAACTGCCCTGCCGAGAACAGCCCGTCCACCGCCTTAACTTCCAGCGAGGGCTTCAAGGCGAGGGGGTCGATGCAGTCGTACTCGATGGCGTAAGCGTAGCGCGCAAAGCGCACTTTCTCAAGCCCCTTGACAGAGCGATACATCGCTTCCTGCACGTCCTTGGGGAGAGAGCTGCTCATCCCCTGCACGTACATCAGTTCGCCGTCCCGGACTTCGGGCTCGATGAATATCTGGTGGCGCTCCTTATCGGCGAAGCGCATGATCTTATCCTCTATGGAGGGACAATAGCGGGGCCCGACCCCGTGAATGGTGCCGTTATAGAGGGGAGCCCTGTGGATATTCTCGCGAATGATCCTATGCGTTTCGGCGTTGGTGTAGGTCAGGTAGCACGGCGTTTGGTCAAGCAGTTTCCCCTCGGTCAAAAAGGAGAAGCAGTTGATGGTGCTGTCGCCGTCCTCTCGCGTCATCACGCTGTAATCTATACTATCCGCATATACGCGCGCAGGCGTGCCCGTCTTGAACCTACGGAGGGGCAAGCCCTTTGCGAGCAATGCCGCGGAGAGGTTTTTGCTGTTTTCAAAGCCGTAGGGCCCCGCGTCGTGTATCTCCTCCCCCGTGATGGTCCGCGAGGAGAGGTAGACCCCCGTGCACAGCACGACCACGTCTGACGAGTAGCTTTCGCCCTTCACGACCGCGCCCTTGACAGAGCCGCCCTCCACGAGGATATCCTCGCATTCCCCTTCGAGGATGGTGAGGTTATCCGTCGCACGGAGCGTCCTAAGCATATTGTCGTGATAGACCTCTTTATCGGTCTGTCCGCGCAGGCTCTGCACCGCCGCGCCTTTATTCCCGTTGAGCATCTTGATCTGCAGGAGGGAGGCGTCCGCGTTGAGCCCCATCTGCCCGCCGAGGGCGTCCACCTCGCGCACGAGGTGTCCCTTGCCCGTGCCCCCGATATTGGGGTTGCACGCCATATGCGAAACAGACCTCTCATCGAGGGTGACGATGAGGGTCTTATGCCCCAGCCTCGCCAAAGCGAGCGCTGCTTCTACGCCGGCGTGTCCTGCGCCGATAACGATGGCTTCGTACTTCATTTTCCCACGCAGAAACGACTGAATACGTCGTCTATTATCTTATCCGTTGCGCTCCCGCCGCCTATCTCGGCGAGGGCGTTTATGCTTTCTCTGAGGTCCACGAGCACGCACTCCGTATTCTCCTTTTTAAAGGCGTCGATGCCCTCTTCCAAGGCGCGGAGCGAACGACGAATGCAGTCGGCGTGCCTCTCTTCCAGCAAGGCGTCCGTGGCGCGGCTGTCCACGAGGGTCACGCGGAGCACTTCATCCAAAAGCGCGTCCACCCCTTCGCCCGTCTTGGCGCTGACGTTGATACCCGTCGCGTCCTTGCCGAGAATATCTATCTTATTATTCACGAAGAGCACTTTGCGAGCAACGTCCTTCACCTTGGAGATCTCCTCGTCCTCCGTTTGGCTCCCCGCTTCCGAGACGTATATTACGACGTCCGCGCTCTTTGCAGCGTCCAGGGAGCGCTCGATGCCGATGCTCTCCACCTCGTCCCCCGTCTCGCGAATGCCCGCCGTGTCGAGAAGGTTTAGCTTGACCCCCTGATACACGATGCTCTCCCCCACCACGTCGCGGGTGGTGCCGTGCACTTCGGAAACGATGGCGCGGGGATAGCCGAGCAAACGATTGAGAAGCGAGGACTTCCCGACGTTGGTCTTGCCGAGGATGGCGACGGTCACCCCGCCCTTAATGAGCTTGCCCGCGTCGTAGGAAGATAGGAGGGTGCTCATCTCCTCCTTGACCGCGGCGGCTTTCTCCATGCTGTCGTCCGCCTCGTCCTCCATCTCTTCGGGATAGTCGAGGGACGCCTCCATCGTGGACAATACCTCGGTCAGCGACTGCATCAGCCCCTCTATCCTATCGTGGAAGCGCCCGCTCATCAAAGAGTACGCTTCGCGGAGCTCGGCGTCGCTCTCTGCGGAGATCATGGCGCGGATACCCTCCGCTTCGTCCAAGGAGAGCTTGCCCGCCATAAACGCCCTGCGAGTAAACTCGCCGGGAGACGCCAGCCTTGCCCCCGCGCTGAGGACGGCTTCGAGGACCCTCGTCACGAGATAGCTGCCCCCGTGCACCTGAAACTCCACCATATCCTCGCCCGTATACGACTTGGGCGCGCGGAAATAGACCATCATGCACTTCTCGCGCAGGGTGCCCGACGTGAAGGTGCCGAGCCCGAGGTGATTGGGGACGACGTCCTCCGCCTTTTTTACCGTAGGGGAACTAAAAAACCGGAGCGCAAGGCTGAGCGCCTGCTCTCCGGACATTCTGACGATACCGATAGCGCCCGCTCCGAGTGAAGTGGAGATAGCCGCGATGGTATCCATATAATACTAAAAACCTCTCTTCTTCGCGCCGAAACTTCTGGTCTTGATACCGTGCTTGCGGAAGGCGCTCTGCGTGCCGTACACCTTCTCGGGGAGCTTGGGCTCTATCGTGATATAACGATTGGGCTCGGTGCCCGTGCTGTAAGTGGTGACGTCCTCGTTCTCGGACAGCGCCTCGTGCACTATCTTTCTGTCGTGGGGGTTCATGGGTTCGAGCTCCACTTTGACCCTCTCGCGCACAGCCTTGGTAGCCATCTTCCTCGCGAGGTCGCAGAGGATGCGCTCCCTACGCTCCCTGTAATTCTCGGCGTCGACCGTTATCTTGAGATAATTCTCCTTGCCGCGGTTCAGGGAGATCTGCGCCAAATATTGAATGGCGTCCAACGTTTCGCCGCGATGCCCGATGGCATAGTTGGCGTCGTCGCCGTTGATGGTTACTTTGTAGCCCGACTCGATGGGCTCGATGTCGAGAGCGCAGTCAAGGTCCATCCTGTCGAGAAGGCCGCAGACGTAGTCCAATACGTCGTCCTCCTCGCTCCACTTGGTGGAGAGCCTGACGACGGCGGGGGTGCCTTCGCCCCCTTCCTCTACGACTTCGATATCCACCTGCGTCTCGTCCATGCCGAGCTGCAAGAGTCCCTGCTGCTTTGCTTCTTCCACGCTCTCAGCGCGCTTTTCAATGACTATCATATATCCTCCGATGCCCCGAAAGACGGGGCGCCATAAATAAAAATCTCTTTTAACGCCCCTTCTTGTAGGAGGCGGCGAGGCGATCTTCTTCCCACTTGGCGTCCTGCTTCTTGGCGATGTGGTTATAAACGAGGTTGAATATCACCGTGATGAGCGAGTTCATGACCATATAGATACAGAACGCCGCCGAATAGAATAGAGCGAATACGCCCATCATGATGGGCATCAGCCAGTTCATGACCTTCATCATGCCCTGCCCGTTCTGACCGTTCTCGCCATTCTGCTCGGGCATCGCGGGTTGCGTAGCCTTGGACAGTTTGACAGAGAAAATGGACAACAAAATGGAGATGAAGGGCAGGATAAAGTATCCGTTCCACTGCTTCATGTCGAAGAAGCCGTCCTTGGCGTAACTGTTGACGGCGGGCATCAATACGGCGTCGTAGCCGTTGTCGTACTGCGAATATATCAAGGGGAGCGCCCTCGTCTCCGCAGGCAAGGTGCCGCCGATCTGACCGAGCCCTCTACCCACGAACTTCTCAAAGGTGGGGACGGGGGTGGCGTAGGTATCCGACATAAAGATGTTCTTTATCCACAGCCAGCCCTGCTTCTCCTCGTTGAAGGCGACGACCATGGTCTCATCTAGCTCCTCCGTGGTGATGTCGGGGTTTTCCGTGACTACGGCCTCGTACTTCTGCGTAAGCTCGTAAACCATCCTCTCGTTCTCATAACGCACGGCGGCGTTGAAGCCCGAGAAGACCACGAAGAAGATGACGATGGTGATGATGGCGGGCAGACAGCCTCCCATCATCGAATAGCCGTTCTTCTTATAGAGCTCCATCTGCTTTTGCTGCAAGACGTCCGGCGCGTTGGCGTAGGTCTTCTTGAGCTTCTCCAGCTCGGGAGCGATGATCTTCATCGCACGATTGTTCTTGAGCATCGTGTGCTTCTGCCAAATATCGAGCGGAGAAAGGATCACCTTCAAGATGATGGTGAAGACCACGACCGTCCAACCGAAATTCCCGATGCCGTTATACAGGGCATAGATGAGTTTTCCGATCCAGTTGGTGAGCTCGGGCTCGCTCGAAATTAGAAATGACGTCAAATTAACCATTTGGCTTTCCCTCTGTAATTCTCCTTAACGGGATCAAAGCCGCCTTTTGCCAAAGGATTGCACCGCAAGATGCGGAAAAAGCCTTTGACGCACCCGACCAAGAGACCGTATTTCTCGATCGCTTGATAGGTATAGGACGAGCAAGTGGGGGTGTAAATGCAGCGATTGGGCAAAGCGGAGGAGATGTTCTTTTTATAAAACGTCAAAAGGGCGTGTGCCGCCTTGTCCATCCTATTCCTCCTTCAAGAGGGCGTTCGCTTGCTTTAACAGCGACAACAGCGCCTCTCTGAGCTCTTGATAACTGCGCTCCGCACTGCCCACTCTTGCCACGACGACATAGTTCTGTCCCGCCTGTATCCGAGCCATTTCCAGCCGAAATGCCTCGCGAAGACGCCTCTTCGTCCGATTCCTACGGACGGCGTCGCCCACCTTTTTCCCTACCGAAAAGCCGACTTTCGGGGTGGAAAACCTGCTTTTGACGACGTAGAGGACAAGGAGCGCATTGCGATACGCCGCGCCGTGACGATACAAGTAATCGAAACTGCGCGAGTCGGTGAGGCGGTACTGCTTCTGCATCGTTAGGCGCAGAGCTGCTTTCTGCCCCTCGCGCGACGTCTGGCAAGCACGTTCCTGCCGCCCTTGGTCGCCATTCTGGCACGGAAACCGTGCACCTTGCTTCTGTGTCTCTTCTTGGGTTGATAAGTTCTTTTCATATCTATGACCTCACTTTTTATAGTCTACGTTAAAAATACCTATGAGCAATAGGCTGTATTATTATAACTACCCTAATTATAGGCTGTCAAGCGTTTTGCGAAACCGAAAAAATTTTCCGATAGGCGGGCAAAAAGGCATTCCGCCGAAGCTCAATACATACGATAAACGTCCGTGACCGAGCCCACCGAAAGCGCGACGTACACCGTATTGCCGTAGCGGGAAAGGTCGGCAAAGGAGGTGTAGACAGCGGGCACCAGAACGTTGCCGTCGAAAGAGGAGATGCCGAACTTATCCCCCGAGTTTATCTGATAGAAGCCCTCGAAATAATAGGGGAAGGAATAGTCGCCGATATACGTCTCGGCGCCGCTTGTCGTCAAAATATAGCTCTTGCCCCCTTTCGACGCCACGGCTTTTCCTCCGATAAATGCGGATATATAGGAATATTCGAAGGGAACGACCACGTTGCCGTCAAGACCCAAAGCGCCGCGGCGGATGACCCCCGGCGAGAGTATCTTGGAAGCAACGACGAGCCCGCCGAGATAGATGACGTCCTGATACGCCGCGTCCTCTGTTTTCGATACCGTTTCGCCACTCTCGTCGATGAGCAATATCGCCCCCGACGCGTCCGACGCGGCGGCGATGCCGTTCACGTGAGTGAGCGCCCCGGTGACTCCTGCGGGCAGAGCCTTTTTCTCGACGAAGGCGTCGTCCGCGATATAGCAACCCAGCTCGCCCGACGCCGCAAACCCCTCCGTCACGTAATAGTATACGGCGGTATAGCCCTCGAGGAGAGTGTATTCCTCGCGTGCCGTCCGGGTGAGTCCGACGGAATAAACGTTATTCATCTTGACGATAAAGCGACCGGGATCAAGCAAGGTGGGGGACGCGGCGCCGACCGTGTAGCGATAGACGCTTTGCTTGTAGTACGTCCACCCTTCTCCGCGGTCGATGCGAATATCCGCGCCCGAGGCGCTTTCCAGAGCATCGGTGACCGCAACGACAAAGTCGTTGTCCCCGAGATACGCTACGAGATAACTGCGAACGTCGGTGTCAAAAAAGGAGAGGAGCACGTCGCTCGTCCGTATGTTAAAAACGAAGGTGCGACCCCTCTCGCCGCTGTGCGCCAGGGCGAAATTGCCGCAGAAGGAATAGGAGTAGCTAACGTCGAGATGGGTGCCGGGAAGGACGTTTTGCCCCTCGGCGTTATAGAGGTAGGAGGCGTCCTCCGTCTTGACGGAGAAGTAGCCGCCCCCCACGTCCTCGACGGTGACGGCATCGTCAAAGGAGCACAGCTCCCTGCCGTCGTAATAGTAGACGTAATGCCTGCTGACCTCGTCGCCCCCCTCGGCAAAGAGGAAGTTCCCCGACGCGCCGAGCGAAGTGTAGTTCACGGGCAGGACGACCTCCCCGCGGTCGCTCAAAACGCCGTAATAGACGGTATTCTCCCTCGTCTCGGACACCTTGATGTGTCCGCGCTCCAAAAAGCACTCGTACTGGTACCCGCCGAGCGACACTTTGGTAGCCGTCGTCAGCGCCTCGCGCGGGAGTATCGAGCGATAAAAGACCGCCGCTTCCTCGGGTTCTTGCCCATTGCAGGAAAACAGCGATAGAGCGGCTACGACCAGCGCGCATAGTATCAATAGGAGCTTTTTGACTTTCATACGATAATTTTACCATACGCGATGACAGAAATAACCTAATTTTTGATAATTTATCGTCAAACGCGCTCTTTTTCGCGGAAAGCGCGGCGCGATAATGAGAGGAGAAAAGCAAGGAGACCGGCTATGGAAAAGGAAAACGTGAAGATATCGGTGATTCGAGAGGGCTATAGATCGCTTGCCAAAGAGGTGCGGGAAGCCTCGCACGGCGGGCGGGTGCTCCTATACACCGAGGAGGGCATGGCAGGGGACGACGCCGCGGCGGCGATCTCCTTTGAAGGAATGGCGGTCACTCGTCGAAACATTCCCGAAAAGGGGGCGGATGAACTATTCGCCGAACTGCAAAAGCCACCCGAAGGCATCATGGCGGCGGTGGCTGTCGGGGGCGTTACCCCCATCGAAGCGGCAAAGGCGGCAAGGCTCCCTTCCGCCATTCCCAAGATACTCTTTCCCACCCAAAGCGCCGCCCTCTCGGCGGCGGACGACAGGAGCTATCTATCCACCAAAGGCTCACTGCCCGTGGGGCGCTCGATGGGGCACGTAACTCTCCTTGACCCCGCCCTGCTCGCCGCATCCCCCTTACGCCCCTTGCTGGGCTATATCGCGGCGACCCTCCTCGAAGAAGCGGACGAAGCCTATGAAAAACTCCTTCTAGAGAAGGAGAGCCCCGCCCAAGCCCTGCGCACGCTGAAGGAAAAAGCCGCCCTCTTGACGGACGTTCGGGAGGAAAACGCCTCTGCGGACGCCGTAAACGCCGCGCTCACCCTCTTGAAACTATCCCCCTCCGCCACCGGCGTTGGGAGCGCGCACACCCTCTCGCTGCTTGCGGCAAAGTGCAAGGCGGGGAGCTTCCCCGACTATCTGTTCCCCGCCGCGTACGCTCTTTTGATCCTATACCAAGGGTACCTCGGCGCCCTGCCCCTCGAGCATTGTCCTCCGCCCGACCGCGCGGAGAACCTCAGGTTGCTCGGCGCAAAGTGCGGCATGGAGCCCTCGCTCCTCTCCCCCTCGCAAAAGCCCTATGCGGAGGGGTACGACGACAGGTGGCGACTGACGGCGGAGTACCGAGAGGACTTCCTCGAAGCGCTACGCGCTATCCCGCTAAGCCACCTCTCCCGCCTCTATCGGCGCGCCGCAAAAGAGGACGCCTCCCCTGCCCTGACGGCAAGCGAGCTACTTACGCTATTATCCTTGACGGGAGAAGCGATTTCGGGGTATCCTTTAATCAAGCATATCAAGATGACCGGATTGATAGAGCCGTTCCTGAAGTGCGGCTGAGTACGGGAGGTACCGAAGATGAAGGATATAAAGAAAGTCAAACTCTTCTTGATTGATATGGACGGCACCGTCTACGTGGGGAGCGAGAAGATACCGGGCGCTTTCGAGGCGCTGGACGAGATACGCCGCGGGGGCAGGAAGGTCGTCTTTTTGACCAATAACAGCAGTAGGACCCCTTCCGCCTACGTCGAAAAACTCTCCAAAATGGGCTATTCCGCGACAGAAAAGGACATCTTTTCCAGCGGCGAAGCAAGCATCCGTTTTCTCAAAGAGAAGCGCCAAGGCAAAAAGGTTCTTTTGCTAGCAAATTCCGCAGTTTATAAGCAATTTGAAGAGGCGGGTATCCCCCTCGTGAAAGAGGAGGCGGACATCGTGTTCGTGTGCTTTGACACCGAGCTTAATTACGACAAACTCACCCGCGCCTGCAACCACCTATTCGAGGGCAAGGAATATATCGTCTCCCATCCCGATCTCGTCTGCCCCGCCAACCCCCATTCCATCCCCGACGTGGGCTCCTTTATGGCGCTCATCCGCGCGGTGACGGGGAGAGAGCCCGATCTCATCATCGGTAAGCCCCATAAAACGATGGCGGAATATATCGAGAAGGACTACGGACTCCGTCCCGAGGAGATAGCCATGGTGGGGGATAGGCTGTATACCGATATCAAGTTCGCGGTGAATAACGGCATGCAGGGCGTCCTCGTCCTGACGGGCGACACCACCCGCGAGGATCTCGCGAAGAGCGAGGTCAAGCCCGACCTCGTGCTCGACACCTTCAAGGACGTATTAAAGCTCCTATGATCTGCTCTCTCTGCCCCCGCAAGTGCGGCGTGGACCGCGAAAAGGCGGTCGGCTACTGCGGCGCCCCCGAAGGGGCGGTCGTTGCGCGCGCCGAACTGCACTTTTGGGAGGAGCCCTATCTGACGGGGAACGGCGCTTCGGGCGCCGTCTTTTTCGAGGGATGCAACCTCAAATGCGCCTTTTGCCAAAATCAAAAAATTTCCTTCTGCGTGAAGGGTGAGCCCATCCGTGCCGCGGCGCTTGCGGACGTTTTCCGCGCGCTCGAGGACGAAGGGGCGGACAATATCGACCTCATCACGCCGACCCCCTACGTGCCCACCATCAAGGACGCCCTCGACCTTTACCGCCCCGCTCTCCCCATCATCTATAACTGCGGCGGATACGAGAGCACCGAGACCATCGATAGTCTAAAAGGCTACGTGGACGTGTACCTCCCCGACTACAAGTATTACGACAACGCCATGGCAATAAAGTACAGCGGCGCCGCCGACTACCGCGAGAGGTGTGAAGAAGCCCTCCTCGCTATGCGCGCGCAGGTAAAGGACGTCACCGACGACAACGGCGTACTGAAGCAGGGGCTCGCCATCCGCCACCTGGTGCTCCCCACTCACGCGAAGGACTCCTTCCTCGTGCTCGACCGCATCAAGGAGCTCTTCGGCAAAAGCGTCTATCTATCGGTCATGGGACAGTACGTTCCCTGCGGCGACCTCGCCCGCTTCCCCGAGCTCCTGAGTCCCTTGAAGCCCCTAGAATACAATGCCGTCGTCGCCCACGCCCTCGCCCTCGACTTCGAAAATTGCTTCTATCAAGAATCCGGCGCGAACGACAGAGAATTTATACCGAAGTTTTTGAGATAAAAAAGCGCTTGTTGCCAAGCGCTTTTTACCGATAGACATTTAATTTTTTGAAAACAAAACAGGAGATGCCATCCCCTTTTTAGAATATTTATATCCTTTATGGTGTTGAACTGTCAATAAGCCTTTAACCTGAAAAGACGAGCGCGGAGAGTGGGGCTTAGACGCGACGCAATGAAAAAACCCCGCAGGCGCGTACTCCTTGTACGTAACTGAGCGTTTTTGAAGTCAGTAACAAAGTAGATGTGCCGCTATCCGCCGTCGTTTTATACGCCGGAATAGGCGGAGAACCCCCCATCCACGGGAACCACCGTGCCCGTGACGAAGCCGCTCGCCTTGTCGTCCGCAAGCCAGAGGAGGCAGCCGATGAGGTCAGATATCTCGCCGAACTTCTTCATCGGGGTGGCGGCAAGGATCTTGCCCGTACGCGCGGTGGGGGTACCGTCCTCGTTGAAGAGGAGGGCGCGGTTCTGATTGGTCACGAAGAAGCCCGGGGCGATGGCGTTGACGCGAATGCCGCAGGGGGCGAAGTGCACGGCGAGCCACTGGGTGAAGTTGGAGATGCCCGCCTTTGCCGCAGAATAGGCGGGGATCTTGGTCAGCGGGCGGTAGGCGTTCATCGAGGAGATATTGATGATGTTGCCCCCGGTCTTGACCATATCCTCGGCAAAGACCTGCGTGACCAAAAACGCCGACGTGATATTGAGGTCAAAGACGAAGCGGAGCCCGCTCTCCTCAAGCGCGAAGAAGTCCTTGACGCCCTCGAGGTCGGGGGTCATGGTCTCGTTGTCGGTGGAAGCGCGGGGATTGTTGCCGCCTGCGCCGTTCACAAGGAAATTCACCTTGCCGAAGGCTTTGACGACCTCGCCTTTGGCCGCCTTGATGCTATCCTTCTCTAAGCAATTGCACTTGACGGCGAGGGCGTTCGCACCGATCTCGTCAGCGACTTTCTTCGCCGCGTCGTAATTGATGTCGAGAAGGGCGACCTTCGCGCCGCACTCTGCGAGCGCTCGGGCGAATTCGGAGCAGATAACGCCGCCCGCACCCGTTATAGCCACTACTTTATCGGATAAGTCCACTTGAAAAGGGATATTCATATCGTTCCTCCTTTTATACTATTCGGTTTTTTGTTTGTCCGCGCATTGATAGACGAGCGCCAAAGCCGCGCTCCATCCCTGCAGCGCCGAGCCCCACTCACAGCAGGGCGAGAAGTATTCCACGGGTGTATATTGCCCGCGCGTGACGTAATAGCGGAAGGTGGAGAGGATGGGCGACCTCCAATCCCGCCCGCAAAGCAGCTTTGCGCAGGCGTACATCGCGGTCAAATAGCACCAGTTGGCGCCGTTGTGATAATCGTAAAGACGCGCGGACTTATGACAGGCAGCCCTAGGGGCTTTGTAGGGAGGATAGACGCACATCACGCCATAGTCTCCGCCCCCCTGCTCCGCGTTGTTTTTGCATTCCAAAAGCCTCTCCATCCGGTCGAGGACGCTCTCCGCCCGAGCCTCATCCGCCACGCCGAAAAGGATGGCGAAAACGGTATCCACCGACAGGTTGTCCTCGGTGAAATCCTTCGTCTTATAGTTGACGTAATAGCCCTTGTCCTCATCGAAGAGGCGGGCGTTGATAACGTTCTTTACAAAGCCTGCGCGCAAGGCGTAGCGGGTGGAGATAAGGTCGTCCTCTCCGTCGAAGAGATAGGACGCGCCGACGAGCGCACGGAAAAACAGAAGGTTGACGAAGGTCACGTATCCGTTGCGATTGACCTCGTCCGCCCAGTCGCGCTTGTTGTATTTGCCTTCTTTAAAGAGCAGTCCCGTCTTCTTATCCGACTTTTCTATCAAACGGTCCACCACCGACTGCACGATATCGAGGAGGGTCCTGCCCCCTACCTTTTCATGCAAGATAGCGTCGTCCTCCGTCGTTTTGACGTAGTCAAAAAGCTCCATCACGAAGAAGGAAGGGCTGTCGTAGTGGTCCCCCCAAAAGGCGGAAAAGTCGCATTTGACCGCCGAGGGACAGGAGCCGTCCTTACCGATGCCGCGCGCAAGGGTCAATATCTCCTCCCTGACGAGGTCGGGGCGGGAGCGCAATAAGGGCAGCACCGTGAAATAGGAATCGCGGAAATAGGTGCGCAGGGGGTCCATATATTTGACGCCCGCCGCAAAGGCGCTGAATGCGCCCACCTTCTTGTAATTTTCAAGCGCGGTGAAATAGGCGGAAAGGTAAAGGGCTTTCTCCTCCTCGCTCTCCGCCGAGGCGGGGATGGATACCTCCTCGATCTCGCGAAGGGTCGCCGCGTAATGCTCGTCAAAAGAGGAAAACGCCGCGACATGCTCCCCCCTCTTTGCCGCAAAGGATATCAAGATATCCGCTTTTCCCTCCGCTGTGGCGTAGAAAGCGGCGTTCTCCTTGACCCAATCGCCGGGCACCGAAGAGGAGAGCATAAAGCGTTTGCCCTTTATAAAGTGGGCGCGCCGCGCGCCGTTCGCCTCTTCGCCGCGATAATTAACTGAAAAATCAAAGGGAGATCCCGCCTCTATGCGTATAAACACGCCGTTCACGGGCGCGGATAAAAAGGTCGTAACGGAGATATCCCCCATCGCGGTATCCACCGTGACCTTTTGGGTGCGACCTATCATCTCCACCCTCTTCGGAAGATAGGGAGATAGCGGCTCGCCGTTCACACGGATATCCAAAGAGAGGAAGGTGCGGATAAAATCCCCCGAAACGTTTGCCACGCGATAGGAGGAGAGCCCGCCGCACCCGTCCGCAACGACGGAAGCGCTGTCGCTCGCCATATCGTAGGAGGCTTTCTCGAAGTACTTCCCTTCCGCAACTGTTTTTCCTTCTCGGAAACTGACTTTCATACGCCCTCTGCTATTTGGATAGATCCTTCTCCACCGCCTCGAAGAGCCCCGTCAGATAGGCGGCGCCGAGCGCGCGGTCGTATAAGCCGTAGCCGGGCTTCGCGTCCTCCCCCCACACGTTCCTGCCGTGGTCGGGACGGAGATAGCCCGTAAAGCCGTTTTCAACGAGCGCCTTGACGATGGCGTAAACGTCCACGTTGCCTTCGGCGGTCTGATGCCCGTTCTCGTAAAAATCGGTGTCGTTAACGAACTTCAGTTGGCGAAGGTGGGCAAAGTAGATGCGCGAAGCGTACTTCGCCGCCATCTTCGGGAGGTCGTTGAAGCGACCCGCGCCGAGGCTCCCCGTGCAGAAGGTGATGCCGTTGTGCTTATTGGGCACAGCTCTAAACAGGCGGTCGTAATCCGCCTCGCACCCCACGATCCTCGGCAGATCGAAGATATCCCACGGCGGGTCGTCGGGATGGATAGCCATATCCACCCCCGCCTCGTCGCAGGCGGGCATGATGGCGCGGAGGAAATACACG
>DFEQ01000015.1 GCA_002368735.1 Christensenella sp. UBA3798
TCCGTTTCGGTGGGGAAACCGACGATGATATCCGTCGTAATCGCCGCCGTGGGGAAATAGGTGCGTATCAAGGAGACCTTCGTCCTATATTCTGCCGTCGTATAATGACGATTCATGCTTTCAAGTACGCCGTCCGACCCACTCTGCAATGAGAGATGGAAGTGAGGACAGATATTCTCGGAAGCAACGAGGGCGTGCAGGAAATCTTCGTTTATCACGTTTATTTCAAGGCTGCCGAGGCGTAAGCGCACGGAGATATCCTTGAGCTCGTTAAGGAGCGTGGCGAGATTAGAGCCGATATCGGTGCCGTACGCCGAAAGGTTTATCCCGGTCAATACGATCTCGTCGGTGGTCTCAGCGGCTCTTAAACACTCTTCACGGATACTTTCGAGAGAGCGGGAACGCACCCTTCCGCGCAGATAAGGAATAATGCAGTAGGAACAAAAATTATTGCATCCGTCCTCCACTTTCACATAGGCGCGTGCACGAAAATTAGTCCCTTGCGGTAGGGACTCGTAAATACTCGGGATCTCTGAGATATGCACGCCCGAGAGCAACTGTAAAACGGCGTCCTTTTTTGCCGTTCCGGAGATGTATTTAACGCCCTTTAGGCTAAACTGTTCGGCGTTTTTCTCCGATGCGCAACCGATGACGTAAACGTCGGCTTTGGGGTTTATTCTCTTCACTTTGCCGACGAATTGGCGAGATTTGCGCTCCGCCTCCTTTGTGACAGCGCAGGTGTTGATGACGTAATTATCGGCAAAGATCATCTCGTCCGTCACTTCGTGTCCGAGCGCTTTGAGACCCGTCATCAGGCTATCGCATTCGCATTGATTGACTTTACATCCTATGTTAATTACCGCTGTTTTCATGTTTCTCCATTTCATTCGCAATGAGCACAAGCCCTGCAATACAGGCGGTCTCAGCCCTGAGTATCCTTCTGCCGAGAGTCACAACTTTCGCCCCGCCGTCTGCGGCAAACGCCACTTCATCCTCATGAAAGCCGCCCTCACTACCAACGATCAAGGCGTAGGAAGACGAATTGGGATCGAAGACGTCGCCGACGCGCTCGTCCCTCGCCGATTCGTAACAGAATATCGTTTGTTCAAACCGAGAGATCGCGTCCTTTACCCCATCTTCAAAGGGGACAGGGGGATATATCCTCGGCACAACCGCCCTGCCGCACTGCTTAGCAGACTCCAAAGCTATCCGCTCCAACCTTTCCACGTTTTGATTGACGTGGTTAGTGAAGCGTGAAATCATGAGGTGGATCTCGCTCGCGCCGACCTCCGTGGCTTTTTGCACGGCGATATCGCTTTTCTCTATCGCACACAGATAAAGGGCAAGGGGGCGTTCGAGCTCGTTTTCGTTTTTCTCGGCGCGCTCGACCACGCAAGTGAAATGATCCTTGCCGATCGCCGTTATCTTAGCGAAATAATCATATCCGTCACCGTTGGAGAGTATCAAAGAATAGCCCACCTTATAGCGACTGACCTTGATGGCGTGACGATACTCTTCTCCGTAGATATCCGCCGTAGCACCCACTGATAGAAGGCGAGTGCGCTCGACGAAAAAGCGCTTGATTTCCATAGTTTAATTATAAATCATATACTTCGATTAAGCAATGAATTTCAGCGAATAATGAAAAAGTGCGAACAATCGCACTTTTAACCGTTATTTTTCATCAAAAGCCCCACCCAGATACCGTCCGTTTCACGTCGTTCAAGGGCAAAGCCTCGCTTCTCGAAAAGTTCCAGAAGTGGTTTTTCGTATTTATCGATGATCCCGCTCATAATAAGGTATCCGCCCTTCTTGACCACTTGAGCGGCATTATCCATCTTTGCAAGGATATCCGCAGTAATATTGGCAAGAACAAGGTCGAACCTATCGTGCAAGTCTTGCAGTAACGAAGCTTGCTCGACTTGTCCCGAAACACCGTTCAAGGCAATGTTTGCTCTGAGATTATTTAAAGCGGAAGGGTCGATATCGCGGAAAAGGCAACTCTTTGCGCCCTTTTTTAAGGCGGCGATTCCGAGGATACCGCTACCACAACCGGTATCCACAACGTGGCGCCCCTCCAAGGGGATATAGCTCATTAAAGACAAGCACAACCGCGTGCTCTCATGTTCGCCGGTTCCGAATGCGGAACCGGGATCGATATAGACGACGGTACATGCCGAAATCTCGTCTTTTTTCCAAATGGGAGCTACCGTGATATCGCCCACTTCGATGATGTGATAAAACTTCTTCCAGTCCTCGCTCCAATCTTCTTCGGACGTACTTTCCACCTTGATATCCAAGGGGCAAGCAAAAGGACAGTTGGCCTTCACGCTACTCAGAGTTTCCTCGAGATCATCGGATATCTCCGAATAATCTCCATCATAATATCCGACGACTTTCACTTCTTTCGGACGCGAGAGAACGGAGTCTTCCAAGTAGTCCCACACGAGTTCGGAATTCCACAGTTCCGCAACGTCGTCCCTGTCTTCGACGACGACGCCGGAGCGGGAATATTGATACAAGACGTCGGAGATGAGCTCCGCTCCTTCATGAGTGGTCGTAACGGTTATCTTTATCATTTACGAATATACTCCGAGAACTTCTTTTGTTTGGGTGATTGATTGGGCGTCAAGGTCTGTTCAAACTGCGAGAGGATCTCTTTTTGCTGTTTTGAAAGCCCGGTCGGCGTCTGCACCTGTACGGTGAAATAGATATCGCCACGCGATTCGCTCTTTATCCGCTTCACACCCTTCCCTGACATTCTGCATACAGTGCCTGATTGCGTTCCTTCCGAGATCTTGTATTTAGCCACGCCGTCAAGGGTGGGGACTTCTATCTCTCCGCCGAGGGTCGCCGTCGTGTAGGAAATAGGTACGTCAAAGAAAATATCGTAGCCCTTCCTCTTAAACAAAGGATGGGGTTTGACATTGACGACGAGGATAAAGTTTCCTTTCGCGCCACCGTTCCTGCCGCAGTTTCCTTCGTTGGCAAAACTGAGCATTTGTCCGTTGTCGATGCCGGCGGGGATATTGGCGTGAATGATGCGAGTGTGCTTGTTCATTCCCTTTCCGCCGCACGTTTTACAAGTATCGGTGATTATCCTGCCGTTGCCGCGACAATCGGGACATACAGTCTGCACGACTTGCTGGCCGAAGATGGTGTTTTGACGCATCGTCACGCGACCCGAACCGCCGCATCGTCCGCAGGTCTTATATGCCGAGCCGTTCTTTGCGCCCGTACCGTGACAATCCGCACAGGTCTCCTGCCGGCTGATTTGGATGTCCTTTTGGACGCCTTTGACCGCCTCCATAAAGTCGATGGTGACTGTAGCTGAGATATCATCGCCGTCAATTCGTCCGTTTTGACGAGTCGTGCGACGACCACCTCCCGTAAACGCGTTGAAAAAGTCGCCGAAAAAGCTGTCGAAATCACCGAATCCCTGCGCGCCGGTCGCACCTCCGCCAAAGCCACCGCCCATAGGACCGTTCTCGTCGCCGTATTGATCGTACGCCGCGCGCTTTTGGCTGTCCGAAAGGACGTCGTATGCGTGATTTATCTTTTTGAACTGTTCTTCCGCCGCTTTGCGCTCCGCTTCGGGTTTAGTGGAATACAAATCGGGATGATACTTTTTCGCCATCTTGCGATAGGCGGACTTTATCTCATCTTCGCTTGCGCCCTTATTTACGCCTAATATTTCGTAGTAATCGTATTTATCTGCCATAACACACTATTTCGAACTATTCGTTCGAGCCTAATAAGAAAGGATGCAGAGAGGGTCGCCCCTCCCTGCAATTGTCAATTATTCTACGGTGCCGTCTCCCGGAATATTGCCGTCGCCGGGACCACCGTCGCCACCGTTACCGCCGTTCGGGTTATTCGCCTGTTCCTGTTGATAGAGTTTAGTAAAGACGGGGTTGATCGCCGCACTGAGCTTGTCGATCGCTGCCTTGATCTTGTCGATATCGTCGCAGTTTATCTCTTCCTTAGCGACCTTGACCGCGTCCTCGACTATCTTCTTATCTTCCTCGCTGAGCTTGTCGCCGCTATCCTTGACCGCCTTTTCCGCGGTGTAGATAAGCTGCTCGCCGCTGTTCTTCATCTCGAAGAGCTCCTTACGCTTATTATCTTCCTCCGCGTACTTCTCGGCATCCTTAATGGCGGCGTCGATGTCGGCTTCGGAAAGATTGGAGCTTGCGGTGAGGGTGATGCTCTGCTCTTTGTTGGTGCCCTTATCCTTTGCCTTGACGTTCACGATGCCGTTGGCGTCGATATCAAAGGTGACCTCGATCTGCGGAATGCCGCGAGGCGCGGGAGCGATGCCGTCCAAGATAAACCTGCCGAGGGTCTTATTGCCGCTCGCCATCGAGCGCTCACCCTGGAGCACGTGGATCTCAACGGAAGGTTGATTGTCCGCCGCTGTCGAGAAAATCTGCGATTTGCTGGTCGGGATGGTCGTATTCCTGTCGATGAGTTTCGTAAACACGCCGCCCATCGTCTCGATACCGAGGGAAAGCGGA
>DFEQ01000034.1 GCA_002368735.1 Christensenella sp. UBA3798
ATTCAGCCGCCTATCATGCGCGCGCTGACCACGAAGAAGGAGCGTATGATAAAGATGGATCAGCTGCGTACCGTTTCCAAGGCGGAGAAGATCATCTTCCCCATCGCCGTTACCATCATCACCTGTATTCTTCTTCCGAGTGTGGCGCCCCTTCTCGGCTGTTTGATGTTCGGTAACCTTTTGAAGGAGTGCGGCGTGACCGATCGCTTGTCCGATACGGCGCAAAACGCACTTATGAACATCGTTACCTTGTTCCTCGGTATCTCTGTTGGCGCGACGGCTGTCTATTCCAGCTTCCTCACGTTGGAGACTCTCCTCATCGTGGTGCTCGGTCTCGTAGCTTTCTGTTTCTCTACCGCAGGCGGTGTCTTGATGGGCAAGCTGATGTGCTGGATAACGAAAGGGAAGATCAATCCTCTTATCGGCGCGGCGGGCGTTTCCGCAGTTCCGATGGCGGCGCGCGTAGCGCACAACGAAGGCAAGAGGTCCAACCCCGACAACTATCTGTTGATGCACGCCATGGGTCCCAACGTCGCCGGCGTTATCGGTTCTGCCGTCGCGGCGGGTTTCTTGTTGGCACTATTCTGATAGTTATATTATTTAAGATAATCATTACGCGGTTTCGACGTCCTCTCGTGATCAGGGAGGACGTCTTTTCTTTTCGTACGTTGCTTAGATATCCTTGTTTTTATCGAATAAATAGGAAGAATTCCGTTTTGAAAATGTACGATCTCGCGCGGTTGTAAGGCGCAAATAAGGGTACGATATGTCCTTTGAAAAAAATATGTTTCGAGCGCGAAATGCTATTGTATTTCTTAAAGAAATATGTTAGAATTATTATGTATATTTTTTCGCACGGGGGTATCTATGAAAAAAGCAAAGTTATTTTTCGCTTTTTTACTCGTGATCGCGCTGATGGCGATGGGGCTGTTTGCGTGTAACGAGGGTCTCCCCACGGGGACGGATACGGGCTCCGATGCGGATAGGGACGGACAGCCTTCCGAGCTTCCCCAACTTAGTTTCCTTACAGACGAATACGGCATAGTGATTTCCTATGAAGGGGATTACTCTTTCTATGTCAAGCTTGACGACGGCGAGGAGACGGTGTTTCTCCCCGGCTATCCCTTTGATTTTTCCGAAGAGGTGGGGGAGCACGTGGTCTCGGCATATGCGACAGATGCTACGGGTGCAAAGGTCGCGGAGGGCGTCTTTCGTTATCAGACGGTGGAAGTCACTCTTTCCGATTTGACCGCCTATGGGTTGGAAGTCACCTGGAAAGCCACCGCAAGAAGCGTTTCCGTCAAAGAGAGGGGTTCTTACGCTCCCGTTGACGACGACGTATACGTTGCGCAGCAGGAAGGCGCCGTGATCTCCGTCAAGGCGGAAGGCGGTTTCGACGTTGAGAATGCCGTCTATTACGTAGGTGACGACGTTATCAAGAGCGTTAAGGTCATCACAGGTCTCGATAAGCCGCAACTCACCGTGTCGGGTAGGTCGGTCACCTGGATGGACGTTAGGAACGCCACGAGCTATATGGTATCTTACGACGGCGGGTCCTTTACGTCCGCTTTGTCCGCCACCCTTTCCGACAAGGTCGGCACGCATAGGATCGAGGTGAAGGCGGTCGGCAACGGCATCACCTACTCCGACAGCAGGGCGATACTGGAGTATGAGACCCTCAAGGGCGAGCTCCAAGTATCCAAGGTCGCCTCGGACGCCGTCGTGCTCTTCTCCGATACTATGCGTTTTTCCGTTTCGACCAACGGGCGCGATTTCTCTTCCATGACAGGGGCGCAGTACGTCGCAAGCAAAACGACCAAGGCATATTTCCGTTCTGACGCCGGTTACGTTGCCGACGAGAGCAAATACTACCTTGCGAGCGAGGTTTCTGAGGTCGAGTTGATGGTCGCTTCTTTGACAGATGCTCCGCTCGACGCGGGCAAGACCTCGTCTGCTTGGACGCATTCCGAGGGCGTGAGTGTTACGTCGGCGCTGACCTATGAAGGCGAGGAGGCGGTTTCATTAAATGCTTTCAATAACAACGTTTCGCACTCTTTTTCCGCAAAGTATTCTTTGAACGAGGCATATAACGGCATTTCCTTCCTATATCGCGGAGACGGGGTTTCTTCGCTCACCCTTTCGTTTGCTAAGCAGGGCAGTGGCTTTACCTTGACGAGAGGCCTCGGCGTGATGCCCGACCATTGGGTCAACGTAGACATCCCCTTTGATGACAACGGTTGGACGTGGGAAGAGGGCAATATCTCCTTGGCTACCTTGTGGGAGAAGAAGTCTTCCAATGCGCAAGCCGACCGCGTCACGGGCGTGCCCGCGCGGGTCATGAGCGCCCATTCGACGTCCGAGCTCGCCGCTTTCTTTGATACCTTGACCTTCGGCGTTTGCGGCAACGCCCCCGGAGGCGCCGCAACCTCTCTCGTGCTGGCAGAACTATCTTTCTTCGCGGAGGGAGAGTCTGTTCTCTCCGTAAAGCAACCCCTGTATGATATCGGGACGACCTACGTCGCCTACGAGGAGATGGACGCATCACAGACCAATGAACTTATCCTCGACTTAAACGCGCAGGATGGATTCAGCATTTATTCCACTGCGCTTGAAGAGAATTTCACCATTACCGGTAGCTCGCGCGTCTACGAGGACCAAGCGACCTTAGTGCTGGAAGATATCCAAAGCGGCTTTACGATGGAGCTTGCCTTCGTTCAAAACGGCAGGGCGCTCGTCGTGCGCTCCGCTAGCGGTAAGAACGCCTCGCATTTCCCCGCGGAGCGCCTGTTTGATAAGACGGCGGCTCTCGCCCTCACCTTTGAAACGGAGGAGGCGGTCGCGGATGGTTGGTCCGCTTATGCTTATTCCTTTACGGAGGAGGAATGGTCTGCTCTTGACGAATCTCACATTTCGGCAAGCAGCCGCAATCTGTCGGGCGTTTTGTGCTTCCGTACGGGAAAGAACCAAATCTACAAGATCGTATACAACGAGGCGGGGGAGAAACTCGGCTTGAGCAATTTGGTATCCCTCAAACTCGGCAACTACGACGTAGGCGCCGACGCGTTGCTTCTGAAGTTGGTGGCGATAGACGTTGACGGCACCGAGTACTATTTGGAGGGGGGCGTAGGCACGGGAGCTTATTATACCTTGAATGCCGGTGACGACCTTGCGTTGGTAGAGTACCCCATTCCCAATATGATGCTTCGCTCTCTCGCCGTCATCGTGGAGTATCGCGGCGCCAATGATAGTGCGTGCTTATATATCGACGACCTCAGCGCAGAATACGTGGTCAACCCCGCGCTGTTCTCCGATTATCCCGCGCCTGCAATCGAGGCGGGCGAACACGCTATCACCTTCTCCTACGACGAAAATGTGACCATCGAGTATTCCGTCAACGGTTCGGGCTGGGTGACGTACGACGCTCCCTATCCCATCCCCGAAGAAAACGGGACGTACACGGTGCGCGCTCGCGGCATCCTTGAAGCGAACGGGGCTGTCACCCAAGAGGCGAGTTATACATTTACAGTGGAGAAAGTCTACGTCAATTCGGTCAAGATAGAGATCGTTGAGGCAGGCAAGAGCCAGCGCGTCAGATGGAATACCAACAGCAATATCGTTTCGCTCCGCGTGGATGAAAAGGTAGACGACAAGATCATTGAGGGCACATTCGCTCCCTACGATGAGGACAGTTACCTTTCGGATACCAACGCCACCGTGTATATCCGCGCCGAGGGATCTTTCGACACGGAAAACAAAAAGTATTACGTCGGTACCGTCGAGGTACAAAAGAAGATAATCGTTCAAGCCAATCTCGGCGCGCCGAATATCGTTGCAACGGAGGAAGGTCTCGCGTGGGAGGAGGTGGATGACGCCAATGCCTACGCCGTATCGATAAACGGCGGAGACGAAGTCATCCGCAGCGAGCGCTCGCTCTCCTATGCTATTTCCGAGGGCAACTACCTCGTACGTATTCGCGCGGTAACTTTGGTGGAGAATGCCGAGGACGCACCCACAGAGGAAGGGGAAATAATCGGTTACGGTGACGAAAGCGAGTTCGTTTATACCGTCAAATACGTCAAGTTCACCAAGCGTCCCGAAGTGGATAAGGACACCTTGCGTTGGACGGCGCTCGCTTGCAAAGTGTACGTAAAAGACAACGACGGCGACTATGTGGAGAACTCTTCCGGCAGTTATACCGCAGAGGTCATCGGTGCGCACACGCTGTATGTAAAAGCTGTCGCGGGCTATTCCTTTGACGAGAATATCTACTATTACTCGGAGAACGATATCATCTCGGAAGAAATGACTATCCGCGTGGAGAATATGAAGACTCCGACCCTCCTGCTCCACACGGGTGCTAACGGCGTGGACGGTCTGTATTGGGCGTATTTGAACGACAGCGGCGATATCGTCAATACCGTCGAGGACATGCGTGGCGCCCATCACTTCTTGACGTACAGCGTATCGATCAACGGCGGCGAATGGAAGAAACTGGACAAGGACGTCTATTTCTTTGAGGAGCTTGCCGAGGGGGTGTATTCCCTGCGCATCAGGGCAAACGGCAACGGGGCGAACTATCGCGACAGCAAGCCTTCCGCCTCCTATGAATTTACGATAAAGGCCATCAGCCTGACCGACGTCAACGTGGATACCGTGGACGGCGTTGTTATTGCTACCTACGACTATGTTTCGCGCGTGACTAAGCGCAAGATAGGCACGAACGGCGCTTTCATCGCAACCGATGAAAAAATCTATACTCCGAGCGCCACCACTTGGCTGACCCTGCGCGTAGAAGGTGGCTGGGACGAAGAAAACGCGGTGTATTATACGGGCAACTATATCGAGAGCGAGCCGTTGCAGATCATCGTGCCCATCAAGCTCACTACCCCCGTCGTGACCATGACCACAGAGCGTATCGAATGGTCTAAGGTGGATTTTGCCACCGGCTATCGCATCACGGTGAACGGTGGGGAGCCGACCGTCCAAAGCAGTCGCACCCTTGATTACATTAAAGAAGACGGCGATTTTGTCGTCACTATAGTTGCCATCCATGGCACCAATCCCGCGCAATATCCCGAAAGCGACGCAGTGACCGTTACCTACCATCGCGCAGCCGCCAACGTTATTTATCAGGCTACCAAGACGAGCGTCAGCTGGACGTATACGGGCAAGCTTTATCGCAGCTTCAATAAAACCGATTGGGAGGAATGCTACGACAACGAATTCGTCAACGAGAGCGGCGATGAGATAGTTCTCTATTTGAAGGCGGAGGCAGAGACCGTCATTGCCGAGCAGGGGGATGAAGTCTTTATCTATTACGCGCTCCCCCAAGAGCAAAGAGTCAAGGAGATATCCTTTATCGCCTATACCCTCATCGCCCCCGTTCTTACGCAGGACGGTATGGTCTTATCGTGGGAGAAAAACGACAAGGCGACTTGCTTCAAGTATACTTTGCTCCCTCTTTCCGCTTCGGATGAAGATATCGCCGCGGCGGAAGAAAACGTCGATAGTTGGTTCGTCATTGGGAAGAGTGACCCCCATTATATCGTATTTGACCAAGAGACTTACGGCGACAAACTGTTCATGATCAAAGCCATCGGCAACGGGCTCAACGTGTCGGACAGCGTCACCACCATTCGCGGTCTTCGCGCGCTCAGCCTTTCCGAAGTGGAAGTCACGGAGGAAGGCGTCGCTTCTTGGTCCAAGTGCGGCATCACCAGGATGCAGACCACCCGTAATCTCGCAAGCGGATACAGCGATCCCGAGGAATACCGCAAGACATATTTTGCTCCGACCGAGACCACTTGGATGAACTTGATTTGCAGCGGCGGATACGACCCCGTGGATAACGTGAACTATTTCGGGGACGCCATCTCGCGCGAAGCTATCAAGATAATCGTGCCTACCATCCTGGCAAAGCCTGTCGTAGAGATGCAGGCGACGAGTATCTTTATCAACACGGTCGACCATGCCGATAAGTATATCTATACCGTCAACGGCGGGGAAGAGGTCACCATCGATAAGAGCCAAATCAAAACGATAGATTACGCTCCTTCCGTGGGCGTCTATACCGTAACGGTATTTGTGAGAAGCAACGACAGCGACCAATATCCTGACAGTCAAGCGACCACCATCACCTACGAAGTGAAGGGAGTATCCCTCTCCGAGGTCAATGCCAATAACGTCGATGGGCGTGCGGAATTCAGTGCGGTCGGACTATTGACCGTGACCGAATCGACGGGAGGGCGCTTGGAGCGTATTTCCGATATTTCTTTCCATTATTATCCGAAGGCGACCACTACCGTTACCGTAACGGCAACGCCCGGCGTGGACGTACAAAACAGGATAAAATATATCGGTGTGACCTCTCAGATAGAAAAGGAGATAATCGTCCCCATTCGCCTGGCTGCGCCCACTCTCTCGAAAGGCGCGGACGACATTACCATCAGCGCCGTCGATCACGCCACCGGCTATCGCGTAAAAGTGGATGAGGGCGGATGGGTGGACCAGACGGCAAAGAAGATATCCTATACCGCCGCATCGGGCAAGCATACCATCTACGTCAAGGCATACGCCGACAATAGCACGCAATACCCCGACAGCGAAGAGGTCTCAGTCACCTTTACGACGGAGCAACTCGCGCTTTCCGACCCCCTTACCGTCGAGGGAGCAACGCTTTCTTGGAGCGCTAACGCCCGTTTGGTACAGATCAAGGTGGGCAAAGAGGATTACGCACCTATCGAAACAAGCTCCTATACCGTCACGGTGGAAGGGTCGACCAAGGTCACCGTGCAGGCTTTTCGAGGCTATCTCAGCAGCAAGGATACCTACTATTACAACGCGAAAGCCTATTTGCAGGCAAGCGCTACCGTCACCATCACCAAACTTGCCACACCCTCCTTGTCCGTCAGCGGCAGCAAGATCACTTGGAGTGCCATCAGCGACGCGAGTGGCTACGAGGTAAAGGTCGGGTCGGGCAATTACGTCCAACAGTCCTCCACCGAGAAGGCGCTTTCCACCCAGGAAGGCAAGTTTAAGGTCTACGTCCGCGCCAAGGGCAACGGCGATACCGTCTTGACGAGCGAAGCCGCCATCCTCGAATACACCACCAAGAACGTTGCGCTCTCGGATATCTCGGTGTCGGGCTCTACGGCGAACTGGAGCTCCACGGCATACAAGACCTCTATCAGTGTGAACGGCGGCTCGTACTCGCAGACCTCAGCCACATCCTATACCCCTTCCTCTCAAGGCACCTACAATATAAAGATAAAGGCGGAAGGGGGCTGGAACAACAGTTCCAAAATATATTATTACACCTCTAAGGCGATAGAAAAGAGCGCTACGGTAAAGCTCTATAAGCTCGACGTTCCCTCTCTTACCGCGACCGATAAGGGGATAACCTGGGCGGCCGTATCCAACGCGACGAGCTATTCCGTCAAGATAGACAGTGGCTCCTATAAGTCGCAGACCGACCGTAGCGTGACGTTCTCCACTCTGAGCGGCACGCATACCGTCTCGGTCAAGGCGGTAGGCGTGGCTTCCAGCGGATATCAGGACAGCGATGTCGCTACCTTTACCTATGAGACGAAGCAGACCTCCTTTAGCATCCTTATGGCAAATAATACTATGGTTACTTGGATATGCGTAGGTCTCAAAGCGCAGTATTCGGAGGATAACGGCAAGACCTTTAAGGACGCCCGGTACAGCGGCTATACCGCCACGAAGAGCGGGGAAGTCAGTTTTAAAGCCGTGGGCGGATACGACGCCTCCGCAAAAGTCTTCTATAACGGCACGACTACCGCGACAAAGAAGTCATTCACGCTGCCGGCGCTTGCTTTGCCTTTTGAAAAGCAAAGCGACGTGAATAAATGGACGAAAGAGGTGTTTAACGGTAATACGAATAAATGGGATAGCACCACCGCCACCGCTGTGTCAGCAGTCTCTGACGCATACGGCGCAGGTCAAGCCATTCGCTTTAAGTCTTATATGAACGGCATGGCGTATCGCTTCGGATATCAATTCGGAGATATGCCCGTATCCTATAAGTCGCTGAGCTTCGACATCAAGTTCAACGAATACTCCGCAGGTGCCACAAGCCTCCGCTTCCAAGATACCGAGAGCAGTACCTACGTGGACTATAAGTTCGAGAACCTTTCGGCGTCCGCCGGCGTGTGGTATCACGTAACGATCTACTTCGAGGACAGCAACCTTATCATCAATTCGGGTAATAAAGAATACACCGTTCCCAAGGCTATAAGTATGCTTGGTAGCTCTACCATCTATGATAAATTAAAGGCTCTCGATCGTATGTACTTCACCGTCAAGGGGAGCTATTCCGACCAGGCGGCGTATACCTATATCGATAATATCGTTTTCTCCACGTCTGCAGCTTCGACGAGTAAGACGCGTATTACTTCGCTCGAAAAAGATTTCAGCGACGGAAAAGTCAATCAAAACTATACGACGAGCGGGTGGAAAGCCTACAAGTACGGTAATTCCGGTTTTGAGGAGAATCCCAACGTAATGAAGTTAGAGGACGGCTCTAAAGCACTTTCGCTCTATTGCGGCGGCACCACATCCAAGGTGACCTACAACGTGGGTGGCAGTACGCTCGGTGAGTTCAATCACTTCCAGATCGACGTCGGTACCGAGGCGAGCAAAGTTTCGTACAGCATCGAACTTGTGACCGAATCGGGCGATTCCATCTTCGTTGCGGGCGGAGAAAACTATCGCGCCACCTTGTCGGGTACAGGCGGCGTATCGGGGATGAAGACCATCGTATTTAACTTCGCAAAGACAAAGATCAAGAGCATCATTATCTACGCCAGTGAGTCCACGGGAAGCGGGCACTTCTACGTAGATAATATCATATTTGCTAAACTGACCTAAACCGCACCTTGCGGCTAAAAAAGAAACTACAAAAAGGACGGACAGAAAAACTATGGCAAAAATCATCGGAGAGAATATCCCCAATATGCCTTGGGAGGAGCCCACGACGGACGCTCCCGTGTGGAGATATTCACAAAACCCCATCATCAAACGGAGACCCATCGAGAACGTAACGCGCGTGTTTAACAGCGCCCTTGTCCCCTTCAATGGAGGTTTTGCGGGCGTCTTCCGCGCTGAGACCGACAACGGCATCCCTTACCTGTATTTCGGTAAGAGCGAGGACGGATTGAACTTCACCTTTTCCAAGGAGCGCATCGTCTTTCACACCAAGGATGGCGGCGAGTATAAGTTCGAATATGCATACGACCCCCGCGTCGTGAAGGTGGAGGATACCTATTACGTGATATGGTGCGACGGACAGTACGGCTCCCCCGTGCTAGCCCTCGGCAAAACGCAGGACTTCGAGCACTTCGAGTTTATCTCTCATCCCTTCCTCCCCTTTAACCGTAACGGCGTCTTGTTCCCGAGGAAGATCAACGGCAAGTATTACCTTTTGTCCCGTCCCTCGGACAACGGACACACTCCCTTCGGCGATATCTATATCTCCGAGTCGCCCGACCTCGTCTATTGGGGCAATCATACCCGCCTTATGGAGCGTGGCTACGAGTGGTGGCAGGGCTTGAAGATCGGGGCAGGGTGCGCGCCCATCGAGACCGACGAAGGTTGGCTCCTCATCTATCATGGCGCGACCCAGACCTGCAACGGTTACGTATACAGCATGGGAGCGGCTCTCCTTGATAAGGACGACCCTCGCAAGGTCAAATATCGTTGCGGCAACTTCGTCCTGACTCCCGAAGCGGACTATGAGACCATCGGGTTCGTCCCCAACGTCACCTTCCCGTGCTGCGCC
This sequence comes from Christensenella sp. UBA3798, assembly GCA_002368735.1. Taxonomy (GTDB): domain Bacteria; phylum Bacillota; class Clostridia; order Christensenellales; family CAG-1252; genus CAG-1252. The sequence goes on from DFEQ01000034.1 coordinate 9,800, forward strand.
TTGGCAGACGCCGCCACGGGCCGCATTGCCATCTATTACGGCGCGGCTGACACCGTGGTAGGGCTTGCGTTCACCACGGTTGACAAAATCCTCGATTATATTGTAAAATTCAAAAGATAAGCTTCTTTTGTTTTTTTCGGGTGGCGACCCGTCAATACGCAGAAAAAGTCGTTCGACAGAACGGTTGGAAGGAAAAGATGAATAGGAAATTGATAATCAAAAGTAACAGTTCCCTCAACGACTTCGGCGCTAATGCGAAGAGGTCGAAGTACCTTATCTTGATGATCATCCCTGCGATCATTTTTTACGTCGTCTTCTGTTATCTTCCGATGTACGGCATCTTGATCGCTTTCAAGGACTTCTATCCCAAGAAAGGTATCATCGGCAGCGCTTGGGCAGGCGGCAACGGACTGGCGAACTTCGAGAAGATATTTAAGGACCCCTATTTCTGGAAGGTTCTCCGCAATACCGTCGTCATCGGTGTGTCCAAGCTGCTCATCAGCTTCGTTGCGGCTATCCTCATCGCCTTGCTCATCAACGAGATACGCTTGATAGCTTTCAAAAAGACCTTTCAGACCATCGTCACCTTCCCGCACTTCTTGTCGTGGGTCATCGTGGCGGGCCTCGTCTTTAACATCTTCGGTATCAGCGGTATCATCAATAAAGCGCTCCAGCTCAGCGGGAAGGAGCCGATGACGGTCATCTACGACGAAGGCTTCTTTATCCCCTTGCTCTTCGGCACCGACGTGTGGAAGGAGGCAGGGTGGAGCAGTATCATCTATCTTGCCACCATGGCGGGCATCTCCCCCGAGCTGTACGAAGCGGCGGATATCGACGGCGCTACCCGCCTTCAAAAGATATGGAATATCACTCTCCCCGCCATCAAGCCTACGGCTATTCTTCTTTTGATACTTTCGGTCGGCGGCATCCTTTCGGCGGGTTTCGACCAAATATTCAACCTATATAACCCGGGCGTGTATGAGGTAGCGGATATCCTTGATACCTACATATACAGGTACACGATAGGCACGGGACAGCGGCCGGGCGAGGGCGCCGCTATCGGCTTATTCAAATCGGTCGTTTCCTTTATTCTCGTTATTTTGGTGGATAGGATCGCCAAATGGAGCGGTGAGAGAGGTATCATATGAGAAAGTTTGCGGATATCAAGTATTTACCACTTCGCCCCAAGGGCTCTACCTTTGATAAGCGCGTCACTACGATGGACTGGGTGATCTTCGCATTCCTATTTATATACGGGCTCATCATCATCTATCCTTTCTACAATGCGCTCCTCGTTTCCATCTCACCCGACAGCGTGTATAACGAAACGCCTTTCCTCATTTTCCCCAAGGAAGTCACTTGGAGCAACTATCACACCGTTTTCACAAGCGATAAGCTGTGGTCGGGTCTTAAGGTGACCTTGGTGCTCCTCTTTGTGGGTACGGCGTATCAATTGTTCTTTACGGTCATCACGGGTTACGCGCTTTCGCGCGGAAAGTGGCTCGGCAAGAACCTCGTTATGAATATGATCCTCATCACGATGTTCTTCGGGGGCGGTCTTATCCCGTATATGAACCTCATCAGCAAGCTCGGCTTGTACGACAAATTCCTCGTCATGATCATCCCAGGCGCGATAGATACCTACAATATGCTGCTTATGCGAAACTATTTCGCCACCTTGCCGCCCGACCTCGAAGAGTCGGCGAAGATAGACGGCGCCAACGACCTTCAGATATTCGTCAAGGTTTATCTGCCGATGTCGCTGCCTATGCTCGCCACGATCGGCCTCTTCTTTGCGGTCGGTAACTGGAACAGCTGGTACAACGCGATGCTCTTTATCAAGAATCCCGAGTACAAGCCCCTGCAGCTCGTCTTGCAGGAGATGATCGTCGAGGGTTCGTCCAACGTGGAGAGGGTGTCGCAGACGCAGACTATCAGCGAAGGCTTTAAGATGGCAAGCGTCTTCTTCACCATTGTGCCGATGATGATGTTTTATCCCTTCTTACAGAAGTTCTTTGTTAAGGGCTTGGTAGTGGGTGCAATAAAAGGTTAATTATAGGGAGGTAAATATGAAAAAAGTTTTAGTGATCTTACTCACGCTCGCGCTCCTCGGCGGCTGCATCGCCGGTTTTGCAGGATGCGGAGGCAGTCAGGATGAAAGCGTCATCACCATCCGCAACCTGTACTTTGAAGATTGGAGCGCGGAGCAGGGCGATTCCGTGACAAGATTCATTGAGGAGAAGTTCGGCGTATCCCTGAAGACGGCGACCTACAGCTTCGAGCAGTGGTCGGCGCAGGTCAACAGCGACGTTCTCGGCAATCAGCTCCCCGACGTCTTCCAAGCGAACGTGACGAGCTATAACCTCAATACGACCTATCTCTACTGGGCGGAAGGTCTCAACGTCAAGCCGCTTCCCGACGATATGTCCAAGTGGCCCAATCTCAAGAAGATGATTGATTCCACGAGAGATATCGAGTACCTGAAGTATAACGGCAAGTATTACGGCATCCCCGTGGCGAGAAATAAAAATCGCGCGAGCGAACTCTCCTTTGCTCCCTTTACCTATATGTATCGTCGCGACGTGGCAAAAGAGCTCGGCGTGTACCAAGAGGGCGACGTCTACACTTGGGAACAGTTCAATACGCTCCTCAACGCGTTTAAGGGCAAGTTTGCAAATAGCACCGGTTATGCTCTCGGCGACGCCGAGTGGGGGTATCCCTCTGTCTTGAATTTCTACAAGACCGCACCTCACTGCTTCGCGGAGCTTTCGGACGGGCAGATCGACAACAACTACTACACGACGGAGTATCAGACCGGTCTCGAATACGCTAAGGGGCTCGTCGGCAACTCCATCTACTATCAAGGACAGCTCCAGGCGGCAGGCAAGGAGAACCTCGTCAAGAAGGAGTATACCTCCAAGAGGCTGGGCATCTTCTACGAGAACCTCTCGATGCAGAATTACGTGCAGATCCGCGACGAATTCACCAAGAACGGCGTTGCGGCGGATAAACTCGACGACTATACCGCTATCATGCGCGTGATGGGTCCCGACGGCAAATATGCGCTCGAAGGGCAGGAGGACTGGTTCTCCATGACCTTCTTCAACTACGACATCTCGGACGAAAAGATGGAGAAGATACTCGATATCATGGATTGGCTTCTCTCCCCCGAAGGTACGATGACCGCCATCTACGGTATCGAGGGCGTGGACTACGAGATGGTGAATGGTGAGCCCAACCTCCTCAGCAGCGACCTTTGGGAAAAGAATAATAAAGGCGAGTACATCAGCTCCCCCAACGGTGCCAGATATCTTCGTTATATGGTGACCCTCGGTCACGACATCATCGACCGCGATCCCTTGGTCAAGCAGTCCAAGAGCAAGAGGGACGCCTACAATATCCTGACCGCGTGGGAAAACGAGATGTCCACGGCGCTCAAAAACGGCAAACTCAAGGTGCTCTTTGAAAATTCTAAGGTCAAGTGGATGCAGACTTCCAATAAGCTCGATAACGCCGGCAAGCTGCTTGACGCTGCGAATACCATGGTCCTCAACTATACCTTCGGCAAGAAGACCTTTGCAGAATACACCGAAGCAATGAACTCTTCTACCTGGAAGAGCGTGATTGACGAAATTAACGCTAATAAATAATAAGGAAATATATGAAGAAAATCATAGCAATTATCCTATTGCTCATACTCGTATGCACCTTCGCCTTTGCTTGTAAGCAGGACGAAGTGCACGTTTCGCTCCGTTTTGGGTCGTCGGACGTTATATCCGACGCCTTTGACGGGCTCGGCGTGGAGTGGGGTACCTACGAGGATACCAATAAGATGGTCAAAGGATCGTGGTCGCGCGTTCTGACGGCGGTGGAAAAACTGAATCCCTCGCTGGTGCGCTGTATGACTAACCTCGATTGGTTCGTCACCGATTTTGAGGACTACGGCACGATGGACCTTTCGGACGATACTTGGAACTATAATTTCAATAATAAGCAGATGGTCAATGCGGCAAACGTACTTGATTACTGCCAAGCCAAGGGCATCAAGGTAGCATTCGGCGTATGGAACGTCATCGGCAATGCCGACCCCGACAAGGATATCTACGGCATGATCGAGGGCGACGTTACCGCCGACCCGCGCTGGGCAAAGATGTGCGCCGACCTCATGGAATACCTCGTTAAGATCAAGGGATACACCTGCATCCAATGGTTCGTCAATACCAACGAGCCCAACGTCATAGGCTCCAGAGGAACCTCCAAAAATGCCTATAACACGGAAGAAAAGTGGATACAGGGCGTAAAGAACGTTAGGGCGGCTCTGGACGGCGTGGGGCTCCAAGACCTCTCTATCGTCGGCGGCGACACCACCACTCTCGTAGCGTCTAAGACCTATCTGGTGAAAGCGGCGGACGCAGTTTCCGATATCCTCGATAACTACGGCGTGCACCTCTACGTCAACAATAGCTCCATTGACTCGGGAGATTACGAGAATTCCGTCCGCGACCTCTACTTTGAAGTGCAAAAGCACGACGATGCGCTCGGTACTTCCAAGCAGATGTTTATCTGGGAAGCGGGGCTTCTTTCGGGTAAAAAGCAGGAGACCGACTGTAACGAGCTCATTATGACCTACGGTTACGGCTTGCGTATGGCGGATTATACCATCCAAAGCATCAACGCGGGCATCAACGGTATCGTCTATTGGGACCTCGATGACGCGATGCACTTTATGTATACCGAGACGGGCACCAACGCCAAGGAGTGGGGTATGTTCTCCACCCTTGCCACTGCGGAGATAGGTAAACAGGAGTATCGTCCCTGGTATCATTCCTCCGTCCTACTTACCAACGTCCTTCGTCCCGGCAACGTCATCTACGGCGCCAGCCATCTGCCCGGCGGCGTGCGCGCCCTTGCCACGGTCAACGCCGACCGCACCGCAGGAGGCGTCGTGGTGGTCAACAATTCCAAGACCAAGATCTCGCAAGACCTCATTCTTGACGAAGCCATAAAGACAGAGGGCAAACTCTACGTCTATCTGTATAGCGAAAACACCCTCAAGCTGGATGAGAACGGCTTTGTCACTCCCAACTACATTTTGGACGGCAGTTTAAACGAAAAGGTAACGATGGAGATCCCTGCCAATACAATGATGGTCGTTTCGACCGAGAGGATATAGCCTATGAAGAAAGCGATCGTTATTTGTTTGATAGTTTTGCTTGCATTCGGTGGCGGCTTACTCGTGTACGGCGCCATCGCGGACGCTTCCGTTGATACGGTAACCATAGCTTTGGAAGGGCAGAAGGGCGCCATCGGCTCCTTCAGTGCTCAAACACCCGCTAACGGCGTGGTCATTGCGGAGATCCCCGCATTCACCTGGACGGCGGCAACCAAGGCGGATAGCTACACCCTTGAGATAGCTTCGGATGAGAACTTTGATATAGCGGACGAATACTATATCGTCAAGTCGGGCATCGTGGATACTAAGTATAATCTGAACGCCGATTTGAAGAAGGACCGCAATTATTACTGGCGCGTTACCGCCAAAAACTCCGATCACACCCAAGTGATAGACGGCGAGTACATGACCTTCCGTTATCAGGCGACACTTTCCGTAGAGATGAAACTCGCCCTCGGCTATGCCGACGAGTGGAAAGTGCACGAAGTGGGCTCAAAGGCGACGGTGAGTCTGGACCATAATGCCTTCTTCCGCGGTATATCGGAGGAGAAGGATTCCCTCCGCATTTCCTTCGACAGTGAGGACACCCAGCGCGGACCCGAATACGTGGAGTCCAACGGCTGGATCGTCGTGACGCGCAGTTTGGAGACCGAGTTCTACGGCTTGGACGCATTCTACTTCAATTTCTACTACTCCGGCAACGATGCGCGCGCATTTTTCCGCGTTATCGATGAGGACAACGAGTATTGGTACGCGCCTATCCAACTGGCTAGCGGCGCACGTCAGACCATCATCATCCCCCTCGAAGACTTCACCCTGCGTACCAAGGGTACGCCCGTGATGAACGAGAAGTTCGACTATCAGTATTTGAAGAGCATGGAGCTCGTCTTTGAGCGAGTAGACGGAGACGGCGTGGCGTATTTCAGCGACCTTCGCGCCATCAGGCTGGATAACTACGGCGATAGGTTCGTGGAGAACTTCGATTTCCGTGATTTCACGGGCAAGTTCGTCAGCGACAGCGCCTATTTTACCTTTGGCACCCAAGTTAGTGAGACGGGTGAAGCCTTCACTTATTCCTTCATAAAGGACGACGGCGTTGACGCTTCCCTGAAAGGCTTCGGCTTCGTCAAGATCCCTGTCGGCAGGATATTGAGGACGAGCGACGCCTTCTCTTTCCACGTGGACCTCAGCGGCATTGCCACCACGAACTTCAACTATCTCATCCGCGTCATCGAGGAGGACGATGACGTTTGGGTCTTTAAAATGCCTGCCTCCGATATCCCCGCAGACGGCAATATGCTCGTTCCCTATGCGGCATTCACGCTTTCGGAATTCAAGGGAGACGGCATTCGTCAGTTTTATTACGTCAAGCAGCTCCAGTTCGGTCTGAATGGTTGCTATTACAACGGCGCTATCACCGTCGACCATCTGTCGGTCGTCTCGCTTTCCGCGATAAAAGAGGACCTCTATAAGACCGAGGTGACGGAGAGCGGCATTATCGAGGACTTCGAGAACTACGATAACAGCGTGGCGGTGTATTACAAGTGGGCGGCTTCCACCTCCAATAAGGACGAGGCGATCGACCTCTATACCGATACCGCGCTCGGCGCCAATAATACGGCGGCAATGTTCTATTACAAGACCGATCTTCCCGATGCGGAATACTATATCGGCTTTGCCGACTCGGTCAGCGGATACAACGCTATCGAGGTCCACATAAAGGACGTGCCCGTAGGCACTGCAAGGGCGACGATGACGGTCTATCTGCACGGCGGTCCCAGCGAGCTCTATACCTATTCCATCTCGCGTATCGAGAAGGACTGGACGAGCTACGTCATCCCGCTCGGACTTTTTGAGCTCACAGAGGATTCCTTCGGCTCGAGTCATATTTCTTGCGATAATATCAGCGGCATAACCATCGCGTTCAGGTCTTTTTATCTGTTGCCCAAGTACGATTCGGGCAGCTACGCTTGCGTTGATAACGTTCGTTTCACTACGACGACATCTTCGTCCTATACCAAGAAGACCATCTCGGGCAAGATCAAGCAGTCTACGACCAATTCGAACATCGCGATGATCAGCGACTTTGATTCGGATGAAACTTTCGTCTATTGGGCGATAAAGCAGAACGCCGTCGAGGCAAGCAGTTTTGCGCCGAACAGCGCCGCCGAGATCGTGGAAGAGAGCGCATCGGGCGAAGGCAGGTCTTTGAAACTCACATATAAGTCCAAGATGACCGCCCCTTACTATACCGATATCGTGGTGGATAGTAGCGTCAAGGCAAAAGGGTTGACGTTGCTCATCAAGGGCGACGGCAAGACTCCTTACGTGGAGGTCATTTTGTACATCAATTCCACGCCGTATCTCACGAGGATAGACATTGTGGACGGATGGAACTACTATAAGATCGGCTTCTCGAACTTCCTCAATAAGTCGGATAGTTCGACGCCGCTCGACCAAAGCGCTCGTGCGCAGATCAACCAAGTGGCGTTGTTCATCAAAAACGATGAAGGTAACTATATTCCCAGCAGTATCAATTTGGACGAGATCTACTTTGATAATTCGATCTCGTTGAATACAAAGAGCGTAACTCCTTACGCAGCATAAACTACAAAGGCGGACAAAACTATGAAACTGAATAAATACGACAAGAACCCTATTTTAACTGCAAAAGGCAACTCCTGGGAGGGGCTTTGCGTGCTGAACCCCGCCGCTATCTACGACGAAAAGGATAAGGAGTTCAAGATGCTCTACCGTGCGGCGGGAAACGACCTAACGCACTATATCCATCTCGGACTCGCGGTCAGCAAGGACGGCTTCAATTTCGAGCGCGTATCGGATAAGCCCGTACTTTCGCCTGATCCCACAGGCCCCGACGGCGGGTGTGAAGATCCCCGTCTCGTCAAGATGGGGGACTACTACTATCTGACCTATGCGAGCCGTACCTTCGCGCCCGGACAGTACTGGCGTGACGACTGCGAGTACTTCGGCTTTAAGCCGCAGGAGGGTCCCACGATGCTCCTGACAAACGGCAGTTTTACCAGCCTCGCGGTCAGCACCGACCTCGTGAACTGGAAGAGACTCGGACGTATCACCGACACTCGCTATGACGACCGCGACGTATATATCTTTCCCGAGAAGGTGGAGGGACAGTACGTGCGTATCTCCCGCCCGATGGAGTGGTGCGGCGAAGGCTATGAGAACGAGAAACCTGCGATATGGATCGCCTTCTCGGACGACTTGATGGAATGGGGCAAGCCCACCCTCCTAATGAAAGGGCAAGAATGGTGGGAGGACGCCAAGATCGGCGGCTCCACTCCCCCCGTCAAATGCAAGTACGGCTGGATGATGCTCTATCACGGCGTGGCGAGCAAGGACGGTGCCTATCGCGTGGGTGCGGTGATCCTTGATGAAAAGGACCCCACCAAGATACTCGCCCGTACCAAGGACTTTATTATGGAGCCGGAGTATCCCTACGAAACCGCCGGCTACTATAACGGCTGTGTCTTCCCGACGGGGATCGTGGTCAAGGACGACACGATGTACGTGTATTACGGCGCGGCGGATAAATTCGTTTGCGTCGCGACGGCTCCCTTTGAGGAGTTCTGCGAACAACTATATAAAGAGGGGAAACTATGAAGAAATTGTCCATAGCAATCATCCTTATATTCTGTCTTGTATCCATTATCGCGCTTTCTTCCTGTAGCGATACCTATCACTACGTTCCGATAGACGCGACGGTCAGATATATGACCAACGTTGCGGGCGATAGGGTAGAGTTGTCGTCGGGTAGGGAGGTCATCGCCGAGGACGTCGTCTATCACTCCGAAGCGGTAAAAACGGGCGATATCTTGACCCCGCCCGAGAAAGCCCCCGTCAGAAACGGCTACGTCTTCAAGGGATGGGCAACGGACAAGGATGGCACGGAGCTTTACGACTTCCAAACGCCCGTCAGCGGCAGTTTGAACCTGTATGCCAAGTGGGAGCGCTCGAGCGAAGCCGCTTCATCCGTAGATTACAGCGAAACACGCCTCTCCTTCGTGGAGAAGATCGACGACAGCACGGCGTTTACGCTGACCAAAGTGTGCGGTCAAGCCATCTCTGCGGGTGCGGTGGACCTTACTACCGTCGGTATCGATCGCTTGACGAATAAGGCGTCCGACGTCCGTGAGCTCTTGACCTATACCCGCGCAAGCACTACTGTGATCAATTCCGCCACCTATGCGGCGGGCGTGGTCTCTGTGTCTTACACGGTGGGCGGGGCAAATAACGTTGTCAACGTCACCGTCAACGACGTTACCGCGACTATGGCGATAGTGGACGATCCTGCCACTCCCGGTACCAGCATCGACGAAAGCACTTTTGAGACCAAGGCGAAGAAGTACGAGAACCCCGAGATCAGGGGCAACGCTTCCGATGACTTTGACTACTACGCCTCCTACGAGGTCATCATGGGCGGCTCCTCCTCTATGGAGAATTGGAGCGCGTCGTCGGAGTATATGGCACCCGCGAGGACAAAGAACGTGGGTATCGGCGGTTCTTCCGCGGCGATTTGGCGCGACACCCTTGCCGATCGCTTGATCATTCCCTTTCATCCGAGGGCGGTCATTCTGTACGTCGGTATCAACGATATCATCAACTACAAGCAGAGCGGGGAGACCACGGCGGACAACCTTAAAGGGCTCTTCCGTCACATCCACGAGTGCCTGCCCGATACGACCATCCACTATATCCTCATCAATAAGGTTCCGGGGTATTATGCCACCAATAAGGCAAAGATCGACACCGCAAACGACGAGATCATCGCGTTCGCCGCGGGTGAGGGTAAGGACTATATGAATATCATCGACGCGGGCGTTGTGCTCGAGAAGAAGTCGGGTGCTTACTCCGAGGCGTACTTCAAGTCGGACGGCTTGCATATGTCCCTCGCAGGCTACGAACTGTGGGGCGCAGTGGTCAAGAATGAATTTATCGCAAAGGAAAAGGAGATATACAATGGTTGAGCATAAGATCGATATGTATCGCTACGAGCCCGAACTTCAAGCGATCATTGCTAAGCAAGGAAAAGAATGCGACGTCCTCTTTTACGGGAGCAGTACCTTTGGTATCTGGAAGAGCATAGAAGAGGAGTTTAAGGCTTATAAAGCCATCAACGCGGGTTTCGGCGGCTCCACGTCGGACGAGGCGCTTTTCCACTATGAAAGGGTGGCAAAGCCCTTTGCGCCCAAGGTGGTCTTGTGGTACTACGGCGACAACGAGCCCGTGTGTTCCTACACGGTGGATGAGACCAAGGAGCTCTTCCTTGCCACGTGGGAAAAGTTCATTCAGGACTTCCCGAACGTAAAGATAGTCACCATCGCCACCAAGACCAGTTATGCCCGCGACGAATACAAGGATTTCGTCAAGGAACTCAACGCGTGGGAGAAGGAAATGGCAGCAGTACTGCCGTACCTTACCTACATCGAGACTGCGGATATCTGCAAGGACGAGAAAGGGGAGTATATTTTCTCGCACTACCTTGACGACAAACTTCACTTCGGCCCCGAGGGGTACAAGATCCTCGGCGCGCGCGTGAAGGCGGTATTGGACACTCTATGATCCTCATTCGGGAAGAGGATAGGGAAAGGGCGGAAAAGCGAAAGAAGAGGCTACTTACCACCTATATCGTGATAGCCTGCTTGTTCGTCATCGCATCGCTGCTCCTTCTGTTCCTTTCGCCCGACGGATACACGCCCTATATGGCGGTCACTATCGTCATATCGGCGGCTTTCGGTTGCTACTCGGTTTTCTTCTTCTCGGTGCAGTACGACTTCGCGAAGAAGACTTCACGCCTCTTGGACAAGGTGCTCGGCGCACTCTCGGAACGTGAATACGCTCTCTACGTAAAGGAGCTGGGGAATATGACCTACGACGGGATAGAGATGCGGACCATCCGCCTGCTTATCCTGGGTAATGAGAGGGACGTCCATCTCTATGATCAAGGAGATATCTCCTTGAAAGAAGGGGTGGAATATACCGTCGATATCCGCGCAGGCGTCCTCTATGAGATAGCGGAGAAGGGAGAGAAGGATGAAAAAGCGCTTTCTTGATTCTCTTCCGAGCGACTGGGTCAAGTACCTTGTCGTCATCATCGTGTCCGTGCTCTTATGGGTGTGGGTGTTTGGTTTATACCACGCGCCCAAGGATAGCGAAAAGCTCGAGGTCTTCTATGCGGGCGTAGTCAAGGATTACACCTTTGAGGAGGTAGCCGCAGACGCCCTTTCCGGGGTAAAGACCGTGAGCGTGTCGTCGGCGTATCCGTGGACGGGTAATTCCTTCGAGCAGAAGTACTCTCTCGTGGCTTTGACCGCCTCCGACGTGGTCATCGTCCCCGAGGAGGTTGCCGTCGAGACCGAGTGTAAGCGCGCATTCGAGCCGATAGAGGGGATAGCGGGCAAAGCCTTCGTGCAGGAAGGGGTGCAGTACGGCGTATACCTTTCCGACGAGGCGAAGCAAGCGCTTGGCGCATACTTAGAATTTGAATACGACGAGTATGTCGTATTTGCGGTCGCCGCTTCGATGAATTCGGGGCAGGTGACGGATCATTCGTTTAAACTGATCGAATGGCTGGTAGGATGAAATGTTTAAGTACAAAGGACTGAAAGTACAGGAAGACGACGCCGCTCTTCCCAAGACGAGAAAGGAGCTTTTGAAGACCGTCGTGAAGGACGACTTCTATCTCCTTGCCGAGGTCAGCTTATTGCTCTTTCTCTTCTCCATCCCGCTTGCTGGCGTCTTTATCGGCGAGATACTGATGATAAGCGCGGCGGCTACGCCCGACGCCTCCTTGATCTTCTCGATATGCTTCTTCTGCGGGCTCATCGAGATGCCTCTGTTCGGCTTGCGTTATATTGCGCGTTATGCGGCGTACGGCGTGATGAAGAAAAGGGCGTTTAACGAAACGGGCTACATCGGAGAACTCTTCTTCGGTGGGGTCAAGAAGGGTTGGCTTCGCGGCTTTATCGCGGGGTGCATCCTCGGAATGATCGTTTTCGTGTGGCAGACGGCGTCCGTGTACGTTATAGCTTTTAATTCCAATACCTGGATAAAGGGACTCGGCATAGGCGCTACAACTTTGCTGTTTATGATAGTGTACGGCGCGGCGGAATACTTCCTTGCGGTGGACAACTATTACGAGCTGGCGTTCACGGGAGCCTTGAAAAACGGCTTTTCCTTCGCCATCATGCACTTCCCGCTGACCCTTATCTATTTTGCGGTCACGATGGGGGTGCCGTTCGGGCTGACTTTGCTGTCTACTTGGTCGCTCATAGGCGTTGCGGCGGTGTTTGCGCTGTGGGGGGACGGCTTTACGGTGCTTGCGGTGACCTTGTTCAGTCACTCGCTGTTCGATAAGTATATAAATTCGGTGTACTATACCGACTATATAAATAAAGGTCTGGCGGTCCAAGACGATACGACAGACGAAAAGGAGAAAAAGGACAATGGCTGATTTATTACTCGAAAACATCTACAAGGTGTATGAGGGCGGCGTGCGCGCCGTCTCCGATTTCAACCTCAAGATCGCGGACAAAGAGTTCGTGGTCTTCGTCGGTCCTTCGGGTTGCGGCAAGAGCACCACGCTCAGAATGATAGCAGGTCTCGAAGAGATAACGTCGGGTAGCCTTTATATCGGCGGAGCAAAGATGAACGACGTCGAGCCCAAGGATAGGAATATCGCGATGGTCTTCCAGAACTACGCGCTCTATCCGCATATGACGG
>DFEQ01000044.1 GCA_002368735.1 Christensenella sp. UBA3798
TTCCTGCTACCGAGTCCGTAGTGGTCTTTCACCACCAAGTTGTCGCCCATGCCGGGCGCACCAGAATGAAAAAAGCGGTCCGTCGACCGCTTTTTTGGTGACCCATCGGGAATTCGAATCCCGGACACCTTGATTAAAAGTCAAGTGCTCTACCGACTGAGCTAATGGGTCACGTCGCGGCGTCGAAAAAAATAATATCATTATTTGTATTTGTTGTCAAACGAAATGGTCGGATATTTTTGGCGTAAAAGGAAAAAAAGAATTTTATTTCGGAAAAACGTTTGCAATCTCCGAAAAACCGTTATATAATAGTCCTCGGCGCGATGGAGTATGGTGTAGTGGCAGCACATAGGCCTCTGACTCCTATGGTGTAGGTTCGATTCCTACTACTCCTGCCAAAAGCCTCGGTTAATGCCGAGGTTTTTTATATTATTCTACGTTTGCGGCGATCATTGATCGCCTTCTTGATAAGTGGGACGAGGAGAAAGAGGAGCACGAGGGCGCAGAAAACGTCGAGGACGGCGGAGGCGTAGTCGCCTGCGAGGAGAGCGACGGCGAGCACGATCCCCCCGGCCGTGAAGTTCCCCGCCGCGAGGGCGAGGAAGGTGCGCCCTTTGTCCAAGCCCAGCATCGCCGCAAGGATGCCTCCCGCCCATATCCCCGTCAGCGGGAGGGGGAGCGCCACGAAGGAATATACGCCGAAGAAGAGTCTTTCCCTGCGCGTTTCGGCGTTTTCGGAGTTTTTCAGCATTTTATCCGCCGCTTTGGCAATGCGCTCGGTGACAAGACCCGCTACGCGGCGACAGCGCGGGTGACGGTCAAGCGCCCGAAATAGTTTGGGAAGAAAGAGGGCTTCCAACGCCGCAAGGAAAATGGTGGGCAGATAGGCGAAGAGAGCGGCAAGCCATAGGTTCGCCCCCGACGAAGCAACGTACAAGATGCTCCCCTTGATCTCGGTGAGCGGCACAAGGGATAATACCGCCGCCAGAAGATATGGGCTCTTGATCTTCGCTGCGAAAAAGCCGATAACTTTAAAAGCCATATTCTCCCTAAAACCTCCCTAGAAAACGCTTGCCAATTTCCCCCGCCCCGCGCTATACTTTAGCTATGAAAAAGATTTTGAGCGCAATGCGCCGTGCGGTAACGGATTTTCATATGATTGAGGACGGGGACAAGATAGCCGTCGGCATTTCGGGCGGCAAGGACAGCCTCATCCTCTTTGAAGCGCTGTACCTCTTTTCCAAGTTTTCACCCGAAAAGTTCTCTTTGATCGCCGTCAATATCAATATGGGCTTCAAGGATACTTCCGAAGAGGAGATGGAGCGCCTCCGCGCCTATTTCCGCGAGCGCGAGGTCCCCTTCTTTGAGGAGAAGACCGACATCGCCGAGATCGTCTTTGACATTCGCAAGGAGCCGAATCCCTGCTCGTTATGCAGCAAGCTCCGCCGCGGTGCGCTTTGCTCCGTCGCGGCGCGTGAAGGTGCCAATAAAGTAGCCCTCGGGCACCACGCCGACGACGTCCTCGAGACCTTTCTCCTCTCCTTTATGCACGAGGGGAGGCTCTCCACCCTGTCGCCGACCTCCTATTTGACGCGCACCGAGACCACAGTCATCCGCCCCCTCCTCTACGTGGACGAAAAGGACATTCGTGGCGCGGCAAGGCGTTACGAACTGCCCGTCGTATTCAATCCCTGCCCCGCTGACAAGCACACGAGGCGCGAATTTATGAAAAAACTCGTGGAGGACCTCCGCTCCGAGATCCCGGACGTCAGGAAGAGCATGCTGAGCGCCATCATCCATCCCGAGCGTTACAACCTCTGGAAGAAATAGCCCTTTTATCGCATATTCCTATATTTTTCCCGCGTTTTCTCCCCGCCGCGAATGTGGCGTTCCTCTCTGTTTTTGTCCAGTATCGCCTTGACCTCTTTATAGACAGCATTATCCATATACTTCAATCTGACCGACATATCGGTATGCACCGTGGACTTGCTGACCCCTATGACTTTTGCCGCCGCGCGGACGGTCGCCTTGTGCTCGATGATATAAGCGGCTGTTTCCATGATCCTCTCTTTGATGCTTTTTTTCATAATTCCTCCACCATAAATGCTTATGTCGAAAAATGTGAAAAAAGAAGTTTTACAGTCGCATTACCCCAAAAAGCCGCATTGACGAAAAGGCGAGAACGTAGTATTATAAAGTAAACTTGCAGTTGCAAGTTTTTAAGCGGGAGGACGTATGCAAAACAGGATAGTAACAAAAGGCGACCTACTTAACGAAAAGGGGGCGCTCAGCACCCCGGGCTACGCCACCTTCGAGGCGTGGGACTACGAACGCGGGGATATCAAGGCGCCATCCTTACGCATCAAGGAATGGGACTATTACTATATCGGCAACGAGCATTTCGGCGTGGCGCTCACCATCGCGGACAACAGCTATATGGGACTCATATCCGCTTCGCTCCTGGACTTTGACGAGAACTTTCAAGAGACAAAAAGCAAAATATTGCCTCTGACCTTCGGCAAGCTCGCCCTGCCCCCTTCTGCCGACGTGGGCGAAACGTCCTATAAGAGCAAAAAGGTGGATATGTCCTTCGTCGTGAAGGAGGACGAACGTCGCATCCGCTGTCATTATCACGATTTCCACGAGGGACAGTCGCTGCTCCTCGACGTAAAGCTCACCGACTTCCACGGGGACAGGATGTGCATCGCCACCCCCTTTGATAAAAAAGGATATTTCTACTATAATCAAAAGATAAATACCATGCACGCCGAGGGCTACGTACAGATGGGCGAAAAGGAGTATAAACTCGGCGCCTCCCCCCTCGACATGGGGCTCCTCGATTGGGGACGCGGCGTGTGGACGTATAAAAATACTTGGTACTGGAGCAGCCTGAACACCGTGCTCGCAGACGGCAGGAAGTTCGGCTTCAACCTCGGCTACGGCTTTGGCAACACCTCTGCCGCCACCGAAAATATGCTCTTCGTAGACAGAGTGGCGGATAAACTCGAGGAGGTCTTTTTCGACATCCCGAAGAGCGAAAATGGGGAATACGATTACCTCTCCCCCTGGAAGGTCACCTCTCCCGATGGGAGAGTCGATTTGACCTTTACCCCCATGCTCAACCGCTCAGCGAAGATGAAAGTCCTGATGCTTGCCTCCGACCAAAATCAGGTCTTCGGCAAGTTCTCGGGAGATATCCTGCTCTCAAGTGGCGAGAAAGTGACGTTAGAGGACGCCGTCGGCTTTGCCGAGCGGGTGTTCAATAAGTGGTAAAGTCCCTAGAGAGTCCCTAAGACATCGAAAACGAATGACCATAGAAGAAGCCTTTGAAAATCTCGCGCGATCCCCCTTTCGGTCGCGCTTTCATTTATCCGATAAGGACAGAGAATACGTCCGTAGAGTCGGAGTCGACGCCATCCGCACGCACGCGGGAGACTTTATCGCAAGCCGCCTCGCGCCCGCCACTATCCCGAATGACGGCAAGCAGACGCCGATGCGCGGTCACCCCGTCTTTCTTGCCCAGCACGCCACCGCCTGCTGCTGTCGCGACTGCTTATACAAGTGGTACCACGTCCCGAAGGGCGTCCCGCTCACCGAGAAGCAACAAGAAAAAATCGTCGACCTACTGATGGCGTGGATCGAACGACAAATGGAAAACTGACTGTTTATTATTTTTATGATCCGATTATGATTTCCAACCGAAAAGATCGTTCGGCGTGATGTCCAATTTCTCACATAGAAATACGATCTTGGCGTAGTCAAGCTCGATCTTGCCCGTTTCGTACTCCGAATAGTCGGGCTGATACTTTCCGAGCATAGCGGCTACCTCTTTCTGCGTGAGCCCTTTCGCCTTGCGCGCCTGTTTCAGATTTTCCCCTACGATTTTCGCAATTTCCACATTTTCACCTCATCCGAATTATCAGTTCTCATGACAGCAGCATACGCACATTTCGAAAAGAGTATCGACTCCGGACAAATAAAAATGCCGACCGCATGAATGCCATGCGGTCGGCAAATATCTCATCTGTTACGCCTTTTCTATGACGTATCCCTCTTTGGTATCTTTGATCACATACCCCTTTTCAAGGATCTCCGCGCGGAGTCTATCCGCTTCCGCCCAGTTCTTCTCCTTCTTGGCGGCGAAGCGGGCTTCAGCGAGGGCTGCGATGTCCTCGGGCACCTCTATCTTCTCGGGCGCGGGCGCCGTGACCTTGTCGAGCGAGAGCCCTAAGACCTTATCAAAGTCAAGGGCGAGCTTGTAGACGTCCTTGCTCTTGGGCAGCTTGACCGCGTCCCACAGAACGCCGAGGGCGTAGGGGATATTCATATCGTCCTCAACGGCGCTCCTAAACTTCTTTTGGAGCTCTTCGATGACGGCGGGATCTGTCGGGGTGGCGCTCATCTTATGCGCGTAGAGGGCGTTACGGAGGCGCTCATACGAAGTATGCGCCGCGTCCATTCCTTCAAAGGTGAAGTTCAGCTTCTTCCTATAGTGCGCGTTCAGGCAGAAATAGCGGAAGTCGAGGGGGAGATATCCCTTCTTCTCGAGGTCGGAGACGGTATAGACGTTGCCGAGGCTCTTACTCATCTTGCCGCCGTCCACCATCATAAATTCGCCGTGCATCCAGTAATTGACCGTCTTCTTGCCCGCGAGCGCCTCGTTCTGCGCTATCTCGTTCTCGTGATGCACGGGCACGGCGTCGATGCCGCCGGTATGCAGATCAAACACTTCGCCGAGGTACTTCTTGCTCATCGCGCTGCATTCGATGTGCCAACCGGGGAAACCCATACCCCACGGACTCTCCCACTGCATGATATGATTTTTATCCGCCTTTTTCCAAAGGGC
>DFEQ01000070.1:0-9635 GCA_002368735.1 Christensenella sp. UBA3798
GGATAAGATCCTCCTGCTGGGCGACCTATACTATCACGGCGCAAGGAATCCGTTGCCCGAAGGGTACGACCCTCGCGGCGTGGCGGAACTACTCAATAAAAACGCCCATCGCATCATCGCCGTCCGCGGTAACTGCGACAGCGACGTGGACCTCACCGTCTCGGACTTTGAGATGGCGAAGGAGGCGTGGCTGCTTCTCGGCGGCAAGACGATATATGCGACGCACGGCGACAAGTACGATATCGATCACCTTCCTAAAGGGAAGGTGGACGTCCTCCTGTACGGGCACTTTCACACGGGCTTTATCAAGGAGAAGGACGGCGTCCTCGTCTGCAACCCCGGCTCCACGAGCCTGCCAAAGGGGGGCACGGCGCCGAGTTTCCTACTGATCGACGAGAGCAACGTTCGCCTGTATGCTTTGACGGGCGATATCATCGACGAACACGCGCTATGATCGATCTCCACCTCCACCTTGACGGATCTCTGACTCCCGAGGAGATCGTGGAACTCTCTCGACTCTCCGGAGTCACTCTCCCCACTTACGATACTCAAAAACTGCGCTCCCTCCTGACATTTGACGGCAGGGGGACTTTGAACGACTACCTGACCAAATTCGATCTGCCGCTCTCCGTCATGCAGAGCGCGGAGTGCGTGGAGTACGCGGTGCGTGCGCTGTCCACTCGCCTGAAAGCGATGGGATATACCTATGCGGAGATCCGCTTCGCCCCCGTCCTACACACCGCGAAAGGGGCTACGCAGGAAGAGATACTCATAGGGGCTGTCAAGGGACTTTTAAAGGATGACTCCCCTTATAATCTCGTCCTCTGCTGCATGCGCGGAAGGAGCCGCGAAGAGAATATCCGTACGGTGGAGCTTGCTGCAGAGTACGCGGAAAAGGGAGTCGTGGGCGTAGATCTCGCGGGAGCGGAAGCCTTGTATCCGACCGAGAATTATAAAGACATCTTTTCCATCGCCTCCCGCCTCGGCGTGGGGATCACGGTGCACGCAGGGGAAGCGGCGGGCGAGGACAGCATTCGTGCGGCTCTCGATATGGGCGCCTATCGTATCGGGCACGGCACCGCTTTGAAGAGTAAAGACCTCATCGACCGCATAATAAAAGACGATATCCTCCTCGAAGTGTGCCCCACGAGCAACGTGCAGACGGGCGCCGCGGAGAGCATAGAGAAGCACCCCTTGAGGCGTTTCCTCGAGGCGGGCGTCCCCGTGGCGCTCTCGTCAGACAATATGACGGTGTCGGATACTTCCGTATTGCGCGAGTGGGAGAAAGTCAAAGCAGCATTCGGCTATTCCGACGACGTATTCAAGGCAATGACGGACGCGGCGATGAAACACGCCTTTCCCATGAGGATATTCTGATCTTTGTGACCGAAAGCCTATTTTAGGCTTTTTTGTTTGCGCGTCCTTGCATTTTTGCGCGATGATATATTATAATTTTCTTATACTCTTTTAGGGGGCGGAAATGGATACTTTCCCGATGAAAACAGACCTCATACAGATCAAGGGCAAGCCGAAGAACGGCAAGGTCAAGGTCGTCAAGTACGACAGGAGCTTTCTCTCGCGCATCATCCAAAACGAGAAGTCCAAGCGCTTCTACGACGAGATCAAGAATTATTGCATGTCCTTCGAGCGAGTCAAGGCACGTTCTGCATGGGCTTCGGAGAATTTCGCGGTGGGCAACGAGACCATCGTGAAACTTATATGGGTGGGCGGCGCGCTGTGCGTATTGCTTGCCCTCTCTCCTGCCGCATACAGCCAAAAGGACTATCCGCACGGCGACTATTCCGGCAAGAAGGAATACGCCTCTACCCCCACGATGCTCCCCGTACGCACCCAAGCAGAAGCGAAGATAGCGCGTAGGCTCATCGCCGAGGCGTTCACGACGCGCTGTATCTATACGCTCGAGTTTCCGACCCGCGCGGACTACGTGGCGGCGCTCCCCAATCAAAAGGACGAAACCCTGATAAAAAAGAGCCTGATAAAAGTCTCCGAGAGCGAGATGAGCGAGGCGGACGCAAAGAAGGCGATAGCGGCGGCGCTGCACAGCGAAGCGGAGGAAGAAAAGGAGCTTGAAGAGATAGGCGGCGCAAAGAAAAAGCGCGCCCCCAAGAAGCCGAAGGCGGAGCGTGAGGAAGAGGCTTCCGCAGATGAAGCTGTCGAAGAGATGCCTGTGACCCCGTCCGTTGACCCTGTCCAAGAGACCGTCCCCGCCGTGGAGCCTATCGCCGCGGAGAGAGAAGAGGAGAACGTGGAAGACTCGAGCGAAGTCACGGATACGGACGACGAGGCGGAGGACACCGTCTTTGAGCTTGCGTCGGACGGGCTGGTCATCGAGGTCAAGTACGACAGGAGTTTCCTTGCCCGCATCATCCAAAACGAAAAGGCAAAGGGGTATTACGACGATATCAAGAACTACATCCTTTCCTTCGGCGTGAAGCCCCGCCTCTCCTGGAAGGCGGATAGCTTCTATCTCGGCAGGACGACCTACGTCGTGGCAAAAGTGAGAGGCAAGACGTTGACCCTGTATCTCGCCCTCGACCCCAAGGCGTACGAGGAGAGGGTCTACCACCACCTGGACGTATCGGATAAAAAGACCTACGAGAAGACCCCGATGATGGTGCGTGTCAAAAGCGACCTCGGGCTGAAAAAGGCAAAGAAACTCATCGAGGAGATGCTCCTTGCGGCGGCGCTGTCGGAGAAGGAGACCGCGCGCGTGGATTACGTGGCGATGTACCCTTACGAGAGCACCGAAGCCTTGATAGAAAAGAAACTTGTCAAGCGCTTTGAGCGCCACTTGGACGAAAAGGAATCGGCGGCGATCCTGGAGCGCAGGGAAGTCATCGAAGAGAAGAGTGAAGACACGATGGAAGATGTGGTGTTTGAACTCGCGGAAGAGCCTGAGGATGAGATAGAGGACGTGGTCTTTGAGCTTGACGAAGAAAACGCCAAGGAGGAGCCCGAAGAGGTGATATTTGAAAGTGCGGAAGGGGAAGAAGACGAGGAGGACGTATCCTTTGAACTCGTAGAAGAACCCACCGCCCCGTCCGTCGGCATGGAGTCGTACGGCAGGGAAAAGGCCGAAGGCAAGTTCGTCACCTTGAAAAAGTACATGAGAGGCTTCCTCGCCAAGATGCGCCAAGGCGACGAAACGCGCAAGGACTATTACGCCGAGATCAAAGCCAAGCTCCTATCCTACAAGGGGGTCAAGCTTTCCGAGAGCTTCTCGGGCGATAGCTATAAGAAAGGCGCGCGCGCCCTCCTTAAATCGCGCATACGCGGGAAGACGCTGTGCTTGTTCTTCGCGCTTAACCCCGACAACTACAAGCAGACCGTCTATCGTCAGCAGTACAAGGGGGATACCAAAGCCTACGCCGCCACCCCGATGATGGTCAGGGTGAAGAGCGAGCAGGGGCTGAAACGCGCCCTCCGACTCATCGAGGAGATGGAGAGGAACTATATGCTGCAAGCGGGCGACGTCGTAGACCCCATCGCGGTCAGAAGGGAATTCCTCTACGAGGAGACGGCGTCTTTGGTCGAGAAGAAGCTGATCAAGACGAGGCTTGTGACTGTCACCGAATATGAGGCGGAGGTTCTCCTCAAGAAAAAAACAAAATAGCGGCGGCGGATAGCGGCACTTATTCTGCTCTACCGCTTCGCGTCCGAATGGTTACGTACAAGGAGTACGCGCCCATCCGTCCGCTCGCGGAGCGTTTGCCTAAGCACCACTCTCCGCCGCCGCTGGAGAGAGCGATACACTCATTCACCGCCCTTTGTTTCGGGGTCCCCAAGAAATAATGGATTTCTTGGGGTGAATCTGCCTTGTCTCTGCACCATTCTACGCCGCCTTGCGCGCGAGTAAGCCGCTTTGTCGCCGAAATGCTCTGGGAGCATTCCTATCGCGACGATCATCGGCTTCTCTCTTGCTTCGCTCCGAAACTTCGTTTCGTTCGCGGTTTGGGAGCGTTCATAGGCTCGATCACGATGCGCTTGCTTTTTTGCAAGCACTATTCGCTCCGGAGCCCATTTCCGCTCCCTAAACACGGATGGTTTCGGAACGAAGTGGCTTTTGATTTCGCACTCCTAATTCCTAATTTAATATATCCTTTTCTTCTCGCAAAGCGAGAAATATCACTTTCGGCAATGCCGAAAATATCACTCCGCGAAGCGGAATAACACTGCGGCGCAATATCACTGTCGAAGGCAACTTCACCCACACAGCTCCTCATATTTCTTTTGATCAAAAACTGTTATCATAACTTTCCCATCTTTTTCGTATAAATTACGGATAACGTTTCAGGAGGCGTGTATGGACAAATTTGATCTCTATAACGATATTGCCACGAGGACGAATGGGGATATCTATATCGGTGTGGTGGGACCGGTCAGGACGGGAAAATCCACCTTTATCAAGCGCTTTATGGAGAGTTTGATCTTGCCCGAGATAACGGACGAGAACGATCGTGCTCGCGCCACCGACGAGATGCCGCAATCGGCAGGGGGCAAGATAGTGATGACCACTCAGCCGAAATTCGTGCCCGCCGACGCCATCAAGCTGTCGCTTGGCGATATGCGCGCCAAGGTCAGGCTCATCGACTGCGTCGGGTATATGGTGGAGGGCGCGGAAGGGGATAAGGAGGACGGCAAGCCCCGCATGGTGCATACCCCGTGGCAGGAAGAGGAGATCCCCTTTGAAGAAGCGGCTGAGATCGGCACCGAAAAGGTCATCCGCGACCACGCGACCATCGGCGTCCTTGTCACGCAGGACGGCAGCGTGACAGACATTCCGCGCGCCGCTTACCTCGCCGCGGAGGAGAGGGTCGTCCGCGAGATGAAGGAGCTTGGCAAGCCTTTCGTGGCGATACTAAACACCAAGACGCCCGAGTCGGCGGATACGATGAAACTCGCCGACGCACTCGGCGAAAAGTACGGCGTCACCGTGATAAGCAAGGACCTCATGAATATGGCGGAGGAAGACTTCCGCGAGGTCTTGGAAAAGGTCCTCCTCGAATTCCCCATCAAGACGATCGACTTCGTCATCCCCGAATGGATGCGTGCGCTCGGCGAGGACAACGCCATCGTCGCCCACCTCATCGAACGCGTGTCGGAAGGGCTATCGGGTGTGGAGAAAATGCGCGACCTCAATAAACTCACCTCTCTTACCGAGGGGAGCGAATATTTTGCGGGGTGCACTTTGGAAGGCGCGGACGCGTCGTGCGGCAAGGCGACTTTATCCGTGCTTCCTGCAGAGAACCTCTTCTACAAGGTCCTGTCCGAATTAGCGGGGCGCGACATCGACGGTGAATACTCCATGATGAGCTATGTCCGTTATCTGTCCCAAGCGGGCGCCGCGTACGAAAAACTCAAGGGCGCGCTCGAGGATGTCAAGGAGAAGGGCTACGGCGTGGTCACGCCCGGCGTGGACGAGATGGTCCTCGAAGAACCCGAGATATTCCGCCAAGGGGGCAAGTGCGGCGTGAGACTCAAGGCTTCCGCACCCTCCATGCACATCATGCGAGTGGACGTATGCGCCGAAGTCAACCCCATCGTTGGCACCGAACAGCAGGGGGAGGAGATGGTGAAGTATCTCCTGTCGGAATTTGAGACGAACAAGAAGGGGATTTGGGAGACAGACTTCTTCGGCAAGTCCTTAAACGACCTCGTGCGCGAGGATATGACGAATAAGCTCTGCGGCATCCCCGAAGACGCGCAGAACAAGGTGCGTCGCACCCTCGGCAAGATGGTCAACGAAGGGCGAGGCGGGATGATCTGTATCCTCTTGTAAGGAATAAAAAAGGCGGCGATGAGCCGCTTTTTTTATGCGTTGGGAGATGCGCCCGATCGCTTGATGATGCGCGCGGGACGCGTTATTCCGCTTTCAGCGTATTGATCCTGCCGATAAAGAGGGGGAGATCCGTAACGTCGTCTATCAGCATAAAGAGAAAGGGGCGGTCGAGGTAGATGTTGATTTTTTTGCGCTCTACCGGCATGACGTTGGTCGCCTTCATGCCGATATAGGTTATCGCCGCCGCCTTGACCCCCTTTTCGTCCACCTCAAAGTGCGTCTTCTGCTTCGCGGTGCCGATATATACGTTCTTGCCCGGTATTTCGGCGAGGGAGCGGAAGTCGGCGCGTATGGGGTCGTACGCCGCGGCGATCCCCATCCGCTTCATCGCGTCGTCCAGCTCGATTTCATAGTCGAGGATAAACTTGGGGATGCGGGTGTATACGTCGTATTCGCTTGTTTCGGCGGCAAGGAGGGCGGCAACTTTCTCCGCGGTCAGAGAGGTGGCGTATTGCGAGATGGAGATATCGCCGTTCGGCAGGATGCCGAGGAAGGAGAAGCCGTCCATCAGCGGCATCTTAAAAGCCTTGGCGTCCTCCGTTATATAGCAGCGCTTGATGGAGCGCGGCAGGTAGTCCGCCGTGAGGGTGGAGCCGTCTTCGCAGGTGAAAATATCGGACGTCGTGCGCGTGTAGGGGTCGCTCCACGCCGCTTCCACGAGGAGGGCGTTGATGAGCGCCAAGATCTGATCCTCCTCCAGCCTGTCGATGATCTTGTCGATGAGCCCGTCGGTGTGCTCGGCGCACCAGTCGTTGATGGCGCTTACGGTGCTCTCTTTTGAAAAGTCGCATTGATATATCGCCGCGTCAAAGCGCTCGGTCGCACCCTTTAAATACTCCTCTTTGACGTAGGAGGCGATCTTTCCCTCTACCCAAACGGAATTTGCAAGGTGCACACGGGTCTGCTCGTCCGAATAGTTTCGTTTCAAAAAGTGGGCGTAGAGCGAGCTGCAATACTCCGCCGCTTGCTGCTTGTTTAGCCCAAAGGCGTCTTCAAACGCCTCCGCCGTAGCCCCCTCGGAGCCGTAGAAACAGAGCGAAAAAGCCATGTATGCCGAGAGGGGAGATAGGCAAAAGTTCCTGTTCTCGTCTTGGTTTACCGTGCCGAAGAAGCGGTAACAAAAGTCCTTATACGCCGCGTCGTACGTCACATTGCTCAGATATTCGTCGGAAAAAGTCCCCTCCGCTTCGGCGTTGAGACGGCTGTATTCCTCCGCGCCTGTCCGAGAGCAGGCAAACAGCGCAAAGACTATGATGAAGCAAAGAAAGGCTATAAACAGTTTTTTCATCTTCCCTCCGAGCGCAGCAGTCTGCCGATATCGGCATAGCCGAGCTCCTATATTATACAACGTCCGAGCGCTGAATTCAAGGAGGGAAACGCTTCTATTCTTTGATGAGGTACACGCGTGCCCCCGCGTGAGTCTTCTCCACGGCTATCTCGCCCGAAAGAGGCACGCTTTCGCCGTCCAAGCAGAAGGGGGTCTCGGTTTCGAGGGTGATGCGCGCCTCTTTGAAGGAGGTCACGAGGATATTGTTATTCCGCATTTCTTTGCCTACTCCGAGAAAGAACACGCGGAAGAAGGGGAAGAACATCTTGATGCGTCCCCACAAATTATCCTTTGCGGGCGCTTTGATGGCGATGAGCTGAAACTTGTCCGCGCATTTCTTGTGCAATCGATTGAAGCGGAAGCCGAAGCAGCGCTTTGCATTGGATATCATCAGGAGGGTATATGTCCCCGAGGTCGAAACCCCCTCGGTTTCGATGCTTGCCTTGATGCGGTGCACGCGGTAGGCGGAGAGCACCTTTGCAAAATAGGCGAAGAGCTTGAAGCGCTTCTTTGCGGTGGGGTCAGCCGCCTGCCCGAGATCGCAGAAGGAGCCTGCCGCCGCCACGTAGGCAAAGCTCTCCTTGCCTATTTTCCCCACTCCTTCAAGGGGCATTATCCCCTTTCCCACCACCCCCTTTGCCGTCTCGTTGAAGGTGCCGCAGGGATAATAATAGAGGTCTACCTTCCGTCCTTCGCAGTGTGAAAGGGCGCGGTTCAAGGTGCCGTCCCCACCGCACACGATGAGTTTATCCACCCCTTCCACCGAGTAGTCGTCCGATGGGGCGCGGAGATACTTGACCCGAGCGTCGTCCTCTGCGGCGTACTTTCGGAGGATAGCGCCTTCGTCGATGCGCGCCGCTCCGCCGCTCATAGCGTTGATGACCAAAAGACAGTTCATTTGACCTCGCGTAAAAAAACGTTTATACTATATTCATAGGCAAATAGCGCGCGCTTTATGCGATTGGCGCTTTATCCGCTTTTTGAAGCGCAAGGAGAAAAGAGATGGATCAATACGAAAGAGTCTTACAGGCAGCTCATTCGGTCCGCAAAACGACCGACTTCGTCCCCGAAGTGGCTATCGTCTTGGGGAGCGGGCTGGGCGCCCTCGCGGATAAGGTGGAGGACCCCATCGTCATCCCCGCCGCCGAGATAGAAGGATATAAGGTCAGCACGGTCAGCGGGCACGCGGGCAGACTGATCTTCGGCACCCTCGCGGGTAAAAAGGTGGTCGTGCAGCAGGGCAGGATACACTATTACGAGGGCTACGAGATGGGGGACGTGGTGCTCCCCGTGCGATTGATGTGCGCCCTCGGCGCAAAGACCGTCATCCTGACCAACGCGGCGGGCGGCGTCAACGAGAGTTATCGCCCCGGCGACTTTATGGTCATCCGCGGGCAGATCGCACAGTTCGTTCCCTCCCCTCTCCGCGGCGCGAACGACGAAAGGTTCGGCACCCGTTTCCCCGATATGTCCGAGATCTATTCTCGCCCCTTGATCTCCCTAGCGAAAGAGGTCGCAAAGGAGGCGGGCGTGACCTTGCGCGAGGGGGTGTATCTGCAGGCATCGGGACCCAACTACGAGAGCCCCGAGGAGATACGCGCCTTCCGCATTCTCGGCGCCGACGCGGTGGGCATGAGCACGGCGGTGGAAGCCATCGCGGCGAAGCATATGGGACGAGAGGTCCTCGGCATCAGCCTGATCACCAATATGGCGGCGGGTATCGCGGGGCCGCTCTCGCACGAAGAAGTGAAGGAGGCGGCGGACAGGGCGGGACGCGCCTTTATCGCGCTCGTTCATGGTGTGATCGCGAAA
Source organism: Christensenella sp. UBA3798 (assembly GCA_002368735.1). GTDB lineage: Bacteria > Bacillota > Clostridia > Christensenellales > CAG-1252 > CAG-1252. The sequence continues at coordinate 9,000 of DFEQ01000070.1, forward strand.
ATTTGACGAAGAAGGGGGAGAAAACGCTTGATTTTTCTCCCCTCACTATTTTATTATCAATACTAACAAAAAGTTTATTAAGGAGGCTGGTATGGCGCGTATTTACGATGAACCTTCCCGCACGTTTGGCGAATACCTATTGATCCCCGGTTTTTCTTCGTCCGAATGCATTCCCGATAAGGTCAGCTTGAAGACCCCGCTCGTCAAGTACCGCAAAGGAGAGGAGGAGAGCCCCATCACCCTCAATATCCCGATGGTCTCCGCTATCATGCAGTCGGTGTCCGACGACAACCTCGCCATCGCCCTTGCCAAGGAGGGCGGCATCAGCTTTATCTACGGCTCACAGACCATAGAGAGTCAGGCTGCGATGGTCGCGAGGGTTAAGTCGTATAAGAAGGGCTTTATCGTCAGCGACTCCAATCTAAAGCCCACCTCCACCCTCGCGGACGTCCTATCGATCAAGGAAAAAACGGGGCACAATACGATGGCGGTCACCGAGGACGGCACTGCGTTCGGCAAGCTCGTCGGTATCGTCGCAGGGCGCGACTATCGCATCGGGCACACCCCCTTGGACGCTCCCGTCTCCACCTTTATGACTCCCCTTGAGAAGCTCGTCACCGCGAGCGAGAACACCAC
>DFEQ01000070.1:9770-10092 GCA_002368735.1 Christensenella sp. UBA3798
AACTTGAAGTTCCTCGTCTTCCGCAAGGACTACGACTCCCATAAAGAGAATGCGAATGAGCTCCTCGATCAGCACAAGAGCTATATGGTGGGCGCGGGCATCAATACCCGTGACTATAAAGAGCGCGTCCCCGCCCTCGTGGCGGCAGGTGCGGACTGTTTATGCATCGACTCCTCCGAGGGCTACTCCGAGTGGCAAAAGAGGACCATCGACTATATCCGCGAGACCTACGGCGACAAGGTCAAGGTGGGCGCGGGCAACGTGGTCAGCGCGGAGGGCTTCCGCTTCCTCGCCGAGTGCGGCGCCGACTTCGTCAAGGTGG
>DFEQ01000073.1 GCA_002368735.1 Christensenella sp. UBA3798
AGGCAGGTCTTGCGCCTCTACAAGCAGTTCGCGCTCGCCTCGAGGATGAAGCGGGTCTCGGGGGACAACGGGGAGATCGAGATGAAGTATTTCGACCGTAACGACCTCAGCAGCGACGACGTCGTGTACGACGTTTCGGGGGATATCCTCGAGACGGCGGCGTCACGTCGCAGCACGGTGATCGACCTGCTGAACCTCGGACTGCTCACGGACGACGACGGCAAACTGAACGCGGCGAACAAGACCAAGGTGCTCGAGATGCTCGGCTTCGGCAACTGGGAGAGCGCTCGCGAGCTGGACGAACTCAATAAGAGCCGAGCGATAGAGGAAAACGAAAAGGTCTATACCGAAAGCGTCGAAATAGGAGAGGTGGACGACGACGATATCCACATCGCGGAGCACAGCAAGGCGCTCCTCGGCAGGGAGCACGAATACACCCCCGAGGCAAGAAAGCGCCTCGTCGAGCACATCCGCGACCATAAACGTAAAAAAGCGCTCTTGAAGAGCGTGGAACAAGGCGCATAACGCGCCGGAAAAGGAGGATAGGAATATGCAGGAAAAAATGGAACAAGCGGCTATTTCGCCCGCGACCGAAGCGCTTAGCGATAAGCAGGGCAAGGACAACGAAAGCGCCGCCTCCGTAGGGAAATTCGCAAGCAGCGAAGAATTGCTCAAAGCGTATAAGAATCTCGAAGCGGAGTTTACGAGAAAGTGTCAGCAGTTGAAGGAGTCGGAGCGGAGAAGTGAGCCCGCCGCGGAAGTTGCCGCAGACGCGGGATCTGCCCCTCTGTACGAGAGTGAAGAATGGGATGATAAGGTGGCTGCCTTTCTCGGAGAATACCCCATCGCGGAGGAATACGCCAAGGATATCGCGAGGCTTCTATCGGAAGACCGCGCTCTCGCAGGGCGCGATAACTGCCTGGAGATAGCGCTCGGAAAGGTGCTTGCGAAAAATTACCGTAGACCCGAAAGCATAGTTGAGGACGAGGCATTCCTCGAAGAGCACGTTTACCGAAACGACAAGATTCGCGATAGAGTCATTCGGGACTATCTTGAAGGATTGTCAGGCCTCGCCGGCGCACCCAAAACACTGCCCCATGGCGGTGCTGCCGCGATCATACCGCCTTCCAAACCGAGAACGGTTGCGGAGGCGGGAGCCATGGCGGAAAAAATGATAAAATCAAGGAGGATTTAATATGGTCACAATAGCTACTGCGGATGCGGCACTCAAAAACTATTACTTGGAAGTGCTCGCCAATCAGCTCAATACCAAGATCAACCCCCTCTACGCCAAGATAGGACAGACTACGGCGGACGTGTGGGGTAAGAATATCATCAAGCTCGTTCCCCTCGGTGTGAACGGCGGCGTAGGCGCAGGGAGCGAATCGGGCACTTTGCCCGGCGCGTCGGGGAATACCTACCTGAAATTTACGACCTCGCTCAAGAACCTTTACGGCACCATCGAACTCAGCGATAAGGTCATTCGCGCGAGCGAAAACGACACCGGCACCTTCATCAACCTCTTGAACGGAGAGATGGAAGGGCTTTTGGCGTCGAGCAAATTCAACTTCGGTCGTATGCTCTACGGCGACGGCAGCGGCAAGCTGGCAAACCTCGTGGATTACACGGGCAATACCGACAGAGCCTATGTGAAGGTGGATTCCGTCAAGAATCTCATCGAAGGAATGGTCATAGACGTGATGCAGGCATCGAACAACACCGTGGCGCTGCCCGCACGCAAGATCGTTGAGGTCGACCGCGCGAACAAGGTCATCAAGATCGACGGTACGACCCCCACTACCACCTATGGCGCGGGATATTACCTCACCGTGCAGGGCAGCTACAATCTGGAGCTCACCGGTCTCGGCAGTATCTTTAACGGCACCGGTGCGCTGTACGGCGTAAACCGCACCACCAATAAGTGGTTGAGACCCTACGTCAAGAACTCGAACGGCGCCATCAGCTCCGCTACCTTCCAAGAGCCCATCGACGCATTGGAGGAGAACTACGGCTCGGAGGTCAACTATATCTCCGCCGCTTACGACGTCAGGCGCTTCTACCTCGACTATCTGTCTTTGACCCGCACCAACGTCGACTACATGAACCTCGACGGCGGCTTCAAGGCGATCTCCTACAACGGCATCCCCGTCGTGGCGGATAGGTTCGTGCAGGACGGCACGATGTATCTCTTGAACGTTGACGACTTCAAGATCCATCAGCTGTGCGACTGGAGATGGATCGAGGGGGATAACGGCAGGATCTTGATGCAGAAGGCGGGCACCCCGACCTACACCGCTACCTTGGTCAAATACGCCGACCTCTTCTGCGGCAAGCCGAGCGGTCAGGCGATGATCACCGGCATCACCGCCGCGTCGGCATAATGGGAGGTGGCGCACGTGCGAAAGAGATATCTTATCGAAATCAAGTCGGACGTCCACGACGTCGCGGATCGGATCAAGGAGATAGACGGGGAATATCGGCTGTATTACGACCCTTTTCTCCGTCGCTACGAGGTGCATAGACGGGGGGAACTGTGCGTCACTTGGACGGAGAGTCTGACGGCAGGCCTCGTCTATAAACTGCGCGAAACGCACGTGCGCCGCCGTTACGAACTCTTAAAGGAGATAGAAAGAAACGAGCAAAGGCTGGAGCGCGAAGAGAAACGTGAAATGCGTGAAGCGATAGGTGAAGCCACCGAACGCTTGCTTTCGCGGCTGTGACCCTTGCTCGTTTCCACCTGTAAAGGAGGAAATATGAACGTAAACGATATATTGACCAAGGCGCTCGCCTTGCTCGGAGTGGAGGACGTCACGGTGTCCGCAGGCTCCACCGACGCCAGACTGGCAAAGCTGGTCACGGCGCTCGGCGTCGCCTATATGCGGCTCATTACGGAGTATGCCCCCATAGAGAAAGAGGCGTCTGTTACGGTGTCCGGCGGGAGCTATGACCTTACTACGCTCGAACACCCTGTCTTTGACGCGCTGCGTCTCATAGATGAATGGGGGGAGAGCGTGCCTTTTCGCCTGCGCGGGCGCACCCTTCTGGCCGGGGACGGCAGGTATACTCTTCGCTATTACGCGCTCCCCGCGGCATATCCCGCAGTGGGCGATACTATCGAAGTATCCCCCAAGGTCACCCTCGACCTCTTTGCGAGAGGTGTGGCGGCGGAGTACGCGATGGCGTCCATGATGTACGAGGAGTCTCTCTTGCACGAGAGGAAGTATAAAGAAGGGCTGATGAAGGCGCTTGCGCCGCACGGCACAAAGACCGTTTCGGTCAAGAGGTGGATATGATAAGGTCATACGCGATGGGGAGCGCCCCCGTCCCCCAAAGAAAAAAGTACGTGCTATCCACCTTCAAAGGGGTAAACACCACGGCGGCGGAGGAGATCCTTCCCCTGAACTACTCTCCCAAGAGCTACAACTTCCGATTTGAAAAGGGGATACTCTCTCCCGGCTACGGCGTGGAGGCGGGCTATATCAAGACGAGCGAGGGGCAGTGGGAGATAAAGCGGCGCGGCATCAGCGTGAAGTTTTTGAAGTTCTTCCGCTATACCATACACAACCTCAACGCACGGGTGGAAAAGCTCGTTGCCTATGGAGACGACGGCAAACTCTATGACTTCACGCTGAACGAGCTGTATTCCGGATTTTCCCCCATCGGCAGTTACGGCACGGTGGCGGACGCCGTTCCCTACGTCTATCAGGGGGACGACGGACTGCTCGTAGCCACCTCGACGGGGCTTTACTTCCTGCGTGAATTCACCATGACGCGCCTCTCCTTCAGTGAGATATTCACCACGATGTGCGTGCATAACGACAGGGTGTTCGCGGTATCCAAGCTCGACGAATTCAAGCTGTACTTCAGCGACGACTTCGACCCCGCCAACTGGGCTATCTCGATGCAGGAAGGGGGATGTATCTCCTTCGATACCCAGATGGGCAAGGTCATCAAGGTGCTTGGCTTCGCGGGCAACGTCTATCTCTTTTTCGAGCACGGCGTGATGCGGCTGACCGCCTATAACTTGCAGACCGAGTTCCGCTTGCAGAAACTCTACGTTTCGCCCGGCACCGTCTACAAGGACACCATCGCGGTGTGCGGCGACAAGGTGATCTTCGCTTCGTCGGAGGGGGTATTCCTCTTTGACGGCGTATCCATCAGGAAGATAATGGAGGAGGTCGAGGAGCTCTTTTCCAAGGAGCAGCCCAAGGCAACCGCGGTCTTTCACGGCGGCAAGTATTATTTGGCGTGTCGTATGGATATGGACAGCACTATCGAAGGGGCGAATAACAGCCTCGTCGTATACGATATGTGGAAGCAGACCTTGGAGATAGCGCACGACTTATCGGTGCTTTCGATGGTCTCCTTGGACCTCGATACGGTGCGCGGCGTGTTGACGAACGTCACCTATCCGGCGGATTACATCGGGCTCATCACCTGCGTGGGAAGGATATCGGATACGCCCACCGTCAAGGTATGGGAGTCGCCCGTCACCACCCTCGGGGAAAGCGCAAAAAGGAAGTTCCTTCGCGAAGTGCGCGTCCGTTCGGTGGGGAGCGGCACCTTGAAACTCGTCCTGGACGGGGCAGCGCACGAATACGCCTTGTCCGACGGACTCAATAAGATCAAGGTCATGCGCCCCTTTGATAAGATGAAGGTAGGATTGCGCTTTGCGGAGGCGGGCTCGACGGTGAGCCTTGCGGAGCTCACGGTGGATCTATACGGAGAATGATATGAATATAGAAAAACAAACTTATTTGAATACCGAACAGCTGCAAACGCTCTATGAAAAGCCGGGCAAGGCGGTATCCTCATTCGGCGCGAGCGCGAGGTACGGCGGCGTGTGCTTTTGCTTAAAGGCGAGGACGAAGGTGCGCTTTGACTTCTCCTTCCGCTCTCTTTCCGGCGCGGCGGCTATCTCGGCGGACGGAAAGCTCGTTGCCGAGACACTCAATCCCCATTACTGCTTTGAGCTCATCCTTGCCAAAGGGGTGCACGTGGTGGACGCAGAGTGCTCTTCGCACGGCGGGCTGACCGTCACGGCGGAGGGCGCGGGGCTGGAAGAGGACAGGCGCTACTTGAGCCGTGTGGGCGGGCATTCCGCCTCGGGTGAGACGGTGGTCTATATGTCTAATGGCGACCGCGGGGTCAGCGCTTACAGGAAGACCTCATTGAATAGTACGATATCGCACCTGTCTTCCGCCTTTTACGACGACGCGCTTTTATTCGATAAGGCAAACGGCGTGTATACCTCCACGGTGAGGTCTGCCTCTACGGGCGCGCTTCGTAATACCGTCACCCTGCTCATCGGGCTCGAAACGTCCTATTACGTGTATTCCATCAAGTCCATCGCGATGATGGACGGTAGGACTCTGCCATCAGGCGCGGATTTTATCGTGGCGACGGTGAGCGGTAACGGAGGGTTGCAGCTTCTTCGCGTGCGCGACCAAACGGCGACGACTTCCGCCGACTTCGTCTTGATGCCCGAGCAGGCGCTTCGCGTGGTCAGCGCGCAGCGCGGCTCCGTGCTGATGGTGGAAGGGGCGGACCACGTGTGGAAGGCGTTCTATTTCCATCAGGATGGGGCGCGCTCTCTTGCATTCGGCAATTACGTCGTGCACTACGACGTTGTCCCCCTCGTCAAAAACCGCTATGTCGCCCCCTCCGCCACCATCGACGACGAGACGGGGGAACCTATCTTCTACTATCGTAAGGAGAGCGGCGAACTCATGCGGCAGGTATACGGCGAAAGCGCCACGCTCATCGACTATTCGGAGGGGTATCACGCAGGGCTCGAGGGCGGCTATAAACAGTATTCGGGCGAATTGCAGTACGTAAACGGGCAATAAAGGAGGCAAAATGATCATCGGTAAAACCAGAGATAAAATAATGACGGCAGACCCTGTCGTTGACATTTCGGTGGATCCTTCCGCCATCATCCGTACCGCCGACGTCCTCTCGGGGCTGAAAAGCATCGCGGATAAGTATACGTCGAGCGTGAATAAGAAGGCGAACGCCTACGCGGACGAAGCGGTGAAGGGCACTTTTGACAGCGACGAAGAACTGCTGAGGCAGGCGAAGGAAACTTTGGACGCCACCTACGGCGCAAAGAAGAGCAAGGCGGAGGGCAACTACGCATTCAAGAGCGACGAACTTCAAGAGAAGAAAAGCGGACTTTCCGCGGATAGAGCGTACGCCTTGGATCGCGTGGGCGACCGCTACGGGGAAAAGGCGGAAAAACTGACGGAGGACATCGCCAAGAGGGGATTGTCGCATTCCACCATCGCCGACCTCGCAAAACGCGACCTCGACGAGAGGAGGAGCGACGAGCTCGCGCACGTCAACTACGTCTACGACGCCAAGATCAAAGCGGTGGACAGCAAGATCGAGCACTTGACCTCGGCGTACGAGACCGCCCTCAAGAACTACGAGATCGCCTACGCCCTTGCGCTGGAGAAGAAGATCGCGTCTCTCGAGAGCAAACGGGATCGACTCTCGGAGGAATACGCCAAGGAGCACAAGGACGAGAGGAGCAAGCTCTACGGAGAATACCTCGCGCGGGATAAAGCGCAGAACGAGGAGTACGAGGCGCGCGAAGGGGACTACGTCGGCGAAAAAAGAGAGAACTATTTGGAAAGATACAACTATCTCGTAGATCAGCTCGCTGGGAAGACGGCAAAGAGCGTCGCTAACTTTATCAAGAGTAACGAGTCGGCGCTCAAGGAGTACCTCGGGCTGTATTACGACGACTTCGTCAAGGAGGTGACGTAAAAAATGTGGGAACAGATCATGGAAGCGGCGGCGGCAAACGGTATCTGGGCGCTATTGTTCCTCGGGCTACTCATCTATCAGCTCAATGACAGCAAGAAGCGTGAAGAAAAGTACACCGCCACCATCAACAGTCTGACAGAAGGCTTATCAGCCCTCGAAGGCATCAAGCAGGATATCAAGAGCATCATCGATACCATTGATTCCACGGTGAAGCTGGGCGAGAGCGTCTTCGGAAAGAAGAAGACGGAAAAGAAGGGCAAGGACGAACAGTCCCTACCCGAATGATCTCCCATCGCGAGGAGCGACGGAGAAAAAACGGGGACCCGAAACACAGTTTCGAGTCCCTTCTTTTTTTTATTCTTTCCGACGAGTTACGCCTTGAAGTTTTTGATGTACTTCGCGAGCTCGTTGAAGATGACGTCGAGGCCATGTGCGCCGGCGTCGGGATAGCCGATGGAGCGCTCGCCCACGGTGCCCGCTCTGCCGAGGGTCGCCACGTGCGTCTTGGTCGCTTCTGCGCCGTCGTGCGCCGCCTTAGCGCCGAGGTCGATGCCTTCCTGCAGCTTCTTGCCTTCTTC
>DFEQ01000001.1 GCA_002368735.1 Christensenella sp. UBA3798
AATGCAGTAAAGAAACGCAGAAAGATATTCAAACTCGCCAAAGGTTACCGTGGCGCGAAGAGCAAGCTTTACAGAGTTTCCCGCGAAGCCGTGATGAAGTCCCAGATGTATGCCTTCATCGGCAGAAAGGACAAGAAGGGCGACTTCCGCAAACTTTGGATAGCGCGTATCAACGCGGCGGCAAGAATGAACGGTCTCAGCTACAGCAAGTTCATGAACGGATTGAAGAAGGGTCAAATCACCTTGAACCGTAAAGTCCTCGCCGACCTCGCGGTCAACGACGCGGCGGCATTCACCGCGCTTTGCGAGCAGGCAAAACAGTACCTGTAAGAAACGAAAATGCTTTCGGTCAAACGGAAGCATTTTTTTATCGCTATTATGGTCATCAAAAGCATATCCAATGAAAAAGTAAAGTTCTTCCGCTCGCTACTCACGACGAAGGGCAGAAAGCAAGAGGGATGCTACGTCGCGGAAGGTGCAAACCTCGTCAAAGATATCCCCGCATCTCAAAAAGTCAAGTTGCTCTTTGTCAAAGAGAGCCGCGAGGAATCTTTCCGTGATATTACGGATGCCTTCTCGGCAGAGAAGGTCGTCTTATCCGACGAACTCTTCGACCGCGTGTCCGATACGGTATCTCCCGCGGGGATAGCCGCCGTGATAGAAATTCCGAAAAGTGCGGAAATATCCGCTCTTAACGATGATAAAATCATCGTTCTCGACCACGTTTCGGACGCCGGAAACGTCGGCGCCGTTCTACGTACAGCCGTCGCCGCGGGATATACTTCTGCAGTGCTCCTCGGGTGCGCTGACTCGTATTCGCCCAAGGCGGTACGCGCCAGTATGAGCGCTATTTTCAAGATAAAACTATGTTTTTGCGATAATAGCGCATTTTTATGTAGTAAAAATATAGTAAAGTATGATATAATGGTACTTGATATGATGGGTGAGAATATTTTCAACCAAGTTCCGCGCGGCAAATACGCCCTCGTTGTTGGCAACGAGGCGCACGGCGTATCGGACGACATCAAGGCTGTCGGCAGGAAGTTATCCATACCGATGGCGGGGATGGAATCCTTGAATGCGGCGGTCAGCGCGGGCGTGGCGATGTATCTTCTCGAACGTAATCAATTCAAGCAATAATCAGGAGGCAGAATATGTCCGGACACAGCAAATGGGCAAACATCAAGAACAAAAAGGCTAAGGGCGACGCCGCAAGGGCGAACGTCTTTACTAAGATAGGCAGGGAGCTCGCCATCGCCGTCAAGCAGGGCGGCCCCAATCCCGACAGCAACTCTCGTCTGCGCGACGTCATCGCCAAGGCGAAAGCCGCCAATATGCCTAACGACAACATCTCCCGTTCTATCAAGAAGGCTTCGGGCGAGCTCAATGCCGTCAACTACGAGGAAATAACCTACGAAGGATACGCCGCGGGCGGCGTGGCGGTCATCGTGGAGACCTTGACCGATAATAAGAACCGCACTGCGGGCGACGTCAGATGCGCATTTGATAAGTTCGGCGGCAATATGGGCAATACGGGTTGCGTCTCCTACATGTTCAGCAAGAAGGGACTCATCGTCATCGATGGCGAAGGGCTCGAAGAGGACGACCTCATGCTCCTTGCTTTGGATGCGGGCGCCGACGACGTCAAGAGCGAAGAGGACGTCTATGAGATCTACACCTTGCCGCAGAACTACACCGCTGTGCGTGAGAACCTCGAAAAGCAGGGGCTCAAGATCCTTTCCAGCGATATCGCGATGATACCCGAGAACTATATCACACCGGAAGAATCCGCTATCCCCAAGATCCTTAATCTCATAGACCGTTTGGAGGAGAATGACGACGTGCAGAACGTATTCCACAATGCGATCCTGCCCGAAGAAGAAGAGGAGGAATAAAGATGACGACCGCGGAAGTTTGCGCTTTGGCAAAAGAGGCGTCCTATCGCCTGGCTACCTTTACGCCCACTGAGAAGAAGGCGATGCTCATCGCGATGGCGAACGGCATCGGTGACGAGATGGACGATATCCTCGTCGCGAATAACGACGACCTTTTTACCGCCAAACAAAACGGTAAGGAGGATACCTTCATCGACAGGCTGACCTTGTATAAGAGCCGTATCAGACAGATGATAGACGGCATTATGGAGGTCGCCGAGCTTCCCGACCCGGTGGGGCAGGTCACCGAAAAGTGGACGCTTCCCAATGGGCTCCAGATCTCCAAAGTGCGCGCACCGCTGGGTGTGATCGCCATCATCTATGAGGCGCGCCCCAACGTGACGGCAGACGCCGCGGCTCTTGCCATAAAGAGCGGCAACGCCGTGGTGCTACGCGGCAGCAGGGAGGCGATCAATTCCAATCTCGCCATTTTCAACGCAATGAAGAACGCCCTCGTGAAGGGCGGCTATGACGCAAACGTCTTGCAGTTGCTCGCAGAGCCCGACCGTGAAGTCACGACCGAGCTTTTGAAACAGAGCGACACCGTGGACGTGGTCATTCCGCGTGGCGGCGAAGGTCTCAAGAAATACGTGCTTGAGAACGCTTCGATCCCCGTTATCGCGTCCGCAGGTGGCAACTGCCATACCTACGTGGAGAAGAGTGCCGACCTTAAGATGGCGGATAACGTGCTCTTTAATGCCAAGGTCAGCCGTCCTTCGGTGTGCAACGCGACCGAGCAGCTCATCGTGGACAGGGCGATCGCAGCTCCCTTCCTCACCAAGAGCTTAGATAGGCTTGCCAAACAGGGCGTAAAGATCCTCGGCTGTGCCGAGACCTGCCGTATCTATCCCATGGCGGAGCTTGCCACCGAGGAGGACTACTACGAAGAGCACCTCGGCATGGTGCTATCGGTCAAAGTAGTCAGCGGCTACAAGGAAGCCATCGAGCGCATCAACAAGTACGGCACACATCACAGTGACGCTATCATCTCCAAGAGCAACGAAGCGATAGAGGCATTCAAGATAGGTGTGGATTCCGCCGCGGTCTACGTGAACGCGAGCACCCGCTTCACCGATGGCTACGAATACGGCTTTGGTGCAGAGATGGCTATCAGCACGCAGAAACTGCATGCGCGCGGACCTTTGGGCTTGAAGCAACTCACCAGCGAGAAATACGTCGTCGTGGGCGACGGACAGGTGCGCAAGTGATCGTTCTCGGCATCGACCCCGGGCTTGCCATCGTCGGTTACGGCGTTATCGAGTCTCAAAAAGGACGGGTCAGACCCCTTGATTACGGCGTTATCAATACGCCTGCGGGGATGCGTACCCCTCTCAGATTGCAGATGATACACAAAGGGTTGCTTGCTCTCTTTGAAAAATTCAAGCCGGACGAAATCGCCGTGGAGGAACTCTTTTTCTCCAACAACAAGACGACGGGCATCCCCGTTGCCGAGGCGCGCGGCGTTATCGTCATGACTGCTATCAACTATACGGACAAGTTGTTCGAGTATACCCCCAATCAGATCAAACAAGCGATCACAGGGTGGGGCGGCGCGGATAAAAAGCAGATGCAGGAAGTGGTCAGGCAGACCCTTCGCTTGCCCTCTATCCCCAAGCCCGACGACGCTGCGGACGCCCTTGCGGTGGCGCTCACGCACGCGCAAACCAATCGCTTCGGTTCTCTCTTCGGAATGTAAAAAATGTACGCGTATATTGTAGGAAAAGTGGATAGTTTCGGAGACGGCTACATCGTGGTCGAAGCGGCGGGCGTCGGATATCTTATCAACGCTTCCAATCACACCGTGGCAAAGTTCGGCAGGGCGGGCGAGACTGTGAAAATATATACCTATCTCGCCGTGCGTGAGGACGATATGAGCCTTTACGGCTTCTATTCCGAGGAGGAAAAGAGGATGTTCCTTCGCCTGATCACCGTGTCGGGCGTCGGACCCAAGATGGCGATAGGCATCCTGTCCGCTGCGGACGTGAACACCCTCGCCACATCCATTATTTCGGGGGATACCAAGGCGCTGTCCAAGGTCAAAGGTATCGGCAAAAAGACGGCGGAAAGGATAGTCGTGGAGCTCAAAGAGAATCTCGGCGACGATACCGGTTTCCTCTCTGTGGGAATGAACGTTTCGCCCGAAAAAGACTCCATGATAGAGGAAGCCTTGGAACTTTTGACTTCGCTCGGCGTCAGCCGCACCGAGGCGTATTCCTTGGTCGCCGCCTGCAAGAAGGACGCACGCAACGTAAACGAACTGGTCATGATGGTACTGAAAAGGTTGGATAAATAATGTTTGAAGATGATAATTTTATCACCAGCGCGATGGGGGGTAGCTTCATCGGCAGGGACAAAGACGAAAGCGACGAAGAGATAGAAAATACCCTCCGCCCGAAGACGATGAACGAATACGTCGGGCAGGAGAAGGTCAAGGCGAATCTCTCGGTCTTTATCCATTCCGCAAAAAAGAGGAGCGAGGCGCTCGATCACGTTCTTTTATACGGACCTCCCGGCCTTGGTAAGACCACGCTTGCCCATATCATCGCCAATGAAATGAATTCGCAGATAAAGGTCACCTCGGGCCCCGCCATCGAGAAGGCTGCCGACCTTGCGGCGATGCTTACCAACCTCGACGACGGCGACGTTCTGTTTATCGACGAGATACATCGCCTTTCGCACGCCGTGGAGGAGATACTCTATCCCGCGATGGAGGACTATGTCCTCGATTTTGTGGTGGGCAAGGGACCCAGTGCAAAGAGTATTCGCCTCCCTTTGAAAAAGTTTACTTTGATAGGCGCCACCACGCGCGCAGGGATGCTGACCGCACCGCTTCGCGACCGTTTCGGCGTGATATGCCGTTTGGAGATGTACAAGCCCGAGGAGCTTGCCCGCATCGTCACGAGAAGCGCAAAGCTCCTTGAGATAGGCATCGAGAAGGAGGCTTCTGTGGAGGTCGCTCGCCGTTCGCGCGGGACGCCGCGTATCGCTAATCGCCTTTTAAAGCGCGTGCGTGATTTTTCCGAATACGAAAACGAAAAGACGATCACTCTGAAGACGGCAAAGCGCAGTCTCGACTTGTTGGAGATCGACGACCTTGGCTTAGACCACGTGGACAGAGAGATACTGCTCACCATCATCAAAAAGCACAACGGCGGCCCCGTTGGCTTGGACACCCTTTCCGCAACCATCGGAGAAGACTCCACGACCATCGAGGACGTTTACGAGCCTTATCTTATCCAGCTGGGGTTCATTGCGCGTACCCCGCGCGGCAGAGTGTGCTTGTCGGGGGCGTATAAGCACCTCGGCTTCAAGGTCCCGCCCGCAAAAGAAGCGTTTTTGGAACAGATAGAGAAGACAATTGACCCTAAAATAGATGAAAACAAGTGACTTTTATTATCATTTACCCGAAGAACTCATTGCGCAGCATCCCGCCGAACCGCGGGATTCTTCTCGTTTGCTCGTCATCTCTCGCAAGACGGGCGAGTGGGAGGATAAAGTGTTCACCGACGTTATAGATTACCTGCGCGAAGGGGACGTGCTCGTCGTCAATAACACCAAGGTCATCCCTGCTCGCTTGATAGGGCACAGGAAGGGATTTACCGGCGAGGTGGAGTTCCTGCTCTTAAAGAGGCTCGATTATACCCATTGGCGCTGTATCGTCCGTCCCGGTAAAAAGCTGAACGTTGGCGCGGAAGTCGTATTCTCTCCCGAATTATCCGCACGCGTTATCGAACGCGGTGAGGAAGGGGAGCGTACGGTGGAGTTTATCTTCGACGGGGTGTTTGAGGATATCCTCGCCCGCGTAGGCGCTATGCCTCTCCCTCCCTACATCAAGGAGAAATTGACGGATAATTCCAAGTATCAAACGGTGTACAGCAAGATAGACGGTTCCGCGGCGGCACCCACCGCAGGACTGCATTTTACGAATGCGCTTCTTGACCGCATCCGCGCGAAGGGCGTCAAGGTGCTCGAGATTTTACTGCACGTAGGGCTATCCACCTTCCGTCCCGTCAAGGCGGAGAATATAGAGGAGCATAAGATGCACGACGAATACTACGAGATATCCGAAGAGGTCGCCCAAGAGTTGAATCGCGCCAAGCAAGAGGGTAGGCGGGTCATCTGTGTCGGCACGACTTCGGTACGCACGCTGGAGAGCGCGGCGGACAGGGTGGGGCACGTCGTGGCCGGGAGCGGTAATACCGATATCTTTATCTACCCGCCCTATGAATTCAAGATGGTGGACGCGCTTATCACGAATTTCCATCTGCCAGAGAGCACTCTTTTGATGCTCGTATCGGCGTTTATGGGGCGCGAAAAGATCCTTGCCGCCTACGAACACGCGGTGGAATCGCACTATCGCTTCTTTAGCTTCGGCGACGCTTGTTTGATCGTATAAGCGTCGCGCTACTGCGTTTGCTGCTTCGCGGATCGACCTCAATGACCGCATAGGTCTATCTCGTCCGACCCGCTTTGCGAGCCTTGTATCGCTTGCTTCTACGATCAAAAAGATAGTGAGGGAACCAAAGCGTTATAGCGTTCCCCGCGAGCATGAGAAGTCCACATGGACCATAAGAGGAAATGAAAAAATGAATTTTAAGTATGAAGTATTGAAGGTTTGCAAGCAGTCGGGCGCGCGCATCGGGCGCTTGACCACGCCGCACGGCGTCGTTGAGACACCCGTCTTTATGCCGGTTGGGACGCTCGGCACCGTCAAGTCGCTTTCTCCCGAGGAAGTGGCGGAGGTCGGTTCGCAGATACTTTTATCCAATACCTACCACCTGTATCTTCGTCCCGGTCACGAAACGGTCAGGGCGGCGGGCGGTCTGCATCAGTTCATGCGCTGGAATAAGCCTATCTTGACCGATAGCGGCGGTTTTCAGGTCTTTAGCCTATCTTCCTTTCGCAAGGTGACGGACGCGGGGTGTGAGTTCGCTTCTCCCTTGGACGGCGGCAGTCATCACTTTATCTCGCCCGAAAAGTCCATCGAGATACAGCAAGCGCTCGGAAGCGATATCATGATGGCGTTTGACGAGTGCACCCCTCCCGACGTGACGAAAAAGAAGGCGAAGGAGGCCATGGAACGCACGCTCTATTGGCTTGAACGTTGCGACCGTGTGGCTACAGGGGAGAACCAGATACTCTTTCCCATCGTGCAGGGCAACGTGCACGCCGACCTCAGGGAGGAGAGTGCCGTGCGCACCGCTCCTTATGCCAAGTGCGGCATCGCCATCGGCGGGCTGAGCGTGGGTGAGCCCAAGAACGTCATGTACGATATGCTCGACGTCATCAACCCCATCCTTCCCAAGGATATGCCGCGCTATCTGATGGGCGTAGGCAGTATGGATTGCATCGTGGAGGGGGTGTGCCGCGGTGTGGATATGTTCGACTGCGTACTCCCGACCCGCATCGCTCGAAACGGTACCGCAATGACCTTGCACGGCGATATCAACCTGCGCAACGCCAAGTATAAAGAGGACTTTTCGCCTGTTGAGGAGGGATGCGACTGCTATTGCTGTCGCAACTACACCAAAGCATACGTCCGTCACCTCATCACTTCGGATGAGATATTCGGCGGAAGGCTTCTTTCCATCCACAACATCCGCGCACTGCATCGATTGACCGCGGAGATAAAGCAGGCCATCATCGAAGACCGGCTGCTCGACTATCGCAAGGAGTTCTTTGAGAAATACGAGTATTGAGCGCGGAAAACGCCGCCCGAAAAATAATCGGCGCGAAATACTTGTTAAATGGCAAAATATAGTGTATAATCAATTTATCACCGATAGTTCGGTAAAGGAGATAATACAATGATTTCTAACTTTTTAGCGGCAGAAGGCGGGTCCAGCATCATCATGATCGTCATACTTCTCGTATTGTTCGTGGGTATGATGCTTATTTCCATCATCCCGCAGAAGAAAAAGCAGAAGGAATACGAGGCGATGCAGAACGCCATCAAGGTGGGCACCCGCATCATGACCATCGGCAGGCTTATCGGCACCGTGGTCGCCATCAACACCGACAACACCATCGAGCTTGACATCGGCACGAAGGGCAACCCCGTCATCATCTTGATCAACCGCGAAGGTATCGGTCTCAATCTTGACGCACAGCAGGTCGCGCCGGATAGCAAGGGCGATATCAAGGTTAATACCGCCGAAGGCGACGTGGACGCGGAGGATAGCGCTGAGGTTCCCGCCGACACCGAGGAGAAGAGCGACGTTACCGCCGAAGAGGGGGAGACTTCTGAGTCCACTGACAAAAACGAGGACGACGCTATCTGATATCTTTTTGACCGTCATCATAGGGGAGAGCTTGCGGCTCTCTCCTTTTTTTGTGTCATACTTTTTCACCCTACGCCATAAGGATAAGACGGAGGTATCACATGGAAAAGGGCGTGGTTCGTTATATTTTGGATATCGTCAAGACGGTGGTCATCGCCGTTTTGATCTCTATGGTCTTGGTGCTGGTCTTTGCCTTGATCGTTAAGGCGACGGATCTTTCAGAGCAGACGATTTCTTACGTCAACGTGGGCATCAAGATAGTCAGCGTATTGCTGGGCACCATCTTCGGCTTCAAGAGCGGCGGCTCGGGCGGGTGGCTCAAAGGTTTGATATCGGGGCTTTTGTACGTCCTGACCTCCTTCCT
The DNA here is from genome assembly GCA_002368735.1 of Christensenella sp. UBA3798. GTDB lineage: Bacteria > Bacillota > Clostridia > Christensenellales > CAG-1252 > CAG-1252. The sequence goes on from DFEQ01000001.1 coordinate 8,580, forward strand.
CGTATTCGCTTCGATTTCGGGCAGTTTTTCGCTCGCGGATCTCTCTTGGGTGGACGTTTTGACCGGCGCGGTCGTAGGACTCATTTGCGGCGTTATCGCCGTAAACGTGAAAAAGAAGCCGAAAAACGCTTGAAAACAGGGCGTTGATATGCTATAATTCTATCGTTGATCGAGTAAAAAAACGGCTCGATCCCAAGGAGTACATTATGAAGCATATCAGCACCATTGCGAAAACCGAAAGAAAGTCCACCGTTATGGGTTGCGGCGAGTGCCAGTCCAGCTGCCAATCCGCTTGTAAGACCAGCTGCACTGTCGGCAATCAGACCTGCAAGCAGGAAGAAAGGATCAACAAGACCGAAAAGAAGCAGAACATCTAAGAGATGAGGCTTATCACCCATAGTTTTCCCTTTACCTATAAAGGTGAAACTTTTTACTTGGTCTATCACCCGTACAGCAACAGTTTGCATTCGGTAGACCGCAAAGCATACCTTGTCATTAAGCATAAGTATGAAGAATTGAGTCCGCAAGAGCTTGCGGACTTTTCCTCGTTGGACGAAGGCGACGTAAAGGAGATTTCCGCTGAGATAGCCGAACTCGAAAAGCAAGGGCTTATCGGCATCGACGTGACCTTCCCCTACAAAAAGTCGGATATCGTCAAGGCGCTGTGCCTGCACGTTTGCCACGATTGCAATCTGCAATGCAAGTATTGCTTTGCCAAGGAAGGCACCTACAATACCGCGCGTGATTATATGACCGAGGAAGTCGCTAAGGCGGCGATAGACTTTTTGATTCGTAAGAGCGGCAACCGCAAGAGTCTGGAGATAGACTTTTTCGGCGGCGAGCCCTTGATGAATATGAATGTCGTCAAGTACGCCGTTTCCTACGGACGGGAGCAAGCGAAGGCACACGGGAAGGAATTCAGTTTTACGATGACCACCAACGCGCTTCTCTTGACCGACGAGAATATCGATTATCTCAATCGCGAGATGGATAACATCGTCATCAGCATCGACGGACGTCGCGACGTGCACAATCGCGTGCGTAAAACGCGCAACGGCGCCGACGCCTACGACCATATCCTTTCCGCCGCAAAGAAGCTCCGTGCGGTGCGAGGGGACAAGCGCTATTATATCCGCGGCACCTTTACCGCTTACAATCTCGACTTTTCCAAGGACGTTCTCGCCCTTGCGGACGCAGGTTTTGACCAAATATCGGTGGAGCCCGTCGTCTTGCCGCAGGATAATCCTATGGCTATCACTTCCGAGATGGTGGGCGAGGTGCTTCGTGAGTACGACGCGCTTGCCGAGGCGTATATCGAACGCAGGGCAAACGGCAAGTGGTTCAACTTCTTCCATTTCATGATAGACCTTGAAGACGGTCCTTGCATTATGAAGAGACTTTCGGGCTGTTCGGCGGGGTGCGGCTATCTTGCCGTATCTCCTGTGGGAGATATTTATCCTTGCCACCAATTCGTGGGCGAAACGGACTACCGCATCGGCAACGTACTGGACGGCTCTTTCTCTCCCGATATCCCCGGTAAGTTTGCGGACGTTACCGTCAATAATAAAGCAAAGTGTGAAAATTGCTTTGCAAAGTATTATTGCAGCGGTGGTTGCGTCGCGGCTTCTCATTATTACGAAAAAGACCTTATGACTCCCTACGGAGCGGGTTGCGAAATGATGAAGAAAAGGCTGGAATGCTCGCTCGGCATTTACGCGGTAGAGAAAAAATATTCAAAATAAAGTTGACTTATATATTATTTAAATATATAATAAATTAAGTATTTTTATTTTTGGAGGCATTACCTGTGAGTAGGACTTTTTCGAAAGAACCCAGCTCTAATAGTTCTAAGCCCAAAATGACTAAGGCTAAGGCGATCGTCGTATTCGTGATCATAGGCATTTTGATCACGATGGGCGCCGTCTTTGCCTTTGTTTCTCTCGACAACGGAGAGCTTGGTGTTTACGACTATATAGCGTATCCGAGAAATATCAGTCTCGGATTGGATATGAAGGGCGGCGTCTACGCCGTTTTTGAAGCGAATACGACGGATACCAGTGATTTGGATTCCCGTATGAGCGGTACGGTGGACCAGCTCTCCAACATGCTCTACGAAAAGGGCTATACCGAAGCGACCGTCAGTAAGGTCGGCGACGACCGTATCAGAGTTGAGGTGCCGGACGTGTCCGACCCCGAGACGCTTTTCACCTTGATCGGCACGCCGTCCAGCTTGGAGTTCAGGACGGAGGGCAAGGATGAGACCTTTACCGACGACGGACTGTGGGTCACGGGTAAGGACCTCGATACTGCATACGTATCCATCAATGAGGATAACCAGTACGTCATCGCGCTCCAGTTCGACGCCGAAGGTACCGAGAAGTTCGCCAAGGCGACGACCGAGCTCAACGGCAAGGCGCTCAACATTTGGATAAACGGCGAATGGGTCATGGGTCCGACGGTCAACTCCGTCATCTCGGATGGTAAGGCTATCATCACGAGCAGCGAATGGGCTAACGATTACAACAAAGCCAACGAATACGTCACCTCGCTCCTTGCGGGCGCCTTCGACGTGGAGCTCAAGCTCGTTGAGAGCCGCGAGATATCCGCTACCCTCGGTGACAACGCGCTTTCCACCAGCTTGATAATCGGTGCCATCGCCATCGTCATCATCATCCTGCTCCTTGTTGTGCTCTATCGATTGCTCGGCGTTTCTTCCGGCATCGCGCTCATCTATTACATCATCACTTACGTATTCGTCCTGTCGGTGTTCCCGTGGGTGCAGCTCACCCTTGCGGGTATCGCGGGTATCTTGATAAGTATCGGTATGGCGGTCGACGCCAACGTCATTATCTTCTCCCGTATCAAGGATGAGTATCGTATCGGAACGGGCGAGATATCCATCAAGACGGCGGTCACTTCGGGCTTTAAGAAGTCCATCTCCGCAATTATGGACGGTAACATCACTACCCTCCTCGGTTGCTTGGTGATGTATCTCCTCGGTACTTCCGCGATCAAGAGCTTTGCTCTTACCCTTGCCATCGGTATCGTGATAAGTATCTTTACGGCACTCGTCGTTACGAGATTGCTCGTCAACAGCTTCCTCGCCTTCAATATGGAGGATCCGAAGCTCTACAACCTGTATAACAAGCAGAAGGAGGAGGGCGAAACGCCTGCATCCTCCGAGCAAGAATCTAACGGGGAGGTGAGCGACAATGAGTAAGTTCAGTATCAGAAAGCTTGACCTCAGTTCGTATAACGTACGTTTCCTTTCCAAATATCGCATTTGGTTTGCCGTGCCTGTGGTCATCATCCTCATCGCGGTCATCATGTTCTCGATTTTCGCCGCCGTCAATAAGGACGTGCAGGAAGGTATGAACCTCGGTATCGACTTTACGGGCGGCACCGTTATGACCGTCACCGTGGGCAATAAGCTCGAGGAGGACGGACAATACGCTTCCTACAGCGAGAAACTTCGCGATATCGTCGAAGACGCCGGATACAACGTCAGCTACGTGCAGATGACGGGCAGCGGCTCGGAGGCGGGCGTAATGCTCAAGTATCAGAACAAAGACGCCGACCTTGAAGAAAGCAACCAAAAGATGAAAGATACCATCATGGCGGCTTATCCCGAGATCCCCGCCGCGGATATCTCCCTCGAGTCCATCAGTGCTTCTTCCGCAAACGACCTTTTGGAAAAAGCTTTGATATCCCTTGCGGTCATCTTCGTGGTCATGCTCGTGTATATCGCCATCAGGTTTGAGCTTTGGAGCGGTATCTCGGCTTTGATAGGTTTGATACACGACGTTCTGATGATGATAGCCTTTACCATCATCTTCCACATTGAGGTCAATACCACCTACGTTGCCGCGGTCATCACCATCGTCGCATACAGTATCAACAATACCATTATCGTCTTTGACAGAGTGCGTGAGACCACTAAGCTCGCGCCGAAGGTCGGCAAGATAAACCTTGACGCCTACGTTGAGGAGGCGGTCAACGATACCTTCACGCGTTCGGCAGTATCCACCATCACCACGATGATCCCGGTATTCCTGCTCGGATGCTTCGGCGTGCTGTCGCTTAAGCAGTTTGCTTGGCCCATTATGTTCGGCTTGATAGCAGGTACCTATTCCTCGTTGATTTTGGCGCCGACGGTCTACTACCTTATCCGCAACGCTATCCAGAATGCCAAGCTTAAAAAGAGTCAGCAAGGACAGCAGCAATCACAGAAGAAGGACGACTCTTCCGACGTACTGAGTAAGAGAAAGCGCAACGCGTAATTGTCAAGGGGCGACCGGTTCGCCCCTTTTCTTCAAATAACGAATTATGGCAGATGAACTGGTAAAAGAAATAGTAAGCACATTCGCTTTGGACGAAGCCATCGCAGGGCTCATGGTCAAACGAGGCATCGCAACCGTCGATGAGGCGAGGCGCTTTTTGTATCCCTCCAAGGACGACTTTGAGGACGCTTTTTCGCTGAGCGGTATGACTGCTGCGGTAGAGCGCATTCGCCGCGCTATTGAGGAAAAGGAAAAGATAGTCGTTTACGGTGACTACGACTGCGATGGGATATGCGCCACCTCGATTCTTTGCGGTTATCTCTCCTCGGTGGGGGCGGACGTGTCCTATTTTATCCCCAGTCGATTTGATACGGGTTACGGCTTGAATACCGAAGCGCTTGAGGAGATAGCCGAAACCTATTATCCCGACCTTATCATAACGGTGGACTGTGGCATTACCTCCGTCGAGGAGGCGGAGTATTTGCAGGATGTTTTGGCGATAGACCTTATCATTACCGACCACCATATCTTGCCCGAAGTGCTTCCGAGCGCCATCGTCGTTGACCCGCATTTAGACGCAGATTCTCCTTCTGCCGACCTTTCCGGCGCGGGCGTTGCATTTAAACTCGTTCAGGCCCTCGGTGGGCTTGAAGCCGCTTGGCGGTATATCGAGCTTGCCGCCGTTGCCACCGTTGCCGACGTGGTGCCGCTCACGGGTGAAAATCGCATCATCGTTTCGCTCGGCGTAAAAAAGATGAATTCCCGCGAAGCCATCAACAAAGGGCTACGCTTATTGATAGAGTCCATTGATTTAAAAGGCCCTGTCGATACCTATACGATAGGGTTTCAGATAGGTCCGAGGATAAATTCTCTCGGACGTATCGGCAACGCCTCCGAAACGGTAAGGTTGTTTATCGGCGACGAATACGTGGAGTTGCAGGGCATCGTGGAAAAGATGAATCGCGGTAACGACCTCAGGCGCAGTATCGTGGAGCAAACCTACCGCGAGGCGCGCGAGATGCTCAAAGAGTACGATTTATCCATGCATAAGATAATCGTCCTCTATAAAAAGGAATGGTCCAGCGGCATCGTGGGGCTCGTGTGCGGTTGGCTGCGCAATGAATATAACCGTCCCGTCATCCTCTGTTGCGGTGAGGACGTCTTGACGGGTAGTGGTCGCTCGATAGAGGGGGTCGACTTGTATCAGACCATCAAGAGCGCCGAAAAGCATATCATTCAGTTCGGCGGGCACAAAAACGCGGCGGGGCTTTCGGTCAAGATGGAAGAGTTCATCAATATGCGCAACGCTATGGACGACTATCTATCCGCCAATTATCCGGACGATATCTACGCTCGCAGTAAAACCTATGACTTTGAATTGCCCCCCGAGAGGATTACCATGGCTCTTGCGGACAGCGTGGAATTGCTCGCGCCCTTTGGCATGGGAAACCCTAAGCCCATCTTTAAGTTCTCTTCCTCCGACGTCTCTCTCTCGTCATTTGCAGCAGGGGAACACGTGCGAGGCAGGATAGGGCAGAATGCCGATATGATAGGATTTGGCAAGGCATATCTTGCAGAGGGCTTGCGCATGGGGGTCAAATACGACTATCTCTGCGAATGTGGTAAAAACGAGTATAAGAATGTCGTCAAAGTGCAGATGCGGATACTCTCCGAATACGTCGTAGGCTTGGATGAGGGCGACGATCTCCCCGCCTTCAATCGTTATCTTTGCGCCAATTTGTACCGCGAAGAGAAAGGGGACTATACCGCAATTACCCTCGATGAACTCGAAAGCCAAGTGTACGACGATCATTTTTGCACTCTCTTCCTTACTTTTTCCCGGGAGTCCACCAAGGCGCTCCTCGCTCATCCCACCTTTCAAAAGAAGTTCCTTTTGGAGTGCGTCAAACCCCTTGACGCCCCTTGGAACGAGGTGCTGTTGGCGTCGGATGCCGACCATCTTGGGTTCCGAAAAATAGTGATCGTCGATTCTCCCTTGACGACGGGATATCCCGCTCGTTTGCAAAAGACAAGTAATGCAGATATCGTCGTCGTGAAGAAGAATCAACCGTATAAAGAAGTCTTTCGCGCGGTTGATTTATCTATCGAGGCTTTTAAGGATACCTATGATAGGGTCAAACGCCTGGTATTCTCGGGTGGTGGCGCCGCTTCTCCGATGGAGCTTGCGGCACGCCTCGCGCCAAACGATGAAAAGCATTTCCTCATTCGTTTTTATATATTATATAAACTCGATGCAATATCGATCGGAAAGGGGTTCGCGCTCGCCTTTCATCCCATTCCCGATTTATCCGGTTCAATATTGTACGAGCGCATTATGATGCTCAAGAGGTCGTTATGAAAGTCTACGCAATGCAGGGGGAGTTTCTCTCTGAGATAACGTATATCGTCACAGATGGTGTTAAGGCTGTCGTCATCGACCCGGGGACGTCCGCAAACGCCATCCTATCCGCCTGCAAAAAGCTGGGCGTCGAGCTCGTCGCCGTATTGCTTACGCACGGACATATAGACCATACTCTCGGCGCGTTTGAATTGCAAAGCAAAGGATTTAAGGTCTATGCGCATAAGGAGGAGGTTCCCGTCTTGGAAGGCAGGGCGGGGCTTTCGCTGCTTCTCGGCTTGCCGCAACGAGACTTACATCCCGACGTGCTTCTTGAGGACGGATCTGTCGTTTCACTTCTCGACTTTCCCATAGACGTCATATTTACCCCGGGACATACGCAGGGCGGCGTATGTTATCTTGCGGAGGGTGCGCTCTTTTCGGGCGATACTCTCTTCCCCGGTGCATACGGTCGCACCGACTTTCCGACGGGGGATGAACAGGACCTTATTTGCTCTATTTGCAACGTACTTTTCGACTTGCCGAAGAGCACGGAAGTGTACTCGGGCCACGGCGATTGTTCTACCGATGTCGCTCCATTCGCGGCGCAAACGACGATTGGTCAAGAATATTCTACAAATCCTATATTACACTTATTATGAACGTCTGCATAGATACCAATTGCGAAGGCTATAAAAACGAGCTGGAAGAGGTTATTAGAGCCTTTTCTCCCTATCTTACGCTCGATGAGAGCGGCGATGTGGTCGGCGCTTTCCTCGTAATAGAGGGCAATCGCGTCCTTACGAAGATAAGCTCTCCTCTTTTAAAGGAGATGTCTCGCGAATATCTATTAACGGACGGCTTATCCGAGCTATATTTGAAGAGATATTTAAAACGCTTTTTGAAGCGCGACCTTTACGACTATTTTGCCGCGCTTACCGGCGTTGACCTTTCCTATGGCTCCTTAACGGGCATACGTCCGACCAAGCTGTTATATGAGCTGATCGACGAAGGAAAAGGGCGCGACGAGCTCGTCGATTTCTTCCGCGTATCCCCCGCAAAAGCCGATTTGATCGCCGAGATAGTTGACGTTCAAAAGGGGGTCATCTCCACCGAACTCGATAAGCAGGATTGGTTTGTCAACGTTCCTTTTTGTCCTTCCCGGTGCCATTATTGCAGTTTTCTTTCCGAGGTGATCCGCCCAAAGAAGAGCAACCTTCCCGCCTATGTGGAGGCGTTGATCCGGGATATCACCTGCGTGGAGGCGAGGAAAGAGCGCCGCGCTATCTATATGGGCGGGGGAACTCCCACTTCTCTTTCCGCCGAGCAGCTTGACAGGGTGCTCGCAGCCATCGACGCCAAGGGGGAAGAGTTCACGGTAGAAGCGGGTCGCCCCGAGACGTTGACGGCGGAGAAACTTGCCGTTATGAAAGCGCGCGGAGTAACGCGCGTTTCGGTAAATCCCCAAACCTTCAAACAGGAGACCCTCGACCTCGTGGGGCGTCGTCACACGGTTGAGGATATCTTTGAGGCGTATCGTCTCGTTCGTGCCGCGGGGAGTTTTGACGTGAATATGGACCTTATCACCATGCTGCCCGGTGAATCCCTCGACGACCTCAAGCGCTCCATCGACATCGCGATAGACCTCTCCCCCGAGAATATCACGGTGCATTCTTTATCCATCAAGCGCGGCAGTATTTTCGCCGAGACCAAATACGACAATTTCAGTGACGGACTTGCCGAGAAGATGTCTGATTACGCTCTCGAGGCGTTAGAAAGGGCGGGCTATCGTCCATACTACATGTATCGTCAAAAGAATACTTCGGGGCGCTTGGAGAATATCGGTTACGCAAAAGAGGGGAAGGTGTGCAAGTACAATATCGACATCATGGAGGAAACGCACGACATCTACGCCTCGGGTGCGGGCGCCATTTCCAAACGATTATTCGGTAACGGGCGCATCGAGAGGCTCGCCGAGGTAAAGGAGATAAAAGGCTACCTCGAACGATTAGACGAAATGCTCGAAAAGAAAATCGCTTTTTTCCGAGATTAGTGCTTTACATATCACTATTTTAATGTTATTATAACTAATGTACCTTGAGCTTGGTCTTGCGGGTCGCTTTCGCAGTACTACGCTTAGGGCGAATAACGATATCCAACGGAGGTTTTAATTATGGATAAAAGCGAAATCATTGCCAAATATGCACGCAGCGAAGGCGATACCGGTTCCCCCGAGGTCCAGATCGCACTCTTGACCGCAAGGATCGAAGCGCTCAACGCGCACCTTGCCGTCCACAAAAAGGACAATCACGGTCGTCGCGGCCTTCTGCAGATGGTCAGCACGAGGAAGAAGCTCCTCAACTATCTGAAGAACAGCGATATCGAGCGTTACAGAGTGCTTATCGAGTCCTTGGGATTGAGAAAGTAAAGCGTTCGTCGAATAAGAGCGGGGAGACCTGCTCTTATTTGCGAGAAAGCGGGGGAACACCCCGCCAAGTAAAAGAGAAAACAGGACGATTCCAGAGACGGTCTCGTTCTTAGGAGGTTATAATGGAAAGAAAGATTTACAAGACAACAATTGGCGGCAGAGAAGTTTCCGTTGAAGTCGGCGCTTACTGCGAGCAGGCGAACGGTTCCTGCCTCGTCAGGTGCGGTGATACCGCGGTACTGACCAACGTGACCATGGCGGCTCAGCCCCGTGACGGCATCGACTTCTTCCCTCTCGGCGTTGACTTCGAGGAGAAGATGTACGCCGTGGGCAAGATCCCCGGCGGGTTCAAGAAGAGAGAAGGTCGTCCTTCGGACAAGGCTATCCTCGTCAGCCGTCTTATCGACAGACCCATTCGTCCCTTGTTTCCCAAGGGTCTCTTTAACGACGTTGCCGTCGTGTGCACCGCGATGAGCGTGGATACCGATATCCCGCCCGAGGTGTACGCTATGCTCGGCAGCTCCATCGCTCTCTCCATCAGCGATATCCCGTGGGGCGGCCCCACCGGTTCTGTTGTGGTGGGTTACGTTGACGGCAAGTACGTCATCAATCCCAACTCCGCCGAGAGAGAAAGAAGCAGGCTCCACCTCTCCCTGTCCGGCACCAAGGACGCCATCATGATGGTCGAGGCGGGCGCAAGCGAGATCACCGAGGAAGAGATGCTCGGCGCTATCCTCTTCGGTCACGAAGAGATCAAGAAGATCGTCACGTTCATCGAGAGCATCGCCGCCGATTGCGGCAAGAAGAAGACCACCAAGGTGGATATGTATTCCGTTCCCGCCGAGATCTCTCAGGCGGTCAGAGAGTACGCTTCCGCTAAGATGGACGAGGTTCTTACCCATTTCGACAGGTATGAGCGTCAAGCCATCGAGGACGAGCTCGACAAGGAAGTGCAGGAGCACTTTGCCGATATCTTCCCCGGCTGCAAGAGGGAAGTCTTCGACGCGATGTACGCCTTGAAGAAGGAGAAGGTCCGCGCCAAGATAATCAACGACGGCGTGCGTCCCGACGGCAGAAGCCTCAAGGAGATCCGTCCTATTTGGTGTGAAGTGGGCGTCCTGCCGCGCGTGCATGGCACCGGTGTCTTTACCCGTGGCTCCACCCAAGCGCTTACCACCTGCACCCTCGGCACTATTAGCGAGGCGCAGAAGCTCGAGAGCTTGGACGACGACGTCTTCAAGAGATATATGCACCACTACAATATGCCCCCGTACAGCACGGGCGAGGCTCGTCAGCTCAAGAGCCCCGGCAGGCGTGAGATAGGCCACGGCGCCCTTGCGGAAAGGGCTCTCGAGCCTGTTCTTCCCAGCGAGCAGGATTTCCCCTATGCTATCCGTACCGTTTCTGAGATCTTGAGCTCCAACGGCTCCACCTCTCAGGCAAGTATCTGCGGCAGCACCCTCGCACTTATGGACGCAGGCGTGCCCATCAAGGCTCCCGTTGCAGGTATCGCAATGGGTCTTATCAAGGACGTTGAGAGCGGAAAGGTCGCGGTCATGAGCGATATTCAGGGTCTTGAGGACTTCCTCGGCGATATGGACTTCAAGGTGGCAGGTACCCGCGAAGGTATCACCGCTATCCA
>DFEQ01000103.1:0-5631 GCA_002368735.1 Christensenella sp. UBA3798
TCTTCGGGACGGGGCGCGAGCCACACGTCGCCCTTCTCCAGCCAGTTGTCTGGCATCTCCACCTGCCAGCCGTCCACGATCTTTTGCTTGAATATGCCGTAGTCGTACTTGATGGAGAAGCCGCAAGCGGGGTATCCCTCGGAGGTCAAGGCGTCCATGTACGCCGAAGCGAGCCTGCCGAGGCCGCCGTTGCCGAGACCCGCGTCGGGCTCGATCTCCTCGATCTCCTCGAGGTTATAGCCGAGCTGCTTCAAGGCGCTCGTCATCTTCTCGGTCAAGCCGATGTTGAAAAGGTGGTTTTTCAAAGACCTGCCGGGGAGAAACTCCATCGACATATAGAAGACCTGCTTATACTTGCCTTCGTGTATCTTGTGCTTGAATTCGACGCGCTGGCGGGTGAGGATATTCCTCACGACCATGCACACCGCTTCGTACATCTGTGATTTGGTGGCGTCCTTGGCGAGGATGCCCTGCTGACGCGCCACTTGGTCTTCGAGTAGTTTTTTAAGTTCCGGTACTGTATAGTTTCTCATTGTTTCTGTCTAATCTCCTGCCCTTATTTCAATGATCTGTAGAGGTCTGCGTAGCTCTTGGCGGAACGCGACCAGCTGAAGTCGCCCGTCATGTCGGTCTTGACGATGACGTCCCAATCCTCCTTGCGGTTATAGTAGGTATCCACCGCACGCCAGATAGCGTCCAGCATATCCTGCGCGTTGAAGGTCTTGAAGGTGTAGCCGTAGCCCTCCTTAGTCACGGGGTTGAATGCGGGGACGGTATCCTTCAAGCCGCCCGTCTCCCTGACGACGGGCACCGCGCCGTAGCGCATGGCTATCATCTGCGACAAGCCGCAGGGCTCGAACTTGCTGGGCATCAGGAAGATATCGGACGCCGCGTAGAGTTTACTCGCAAGGTCCTTGCTGAAGTTGATGATGACCCTGAGCTTGCTGCCGTAGCGATGCTCGAGGTCCTTGAGCCTGGTCTCGTACTTCCAGTCCCCCATGCCGAGGATGACGAGCTGGAGGTCGGCGGCGAGGAGCTCCTCCGCCACGTCGAGCAGGAGGTCCAAGCCCTTCTGCGAGGTCAATCGGGATATCATGGATATCAAGGGACGACCGGGCACGTACTGCATGGATATCATGCGGAGCATGCTCTCCTTATTGACCGACTTACCGCTCATATCATTCACGCCGTAGTTGGCAAAGAGCGCCGGGTCCGTCATCGGGTCGTATTCCGCCGTGTCGATGCCGTTCAAGATGCCCGATATCTTATAGCTGCGCTTCCGGAGGATATCCTCGAGGCCGTAGGCGTAATAGCTGTCCATGATCTCGCCCGCATAGGTGGGGCTGACCGTGGTCACCCTGTCCGCGCACTCGATGCCGCCCTTCATATAGTTGCAGCAACCGGCGTACTCGAGGAGCTGACGGCGGGCGTCGGGGATGCCGAGGACGTCGCCGATCATGCCGGTGTCGTACTGACCCTGGAACTCGATATTATGGATGCTGTACACCGTCTTGATGCCGGCGTAGATGGAGTTGCCGCGATAGAAGCAATCGAGGAAGACGGGGACGAGCGCCGTCTGCCAGTCGTTGCAATGGATGACCGAGGGACGGAAGTCTATCAGCATCAGCATCTCGAGGACCGCCTTGGAGAAGAAGGCGAACCTCTCGCCGTCGTCGTAGTGGCCGTACAAGCCGCCCCTCTTGAAGTAGTACTCGTTGTCGATGAAATAGTATTTCACGCCGTCCGCCTCGCCCTCGTAGATGCCGCAATACTGGTTTCTCCAGGCGAGGGGCACGTAGGTGTAGGTCACGAAGTTCAGAGTCTGGCGCAGCTTGTCGGGGATGTCGGAATAGAGGGGGATGACCACCCTCGCGTCCACGCCCGCCTTGGCAAGCGCCTTGGGGAGGGCACCCGCCACGTCGCCGAGCCCGCCCGTCCTTATAAAGGGAACCGCCTCCGCCGCCACGAAGAGAACTTTCTTCTTTTGGCGGGGTTGACGAGGCTTTCCCTTGATCTTTGCGTTTCTTTTCTTGGTTTTCGTATTCATATTCTCTCCTTTATCAGACGGTCTTGTCCTTGACGATGACGACGGGATAGCTCTCGTATCCGCTGATCGTCCTCCCTGCCGTCACGGTGACGTTCTTATCGGTGATAGCGTAGCACACCGAACCGTTCTCCATGACCTTGCCGTCCTCCATGATGATGGAATTGCGTACCTCGGCGCCCTTTTCCACCTTTACGCCACGGAAGAGGATGCTGTTCTCGACGAGCCCGTCGATCTCGCATCCGTCGGCGATGAGGCTGTTTTTGACGCAGGCGTTCTCCTTATACAGGGTGGGCACGCTGTCCTTGACCTTTGTGTATATTATGCTGTCGCCGTAGAAAAGTTCTTCCCTCACGGCGGGGTCCAAGACCTTCATGCTCTCGTTATAGTATGTGCGTACGTCGTCCACGATGGCGGCGTGATGCTTCACGAGGTAGGGGTGCATCTTGATGGAACCGAGCTGCTTCATCAAAATATCCTTTTCAAAGTCCACGTGACCGCGCGCATATTCGTGCTCGACCAAGGAGAGAAGGAGGTCCTTTTTGATGAGGTACACGTTGAGACCGAGGAGCTTATCCTCCGACGAAGGGGTGACCGAAATATAGAGGTCCTTTACCTCGCCGTCCTGCGTCTCCACCACCAAGCGACGGCTGGTCGTGGTCTTTGCCTTATGCACGAGCATCGTGACGTCGGCTTTTGCGGCAAGGTGCGCCGCCATGACCTCGTCAAAGTCGATGTTCATCGCGATGTTGCTGTTGGAGAGGAGCACGTACTCCTCGGGGGAGCGGCGGATGAAGCCCTGTATCGAATAGATCGCCTCGATCTTGCCTTTATACATCTCTCTCGAAGAATTGAGAACGAAGGGAGGGAAGACCGAGAGACCGCCGTTTTTACGGTTGAGGTCCCAGTCGCGACCCATGCGGATGTGGTCCATCAGCGAGCTGTAGTTGCTCCTCGTCACGATGCCGATCTGCGTGATGCCGCTGTTGACGAAGTTGGAGAGGGTAAAGTCGATGAGCCTGTACCTGCCGCAGAAGGGGAGGGACGCCGTGGTCCTGTGTATCGTGAGTTCGTTGAGTTTGTTCTCGTTATCGCTTGCGAATATTACGCCCATTACTCCGTTCATCTTACTTATCCTCCTTGACCATCTCGGCAGGTGCCACGACTACGGACGGGGCGATCTTCACGCCCGGTCCCACGACCGCTATCTGCCATTCGCCCTTGACGGGTGCCTTTTGCGTTTCACCGATCTTGGCGCCTTCGCCGATCACCGCGCCCTCCGCCACGATGGCGTGGCGCACGACGGCGCCCGCCTTGATGACGGCGTCGGGCAATATGACCGAATCCTCGATAATCGCCCCGAGCCCGATGTAGGCGCTGTGCGAAACGACGCTTCTCTTGACCGACCCGAGAACCATCGCGCCTTCGGACACGATGCTGTTCTGGATCTCGGCGGAGCCTGCCGCAAAGTGGGGCGGCTCGGCGCTGTTACGCGCATATATCTTCCAGGAGGGGTCGTTGAGGTTGAGGCCGCTCGACGCGTTCAAAAGGTCCATATTCGCCTCCCACAGGCTGGAGATGGTACCGACGTCCTTCCAGTAGCCTTGGAAGCGGTAGGCGTAGAGCTTCTTGCCGTCCGCGAGCATCTTGGGGATGACGTTCTTGCCGAAGTCGTTCTGCGACTTCGGATCCGCCTCGTCGTCGATGAGGTACTGACGCAGCACGCTCCAAGTGAAGACGTAGATGCCCATCGAAGCGTTGGTGCTCTTGGGCTGCTTGGGCTTCTCCTCAAACTCGAAGATCCTGTCGTCCGGGTCGGTATTCATGATGCCGAAGCGGCTGGCTTCCTCGATGGTGACGCCGATGACCGCGATGGTGCAGTCCGCACCCTTCGCCTTATGGGCGGCGAGCATCTTGTCGTAGTCCATCTTGTAGATGTGGTCACCCGACAAGACCACGACGTATTCGGGATTGAAGCGGTCGATAAAGTTGATGTTTTGATAGATGGCGTTTGCCGTGCCCTTGTACCACTCGCCTTCCTTGCCCTTGACGTACGGCGGCAGGACGTAGGCGCCGCCCGACAGCCTGTCGAGGTCCCACGGCTGACCGTTGCCGATGTACTGATTGAGCTCAAAGGGCTGATACTGCGTCAAGACGCCTATCGTGTCGATGCCCGAATTGATGCAGTTCGACAGCGGGAAGTCGATGATGCGGTACTTGCCTCCGAAAGGCACCGCGGGCTTCGCCACGTCGTGCGTAAGCACGCCGAGACGCGTACCTTGCCCGCCGGCGAGAAGCATCGCCACGCACTCTTTCTTGTTTCTGGACTTCATACTTTCCCCTCCTTTATTTGGTTCCGTATTTCATAATAAACCGCAATTTTTGCGGAAATATCCGTATTTATGCGAGCGCAACGTGGGCGCGTACGCGTAAAAAAAGACGACCTATCCCCTTTTTCCGCTACCGCAAGGATGGCGAAGAGAGACATTGCGCTCGCGATCGACCCCGGTGTGGGATAAAACGGCGGGATAAAGCATCTTTCTCTCGTCCTCCTGACGTCGCCCCTTCAAAAAAAGAAACGGTCATTGTCATTATAGCACAACGACCGCGATATTTTCAATAGCAAAAATCAAGATTTTTCGGGCAATTTGATAAAAAACGCCAAATGCGGGCAAAATCAATCGAAAATGCGCTCCAAGCGTTCCTTTCCTGTCCTTAAAAATTCCGAAATATCCGCATATTCCGCAGATTGGAAAGCCTCAAGCACAAAATCGCCTTCGTAGCCGCCCGCTTTGAGCCTTTTTGCGAGGGTGATAAAGTCGTACTCGCCGTCCCCCGGCATATAGTGGCAGTCCTTCTTGCCATCGCCGTCCGAAAGGTGCGTGGTGACGAGTCTATCCATATACCTCTCCGCCATGGCGCCGTCCTTGTCTCCGAACATCAGGGCGTGGCAAGTATCGTAGCAGAAACCGATCCCCTTGACCTCGCGGAACAGCTCGTCGAAGGGGGCTTCGCCAACGAGGTTCTCCACCGCGACGGTGACCCCCTGCCCATCGGCAAACTCCGCTATCTCCGCCACGTTGTCGATGACGACGGGGGTTATCTCGGGCAGGTGCACGACCACGATGTCCACCCCCTGCTCCTTTGCCCCTTTTAGGTAGAGTTTGTAGGTCTTGACCGCCTCCTTGGCTCCGTAATACTTGTTTTGGAGATAGGGCGCGAACTTGATGGGGGCGTGCGCGTAAGACACCGTCAGTCCCTGCTCTTTGACGAACTTGAACTGCTCATACTCCGAAATGCCGCTGTACGTATTGTAGTCGGTATTGCACCAAACGGCGACCTTGCGAAAGCCCGCCTCTTTCACCTTCTTGAAACGCTCCTCCGCAGGAACGTCAAACCCGCAATATGCGTATACGCTTATCCTATCCATACTCTTCTCCTATGTGTAATATTGTATCACGTTTCGCCTCTCCTCGCAACCGAGAAAAGCAAAACGCGAATAACTCTCCCTGCCCTGCGCACAATAATATCGAGCAAACGGCTCAAAGGAGAAAAAATATGATCACGTTAATCGCACTTATCATCAC
>DFEQ01000103.1:5850-28997 GCA_002368735.1 Christensenella sp. UBA3798
AAGAAGGGTCGCGTGGACGAGCACTTCCCTGCCGGGAGAAGCGGGGAGGCGGACTGATGCGGCTCTTCAAGAAGATACGCAAGGCGGTAAAGGGCGCCGTCAGAAGGATGAAGAGCAAGTTCGACGCCCTCGGCTCCTACACCGGCTCGCCGGACAAAGAGAAAAACGGTAACAAGCCAGAGCAGGACGCAGACGACCTGTAGCGCAGCGCTCCCGCTGCGCAGCGATATTTGCCCGATGGGCAGGTGATATTTCGCGACAACACCCCAAAGAATTTGCAATTCTTGGGGGACCCTGGCGCGGAGTGACATTTGACTCCGTCAAGTGATATTGTGCCCGTCGGTCGCAGTTGTGGTATCCTGCGGAGCAAGTATAACGTAGAATGCAGAGCGGCAAAAGGTTCTTTCCATAACAAAAGACTTGCATCCTTTTCTTCTCGCAGAGCGAGAAATCTCACTTTCGGCAAAGCCGAAAATATCACTCCGCCGCGATTGCTTCTTGCGGCGGAATATCACTCGCCGACGCGAGCTTCCCCAAAGAAACAATCATTGCTTTGAGGAGCTACGGCGAATATCACTGACG
Organism: Christensenella sp. UBA3798; assembly: GCA_002368735.1. Classification (GTDB taxonomy): domain Bacteria; phylum Bacillota; class Clostridia; order Christensenellales; family CAG-1252; genus CAG-1252. Next base: position 6,433 of record DFEQ01000103.1, read on the forward strand.
AGGCCGACTTCACCCACGCGCGGAACTTCACGCGCCACTGTTGCGGCAAAAAAAATCGCACCTTATAGGGTGCGATCTTTTTTCGGCAAGCTATGCCGAAACAAAGGGGGAAAACCTTATTACGCCTTATTCATCACCGCGACAAAGGTCTTGCTCGCCTTGAAGGTGGGCACACACCTGCCGTCTATCTTGATGCGCTTGCCCGTCTTGGGATGCAAGCCTTCCTTGGGAGCGCGCATCTTCGCCTTAAAATGACCGAATCCCGCAAAGGTGATGGTATCGCCCGCCTTGAGCGCTTCGGCAATGGTCTCGATAAACGCCTCGGACACCCTGCGGCAATCCGCCTCGGTAATGTTGGTCTTCTCCGAGATCACCTTTATCACGTCACTTTTATTCATAATTTCTTCCTCCGTCCTTGAAACTCCTTACGTATATCATACAATAGCCCAAAGGCTTTGTCAATACCCTATTTTTAGGGGTTTTTTAAAAAATGAGAGTTTTTTCGGAGCATTAGGAACGATTGTGCCTAAGAAACACATTAAAAAATATGTACCTTGTGCGCAAAGCGCCGATTTGATGTGAAAAAACAAAATTTTATCCGAGATCGGGCGGCGATGCGGGCGGCATCGATCTCCTTCCGTTTTATCGCAAAATGATATATCCACCCCTAACTTTTTTTGTTATAATATAGAAAAAGGAGCAAAATATGATCCACGAAACCATACGCTTGAAGGATATTTACGGCTTCGTCGCAGGCGGAGAGATAGAAATATTGTCCATGCCCGACCCCTGCGGCAGAAATGATCATGCGCGCCCGATGGTCGTCGTGGTCCCGGGCGGCGCCTATCGCTTCGTATCGGATAGGGAGGGCGCTCCCGTCGCGGCGGACTTCTTCAAAGAAGGATATCAGGTCTGCGTTCTCAAATATCGGTGTTGCCAAGAGGGCGCCACCTACCCCGAACAGCTGTACGAACTCGCCGCGGCGGTGGACTACGTCAAGAAAAACGCCGCTCGCCTCTCCGTGGACCCCAAATCGGTCTTCGCCCTCGGCTTCTCGGCGGGCGGGCATCTCGTCGCCGACTACTCCCTTGAAGCCCCTACGATCTCTAACCGAGCGAGCGTCCCTCTCGATACGGACGTCGCCGCCGTGGGTCTGTGTTACCCCGTCATAGACGACCACGACGAGTCCTTTGATAACCTGCTCTGCGGCTACGAAGGGACGGAAAAAGCCGCCCTGAAAAAGTCGCTTTGCCTGTCCTCCCTCGTGACGAAGGATACCCCGCCCACCTTTATCTGGACGACGGCGGAGGATCGCCTCGTGCCGCCGCAAAACACACTGCGCTACGCCCTCGCGCTCGCCGATCACGGCGTCCCCTACGAACTGCACGTCTATCCCAAGGGCGGACACGGGATGGCGAGCGGCTCTATGGAGATAAACGACGACAAGGAAGCCGCCGCCATCCTCTCGGTGTGGCCGAAGGATATGGCTCGCTTCTTCAGAAGTTATTGCAAAGAAAAGGTTTAACGCTTTGCTTAACCGCGTAAAAAAGGCATAAAAAAGCCCGCTTGCCGCGGGCTTTTTGCGTTATTCGCTGGTTTTTACGTCAATCACGACGAACTCCGAAATGCACCCCGTCTTAAAGGGGATAGCCCAGCCCGAAATGCCCGAGGATACGACGAACGTGGTACCGCCGCGCGTTTCGGCGCCGTATACCTTATCGTTCGCCCCTATCATAAGCCCCACGAGCCCCGCGGGGAAGACGTGCCCGCCGTGTGTGTGCCCCGATAGGACGAGGTCGGCGCCCGCCTTCTCTTCCGCATCGTAATCGTTGGGTTGATGGTCGACGAAGAGGATATATTTGGAGGGATCGAGTTCCGCCGTCAAATCAGCGGCTTGCTTGCGCCCCGACGTCGAGCGGTCGCATCGTCCGACGAGATAAAAGTCGCCGAGAAGCACGCTTTCGTCCTCAAGGATGATAACGCCGTTGTCGGTGAGTTCGCGCCTGAGGTCTGCCGAAGTGAAATCGCGATAGGCAAAGTAGCCGTCGTCGTGGTTGCCGCATATGAAATATACGCCGTAGGTCGTTTCGAGCTCCCCCAGCGCGCGGCAGGCGACGACGAGGTCCGCCATCCGACTGTCGTCATCCACGAAGTCCCCCGCAATGACGACGACGTCGGGATGAACGGTCTGCACCCGCTTCATCTCCTCGGCAAAGCCCTCGCCGTCCAAGGTGATGCCGAGGTGCAGGTCGGCTATCTCCACGATGCGGATGTCACGCACGGCTTTTTCGGTATAGACGGTGTAGTCCGTCTCGAATACGTGATGGGCAAAATACCACCCCGCCCCGAGATAAACCACGGTGATAACAAGGGCGACGATGTTCTGTACGTTGTAGTTAAAGTCCTTTTTGACCGCCTTGCGAATGATGAAGGCGACGAAGTCGCAGATAACGAAGCCCACAAATAGGTGCAACAGCGCGATGACCAATGCATAGACGTTGATAAGCAAGAACAGAGAGAGCGACGCTACGGGGAGAGCGGATAGGAGCCACGACAGCGCCTTATGCTTCTCCGCAAGGCGCAGCATAAAGGAAAAGCGATGGATGCGCATCGTGACGAAAACGCCCGCGCCCACCGCTACCATTCCGAAGACTATCAATATCGCCGTCCACATACCCTGACCACTCCCTTCTTTTTGTGCTAAGTCCCCTCGCTTGATATGGGCTATTCGCCCCCTTTCAAAACGGGGTTGACGTAACGCAGCCTCTTTGCGCTCCCCTTGCCGTACTGTATGGCGGCTTTGGGACAGCGATTGATACAGGCGGAGCACTTGGTGCAACGGCTCTTCACCCACACGGGCGCCCCATCCTTCATCTCGATGGCGCCGTCGGGGCAGTTCCTCGCACACATTCCGCAAGCGATGCACGCGTCCGTGACGGAGAATGCCTTCGTCCCCGCGAGCAGGTGATACATGGGGCGCAGGAAGCGGGCGGAGAGCCCCTTTGCCCTCTCAACCTTCTCGGCGGCAAGCTCCTCCTTGATGGCGGCAAGTCGCTGCTTTGCCCTGTCAAGCCGCGCGTCTGTCTCCTCTTTCGGCTTGATATTGTAGAAAAAGACCGCATTGTCCGGCACCAAAAGCGACGTGGCGTAGAGAAGGTCTATCCCCCTCTTCTTGAGTTCGTTCGATAGGTACTTCGCCGTCCCGCCGATACTGCCGCCGCAGGTGACCACGGCAAAGGCATAGCCGCACTCATCCACGGAGAGCTCCCGCACGAAGTCCAAAACCACGTCGGGTAGAGTATAGCAATAAACGGGGAATACGAAGCCCACGCGTTCACCCTTTGTTTGATAGGCAAACTCCTTCGCCTTGCGCGCGGTGGCCATGTTGACGAGGGTCTCGCCCTCGAGGGCAAGCGCCTTTGCCGCCATTAAGGAATTGCCCGTTCCGGTAAAATAAAAAATCATATCTCACTCCTTTTTCTTTTATTATATCAAAAAAAGAGAGGACTTTCACCCCCTGATTATGGATATATTATCGGAGCTGCGCGGCATTGCCCCTCGATATTGCCGTGCCATATACGATACGGCACTAACGCAACGACTCGAGGGAGCTTGCCGCCATCCTCTCCGTGTGGACGAAAGATATGGCGAGATTTTTCCGCTCCTACTGCAAGGAGCCCTTCTGACCCTCAACGCCCCTTGCGCTTTTGCTTTTTCTTTTCCCTGCCGAGCTCGTACTTGCGCTCTTTTTCCGCTTCGCGCGCCGCCTTCGTGCGCTCCTTGCGCTCGATCTTATTTTGCTCCTGCATGAGCTTCATCGCCTGTTGCGACTTTGTCCCGACCCCCTGCGTAGCGGTCGCGCGCTGTGCCTCGCGCTTTTTTCGCTTCGGATTTTCCACCTTCGCCCTCTCTTTGACCTTTACGGCGGGACTGAAGGTCAATTCGTGATAATGCTTTAATAGATAGTCGTACACTTCGCCTTCCTTTGGCTCCGCGCCGAAGGTGACCTTGGCGACGCATAATCGCCCCTTCTCCATTCGCTCAAAGACCCCGACCCAAAAGGGGTCTTCAAAGATGACTTTTAAAGATATGTCGATAGATTTATCCATACTAATTCCTTTCCGATAAATAGTCTTTCCGCCGAACAGGTGCGACCGTCCCCACTACCCCAAACAGGCGGGGGTAAAGAGTGGTGCTTGACGCAATGTGCTTATGCTCCTATAAAGCGGCTTTGAAGAAGGCGGTAGAGACGAGGCGCAGCGATAAAACCCCGTAGGCGCGTACTCCTTGTGGAAACTGCGCGGTTTTGAGTTAGTAACAAAGCAGATGCGCTTCTATATACCCCCGCCCTCGGCGAGCGCGGAGAGTAGTGCTTAGACGAGGCGCAACGATAAAACCCCGTAGGCGCTTTTCTTTGTGCCAAAGCACATATCCCCTTGAGCCCCCTCTCGGCGAGCGAAAGCTCATCCTCAAGCAGGCGGGGGTAGAGAGTAGTGCAGATGCGCGAAACAACAAGAGGCGACGAATGAGCGTACTGAATCGTACGTGATTTCGCCGCCTCGCAGTTCGTGACAAAGCAGATGTGCTGCTATATACCCCCGCCTACTTGGTGATGGTGACTTTTTTAAGATTCCGAGGTGCGTCGGGATTCTTTCCCTTCTGCTTCGCCAGCTCGATCGCGTAGAGGTGCATCGCCACGGAATAGGCGATCGTGCAGGAGAGATTGTCCATCGTAGGCATCTTGACCCCGTAGGTCGCGAGGTTCAGTATCTCCTGCTCGTCGCTGAAGGTCAGGACGTTGGCGTTGAGGAGCTGGAGGCGAGTCGCGATATCGCGGAAATTCTCACTGCACTCTCCGCTCGGGGCGAGAATGATCACGTTGACCCCTTCCTCCACGAGGGCATAGGGGCCGTGCATAAAGTCGTTGATACCGTAGAACTGCGCGAAGGTGTAGGCGCATTCGTTGAGCTTGAGCTGGAGCTCCTTGCCGACGCCCTGCATCACGCCGCGCGAAAGGATGATGAAATTATTGAGGTCTTTGGTCTCCTCCGCCGCCTCGGTGAGCTTCGGCAGGAGCTCGATCGCCTCCTCCACGCGATGCGGGAAGGAATAGACGGTGGGCATCAATGCGGTCTTGCCCGAAAGCGCTATCGCCAGCATATAGAGGACGGTGAGCTCCGCGATGTAGCTCTTCGCGCTCGCGATGCTCCTCTCCTCGCCCGCGCTGAGGTCGAGATGATACTTGCCCGCCTTTGCGAGGGGGGACTCGGCGTCATTCGTGACAGCCACGGTCAGGGCGCCCTGCTTATTTGCCTGCGAGAGGACGGCGAGGGTATCGATGCTCCTGCCGCTTTGCGATATCGCCACGAACAGGTGCCCGGAATAGTCCACGTTGGCGCCGTACATCGTGGTCACCGAGGGGTGCGCCGTCCCGGACGGCATCCCCGAAAGTATCTCTGCAAAATACTTGAAGCACAACCCTGCGTTGTCGCTCGTGCCGCGCCCGATGATGGTGATATCCTTGATACCGCGCTTCTTGACCTCCGCCGCGATGTCCGCCACCTTGCCTTCGTTGGCGAGGATGGCTTTTTTGATGACTTCGGGCTCGGTCATTATCTCATCAAACATGATACCCATACTTTTTCTCCTATTTGATAACGTCTACGCCGAGATAGGGGACGAGAACGTCGGGGACTCTGACGCTGCCGTCCGCGTTCTGGAACTGCTCCACGATGGCGGGGATCAGGCGGCTGGTCGCGAGACCGCTGCCGTTCAAGGTGTGCACGAAGAGGTTCTTGCCCGTTGCGGGATCCTTATAACGAGTCCCGTTTCTCCTCGCCTGATAGTCGTTGGCGTTGGAGACCGAGCTGACCTCCTTATAGATGCCCATCGAGGGGATCCACACTTCGATATCGTAGGTGCGCGCCATGGAAGCGCTGCAGTCGCCCGCCGCGAGCTTGCTGACGCGGAAGTGCAGCCCGAGCTTCTTGACGAGGTTCGCCGCCTTGTTCACGAGCTCCTCAAAAGCCTCCTTGCTCTTATCCTGCGAGGCGTAGATGACCATCTCCACCTTGTTGAACTGGTGACCGCGTATCATGCCGCGCTCTTCGGAGCGGTAGCTGCCCGCTTCCCTGCGATAGCAGGGGGTGTAAGCGAAGAACTTCATCGGGAGCTTGGCGCCGTCGATGATCTCGCCCGCGTACATATTGACCAAGGCGGTCTCCGCGGTGGGAAGCATGAAGTGCCCTTTCTTGTGCTCCTCGCCCTCCAGCCAATACACCTCGTCCTCAAACTTGGGGAATTGCCCCGCGCCGAAGCCGCAGGAGTAGGAGAGCTGATGGGGCGGCAAAATGAATTCGTAGCCGTCCGCGAGGTGCTCGTTCACGAAATAATTGAGGATAGCCCACTCGAGGCGAGCGCCCATACCGCGATAGATCCAGTAGCCGCCGCCCGCGAGCTTGACGCCGCGCTCGTAGTCGATGAGCCCGAGCTTGGTGCAAAGGTCCACGTGGTTTTGCGGCGTAAAGTCAAAGGCGGGCTTTTCGCCCTCGATACGCACGACCTCGTTATTCTCCTTTTCGCCCGCGACGACGTCCTCGTCGGGGAGGTTGGGGAGACGGGAGAGGAAGTCGTTGATCTTCTCCTCCAGAGCGGTTATCTCGGCGTCGGAAGCGGAGATCTTGTCGCCGATCTCGCGCATCTCTTTAAAGATCTCGGTGGTATCCTTGCCCTGCTTCTTATAGAGGGGGATCTCGCCGCTGACCTTATTTCTCTTCGCCTTCAAGGTCTCCACCTCGGCAATGAGGCTCCTTCTGGATCTGTCCCACTCCAAAAGTTCGTCAAAGGAGACGATAGCCCCTTTCTTCTTGAGGGCTGCCGCCACGCTTTCGCTGTCTTTCCTAATCAACTGCAAATCAATCATATTTCCACCTGCTTTTTTATTATTTCCGCCCGTAGGCGGGGTCATTCTTTATTCTACGCCGAGGAGTTTCGCCGCGTTGTTAAAGAGGATATCTTCCTTTTCCTCCTCGGTCAAAGGGAGCGCCAAAAAGCGCCTGAGCTCCTCATCGTGACGCCACATCGGGAAGTCGGTGCCGAAGAAGTATCTCTCGTGCCCGAAGCGGTGGATAAGGTCCGCCGCCCTATCCTTATCGAGGGCAAAGAGGCTGGAGGACGTGTCGAAATACACGTTGGGAAGGTCCTTCAAGCACTCCACTTTATCCCACACCGAATAACCGCCGAAGTGCGCCCCGATAAAGATCTGTTCGGGATATTTCTCCGCCATTTTCCTGAGCCTTTCGGGGGAGGAAAAGTCGTAGCGCCTGTCCCCCATATGAAGAAGAACGGGGAGGCGCCCCGCCGTCACGCGATAGAGATTCTCGGCGTCGTCGATATTGAACTTTTGAAAGTCGGGGTGCAGCTTGACCCCCTTCATCCCGCGCGAAAGGGCGAGCGAGACCTCTTCCTCGATGGCGTCGTCCGTCATCTCGTTATGAAGGGTCATAAAGCCGATAAACTCGGGATGCGCCTGCATCTCGCCGTAAATGTACTCGTTGATGGCGCGCACCTGATGCACGGTGGTGGCGGTGCTGTGCACGACGTACTTCTCCACGCCGATCGCCGCGCCCTCTTTGACCAAAGAATCGGCGGTGCCGTCCTCCGCCATGCGTATGCCGTAAAAGTCGCCGATGGCGTTGACTGCCTTCGCCGCTATCTTTTGCGGATAGATATGGCAGTGTGCGTCTATGATCCTGTATTTCTTCTCGGTTGTCGCGTTTTCGCCGGTCTTCAAGATGATCATTCTTCTTTGTCCTTCTTTTCGTCGAGATAGGTCGCGAGGAAATCCGCCGTGTGCGTCATGACCGCAAGGGGATATTCCTGAAAGGCGACGCCCACCGTATAGCTGCCGCCGCGCACGCGGTCGTCAAAGCCGCCCATGTGCCAGTTGATCGCCATGGCTTCCTCGCGCGTCAAGCGCATAAAGCCGCTGATGATGTATACCGACTTTTCGCCGTGGCCGTAGGGGAGCTTGTCCTCCACGCGGTAATAGGGGACCTTATCCCATACGCCGGTGTCCTTGTTCTTTACGTTCCTGTAGTCCACTTCGTAATAGTTGATCTTGCACAGATCGTGCAGGAGCCCTACTATCGCCACCGTTTCGGGCGAGTAGATCTCCTTCCACTTGTCGCCGTACTCCGCCTGTAAAAGAGCGGTCAGACGGCGGAAGACGTTGAGGCTGTGTTCACAGAGTCCGCCCTCGTAGTCGCAATGGAACTTGGAGGAGGCGGGCGCCGTGAAGAAGTCCGACTTTTCGATCAGATAGTCGAGGAGCTTATCCGCACCCTCTCGCTTGATGAAGGTGCGGTAAGTCGTGATAAATTCGTTGTCTTTTCTTTCGCGTTCCATTTAGTTCCTCATGTCCGAGATCGTATAGCCGATGAGCGGGAAGAAGAGAATGCTCGGAATGACCGTCGTAACGATAGCCCTCACCTGCGCGTTGATCTCGCCGCCCTTGGAGGTCACGACGTTGTTGAGCACGACGTCCGCCGCGTAAAGCAACGCAACGATCACCGCTGCGGCAAAGAGCAGCCACGCGTTGGCGCCGCGAGAAGCAGTAGCGCTGTGCACGCCGATCAAGGTCAAAAGGATGGAGAGCCCCACGATGCCGAAGATCGCGTACTTGATATACTCCGCCGTAACTTCAAAGGTCGTGACAAAGGGCAAAGCCACCAGAGCAACGTATGCGCCGACGGCGACCAAGACATAGAGAATAGGCAGGATCGCGGTAGCGCCCGAGAACTCCAGCTCTTCCTTGCCCACCACGATGGATACGACAAAGCCGATGGCACCTAAAAGGAGCAAGCCGTATATGGCGTAGGGGACGTAGTCGCCGAACTTGGCATAGAGGTCGGTGATCGCCTGCACCTTGACGAGAGCATCGTCGCCGATGAACACCTTCTCCGCGAGGAACAAGAGGCTCGCAAGCAGCGCGAAGAAGAAGCCGGGCTTGCCTCGCTTACCCGTCAAACCGAGGATGGAGATCAAAAGGATCACACCCCCGAAGACAAGGGAAACCGTCGTTTCGCCCATGGGAACGACGTCGAGGATCTTGGCTGCGATATCGGCGACCTTGCCGCCGAAGTCCGCATTGATAAGAGCGAATATCTTGATGTTGATAAAGAGAAGCGAGATCGCCGCGCCGATGAACGCCAGGATCATCATGATGACCGCGACGGGCTTCTTGTAAATTGCAGTACCATCCATTTTTTTATCTCCTTTGGGTGCATCGCCCTTGGGGGCGTCCGCTTTGTCACCGCGAGTGCTCGCGGGTCTTGCCGTAACGACGGGGGCTACGTAGCCGACCTTCTTCTCGCCCTTGTCGCCCGCGTCGATACCGTCCGAAAGGCTGGCGGCAAACGCCATATCCTCGTCGGTATAGCCGGCATCCTCGGCGGGGGTCTCCTCGGCGGGAGCGTCCTCGGGGATCACCTCGGGCGTCTCTTCAACGGGCTCTTCGAGCTCTAATCCAGCGCTTTCCTCCTCCGCGATCTCGGCGGGAGCTTCTTCTGCGGGATTTTCCTCCGCGACGGCTTCCTCGGCTTCTTCGGCGGGGAGGTCCGCTTCTTCCGCAAGGGGGGCTTCTTCGGGAGCGTCCTCGGGGGGCGTAACGCTCTCTTCCGTCGTCTCTTCGGCGATCTCAACGCTCTCTTCCGTCGCCTCGACGGGGACTTCTGCGTCCGCTGCGGTGTCCTCAACGGGCGCCTCGACGGGGATGCTCTCTTCCGCAGGCTCAGCCGCGGCATCTTCCGAAGGCACGTAGGGTGCCGCCGCGCCTTCTGCGGGGGCGTCCTCCGACTCGGTGGCGACGGGGATGTCGTCCAACGCGGCGACGTCTTCATCCGTGAGCGCTTCCCCTGCGCCGTCTGTCTCGGCGGTGGGTTCGTTCGTCTCGACGCCTGCCATCACGGACAAGTCGTCCGCGTCGGGCCTCTCGGCGGGAATATCTGTGGACTCCTCCGAAAGGGCGTTCTCGGTGGCGGGGACGTCGTCCATAGCGGCGAGTTCCTCGTCCGAAATGCCGATCTCGTCCACGGGCTCAGCCGCAGCTTCGGCGGGCGCGCTCTCCTCGGTGGGGAGCGTTTCGTCCAGGGCAGCCAGCTCTTCGTCCGTCATGCCGATCTCGTCCACGACTTCCTCGGCGGGGGCTTCCGAGACCTCCTCCGCGGGGGTCTCGGGAAGGTTCTCTTCCACGGGGGTCTCGACGACGGGCTCGGCGGGCACTTCAACGGTGGGCTCGGCGGGCACTTCCGCCACGGGCTCTGCCGCAGGCTCGGCGGCTACCTCTTCGGGTTCACCCCTGAGCGCACGCTCGCGCGCTTCTGCCGCCGCGATCCTTGCTTCTTCCTCGGCGCGAACCTCGGCAACGGTCTTCTTGCTCTTCTTGAGCAAGGCGTGACAGTACGGGCAGCGGATCTCCGCCGCGTCGAGGTCTACGACGATGGTCTCTTTACACTGGGGGCACTTGCCTCTTCCGGATCTCATTTTTCCTCCTTCCGCGTGGCGCGGGAACGCGCTCGCGATATAAATAAATATACTATACTAAAGCGCTACAATGCAACTAAATTCGACGAAAAGCGGAAAGCGTGGGGGGCAAAAAAGAATTTTTGCCCCGCGCGCAGAATTCGTCAATATATGCGTTTTGTCGGAAGTTTTCGATAAAAGCGAGAAAGTAAAAAGGGCGCGCACCCCTCGCAAAAGCACATCAATAGTGCTCGAGGCGCACGACGCAGGTCTTGGGATAGTTTTTGCGGCGCAGGACGTCCTCCAGGGCGATCGCCTGATCCAAATTCAAGAAGTTCTTGGGGTCGATATGTGCCGTATTGCGCCAATAGGAGCCGTTTTCGGTGACGGTATAAACGGATTGGTCTAATTTATCGTAATAGTACTTTACGACGAAGCGCTTTTCGTAACGATAAATGTCCCAGTATATGACGCGTTGTATCCCCGTATCGGAAAAACCTTTTTTCTTCAGCGCCGTTTCGATCCTGACGGCTTCGCTGCGCGTCAGCAGACGATAGTGCGGGATCTCGTCGTCAAAACGAAAGTATCTCCCGTCCTCCCTGACGGTATATACGATGTGGTTGATCTCGGTATTGTAATACTCAACGCAATAAAACCTGCCTTCCATAAAGCGCTCCTTTTTTTGCAACGAGCGCGAAAACGCGCCTCAAATATAAATAAATATACCGTACCGAAGCGCGATCGCGCAACTGAATTGCGTGAAAACGCGCTTTTCGCCCCGCTTCGGCATCCCCTTCTTCAAGAAGAAAAGTTTGCTTTTCGAGGGGGAATGCGATATAATAATGGGGACGAAGCGCGCCGCGCCAAGGTCGCCGCAAAACGCGAACGCGGAAGGCGCATCCCGCCCTTCTGCCCCGCCGAAATGCCATCGTCAAGATTTCCTCGTTTTTGTCGGAAAAATGGGGAGAAATATATAATCAAAAACACGCAAGGAGGATTTAAAGATGATCAAAGACAACCTGAAATACGCGTCGCTCTACGAGGGCGTACATCCCCTTTTCCCCGCCGCGTTCGCCTTCCTGAAAGAGGCGATGGAAACCCCCAAAGAGGTGGGCAGATATGAGCTCACGGGCGGCGCCTTTGCCCTTGTGCAAAGCTACGACGGCAAGAGTGCAGAGCTGTGCAAAATAGAGGCGCACCGTAAGTTTATCGACATCCAATGCGTCTTGACGGGCAAGGAGCTCTTCGGCGTAGCCGACCTCTCCACGCAGACGCTATACGAGGACAAGTTCGAGGAGAAGGACGTGGCGTTCTATCACGGCGACGTGGACCTTCTGACCCTCACGGATGGCGACTTCGTCATCGTCTTCCCCGAGGACGCGCATCGCCCGCAGCAGGGAGATGGGAGCCATATTTCTAAAATCGTAGTAAAAGTACCTCTCGCGAACGCATAGCGACACATATGCTTCGCTAACTACCTCGCTCGTCGGACAGTTACGTACGGCTAGTACGCGCCTACCCGCCCCCTCGGAGAGCGCTCGCCTCTGCGCCACTCTCCGTCCGCGACCTTTAATTTAAAGAAGCCAAGGGATCCGGCATTCTTTGGCTTCTTTTTATATCCTTATTCTTTTGCCCCACACACAATATAATGATTAACAAGAATGCGACTCTCAGCCGCTTGCTCCCGCACGCAAACTGCTTATGTTCGCTGTAAGAACGCAATTTCTATGACATTCACACGACGGCTTTTGTACGGTTTCGAGAGCCTTTATTCTTGCACGCTGTTTGCTCCTATCCGAATAGATTATTTCTCGTAAGAACGCAAGTTTTTTGATATTCACACAATGGTTTTTTGTACGGTTTCGAGAGCCTTTATTCTTGCACGCTGTTTGCTCCCGCACGCGAGGCGGTGGAGAGTGGTGCTTAGGCAAACGCTCCCGAAAGCAATAGATCCGATCAACTATCCTATTCTCGGAGCGGAGATGGGCTCCTAAGCAAAGCGAGCTTAGCACTCGGCTGACTTACGCACGCGAGGCGGCGTAGAGCAGTGCTTAGGCAAACGCTCCCGAAAGCGGCGGGCAGGCGCGTACTCCTTGTACGTAACTGCCCGACGATGCGCGGGTAGAGCAGATTAAGCGCCGCTATACGCCGCCGCAGCAAAAAAAACAGCAACACAAAAAAAACAACTCATTGCGACACATCACAATGAGTTGTTTTTTCTCCCGAGGGGGTTGCCCCCCCTCGTGGTGTTGCTGTGTTAGGACGGATTATTCCGCGTCAGCGGGAGTCGCCGCCTCGTCCTTCTTCGCGCCCTTCTTCTTTTTGAGCAAGAAGAACACGCCCGCTGCGATGCCGGCTACGCCGACGACGCAAGCGATCACGATGCCCGCGATGGAGCCGCCCGTGAGCTTGTACTCCACGATGTAGGTGGAGAAGTGGGTGGTCACGAAGGTGAGCTTGCCGCCTGCAAAGGTCGCCTCGACCTCGGTCTTGGTGCCGTCCTCAGCCACGTAGTAGAGAACAGCCTTCTTGCCGCCCGGAGCGTTATCCTCAAAGGCGGTGGTGATGGTCGCCTTGCCGCCCTCAAAGGTCGCACCCGCGAGGGAGACCTCGATCACGAATTCTGCGTTCTTGATCGCGCTATTCGTCTGATCGACGTCCGCCTTCTTGGTCTCCTTGTAGGAGATCTTGACGTCCGCGTTCTCGGCGAGCTTCTTCAGAGCAGCCTTGTCGAAGGCAACGGTCGCCTCTTCGGTGACCTCGATCTCAAGGGTCGCGACGGGAGCGTCCGCAGCAGCCTCGATGACGTTCCGGATCATATTCTTGATGCTGACGCCCTCCTCTGCCTTGGCTTCCTTGATCTCCGCCTTGATGTCCTCGGTCTGCTCGACGACCTTCTCGCCCGCGGCGTTGGTCTCCACCTTGCCCGCTTTCGCCTTGACGGTGTACTTGCCGTTCACGAGGGTAACGTCGTAGTTCGGGTCGTTCGTCGAGGTGAGGGTGATCGCGTACTCGCCGATCTTGGTCTTGTCGGCGTCGGTCGCGATGGTCGCGACCTCGTCGCCTTCCTCGATGCCGGTGTCGGTAAAGGTCAACTTGGCGAGATCAGCCGCGTAGTCGCTCTCCTTGTTGTCCGCGGTCACGGTGATGACCTTCTTCGCGATGGTGAACTCGGTGAACTCCTCAATGCCGGAGTAGTTCGCGAAGTCGTTGATGCCGAGATAAGCGTAGTAGGTGCCCGCCTGAGTCGGGAAGACGGAGTGCTCCGCAAGGAACGCTTCGACCGCCTCCTCGGAGGTCAGACCCGCCTCGATCTCATGCATCATCTCGCCCGCGGTCTTGTCGCCGTCCTTGAGGACGTAGAAGAGCCGGATGTCCGTAGCCTTGACGAGGGCTGCCGTATCGCCGTTCTTGAAGCCCTTGAGCCCGATACCGTCGCCGATCACGGGTGCCTTGACGGCGGTGCCGTACACGGTGTCCTCGATGACGAAGGTGCAGTCGAGTTCTGCCCTGTTCACTTTGAGCGTGCCGGGCACGTAGGTGATCCGGTAGTTACCGGCGGTGTAGCCCTTCGGGGTGATCGCGTAGTTGCCGATCGGGCTCGTGAGCGTGCGCTCGCAGTCAAAGGCAAGCTCGCCGCCAAAGACGAGGTTCTTCGCCTTGGTCTCATCGTCGTACCTCCAGCCGGCGTAGGTGACGGTGAATTCGGGGGTCGCCTCGCCGTACGTAACGGACTTGTAGTTCGCGATGATGAGGAGGTCTGCCTTCTCGATGATGAGCTTCGCGTTGTCACCGAGCTCAACGGTCGCCTCGTAGTTGGCGTTGACCGTGGCGGGATCGATCGTCAGATTATACGTTGCCGCATAACCAAAGTTCTGACCGTTCAGGTCCTGCGCCGGAATGCCGTTGATCTTGAGCGGGATATACCGGAAGATCGCAAGCGGGTCGGCTTGCAGCACCGCAAGGTCGCTCATCGCAAAGCCGGTCAAATAGCCGTCGATATACTCGTAGGGGTTGAGGTCGTAGACGTCGGCGTCACCGTAGGTGTACATCAACGGAGCGGTCTTGTTGTAGCTCAAGGTGATGGGTCTCTTCCTGATCGCGAAGCTCTCGCCTTCGGTGAAGAATATCTCGTAGTTCGAGATGAGCCGGTTGAGGATCTGCCGGACATCCTCGTCGTCCGACTCGGCGGCGAGAGCAAGGGTACCGATGGTGATCGGATAGCTGTCAACGTTCTCGCCCTTTGCACGAGCCAAAGCACCGACGAAGACCCACTCCATATCCGCTGCTTCGAGCTCCGTGACGCTCTTCTCATAGACGGAATCATCCTCGTTCCACTCGAATTCGTCAACGTATGCCTTGAAAGTGATCTCGCCGTCCGCGTTGCCGTAGATCTTGCCCTGATCGCCGTTCGGAACGACGGTGATCTTAGCCTTGTTGATCTGCAGGTAAGCCTCGCTGCCAAGGGTAATGATCCATTCGTAGTTGTCGTCGTCGCCTTCCACCACGAGAGCGTAGCAGCCGACTTCCGGCGTATCGTCCATGTCGATCTCGCCGTCCTTGCCGTCCGAGATGTAGATATACACACTATCGAACGCATTGTCGCCGTCCACGATGCCATCGAAGTCGAGATAGTAGCCGTTTTCTGCCATCTCGCTGCCGAGCTCGGTCCAAGCGATCATGTCACCATAGGTGACCTCCTTGTGCGTGCTCGTGTAGGTGACGGTCACCTCCTTCGGCTCGACCACAAGCGCTGCGTTCTCGTCGAAGTTGTTCACGATCGTGTAGTTCGTCGCCTTGGCGGTCATCACGATGGGAGCGAAAGCATAGGAGCCCACGTTCTTGATGCCTGCCTTGTAGACGGGCGTCTCGCCGTTGTAGATAAAGCCGGTGGCAAAGACCACGTTGTCCATCGTGTCGCCCGGGACGAACGAGAGCCCGTCATTGGAGGCGTCCACGGTGAGGTAGGCATACATGCTGAAGGCGGAGATGTCATCGCCGTAGGTGTACGTGATCGGCGCTTCGTTGGTGTTCTTGATCGTTACGACGCGCTTCACGACGGACCAGTCTTGCGAAACGTTCTCCTCGAGAACGTAGTTGTAGTGATAAAGGTCGTCACCGTCTGCATAATAGCTACCCGCCGTAACGACCGCCGTGAGGGCGTTAACGTTACTCATCTTGCCCCGACTCGCGTCGATGTTGAAGATGATGACGTCACCCTTGCAGCCCTCTGCCGTAGCGGTGAGCGTATGCTCCGTGCCATCGTAGACGATGGAGAAGTCATCGCCGCCGTCGAGCTTGAAGACCGGGGTGATAGCGCGCCTCGCGATGGTGAAGTCGCAGGTGCTATTCGTGATGGTGTAGTTCGCCGCCTTAGCGCCCGTCAAGGAGACCGTCGCCGTGTAGTGCGCGTTCACCGCGTTGGCGTTGATCTGCTTGGTGGGCTCGACGAGGCTGATATCTAGAGCGTCGCCCGAAACGATGGAGCCGCCCGTGATGCCTACGGTCGGAGCATGCTTTTCACCGTCGTAGGTGAACTCGGTGTTACTCCACTGCACCGTGATGGGCTTCGGGATGATCTTGTAGTTATGCTCTGCGTTTGCCGAATACGTGTTGAACGTGTAGTTGCCCGCCTTCGCGCCATTGAGACCAACGATCGTGGTGTAGTACGAGCCATTGGTCGAGACGTTAGTCTTTTCGGAGTACTCACCGTAAGCAAAGCCGACATCGTCGCTGCCTACCACGCCTACGGGATCAGCCACAGCTTTTTGACCCGCGCCGTTGTAGACAAACTCAAACCACTTGTTACCGTAGTCCTCATGCAGAGTGCCGTTTGCGGCGATGTTCCAGTCGGCAGTCAACGTCTTCGGGACGAGGTTGATATACGCCTTTTCGTCGCTGTTGACGCTGAGGTTGAAGGCATAGTTGGTAACGCCCTCCTTGATGGTGGCATAGAGATAATACTTGCCGACGTCAGCCGTAGCGCCGATCGGGGTGACCACGCCGCCCTTCTTGAACCGGAGGTCGATGACGTCCGCCACAGCCTCGCCGCCCGTCAGCGCGTCGCTGAGGCTCAGCATGCCGTAGAAGTTCGCCTTGCTGTTGATGCCCTCCAAGGTGTTGAAACCCGTCGTGTCGCCGTAAGTGAACTCACCGTAATTGCCGAGCGCATAGCTGACCGTGATGACCTTGGATGCGATGTGGAAGGTGACCTTCTCGTCCAAACCCGCCTCGAGCTTGTAGCTGCCCACGATCGCCTCGGCGCCGCCGAGGATCACGTAGTAGGGGTAGTCACCCTCATTGCTCTGGCTCTGCGTCGCTGCGCCCGCGCCGTTCTTGGTGGTGCTGAGGTAGAGATAGACGTCGTCCTCTCCCACTTTGTTCGTGATCCGGAGGGAGAACTCTTTCGCCGCGCCGTTGTATTCCGCGGTATCGGTGAGAGCACCATCAACATACCGGTCGTAGGTGATGGTCCTCTGCTGGATCGCCACGTTGACGTAGCCGACCTCGGCGCTGACGCTGTAGTTGCCGTTCACTGCGCCGGGATAGGGCTCCACCTCGGAAGCCTGCAGCGTGTAGTTGCTGAGCGTGGTGTTCGCACCCGCCACGAGGGTGAAGTGACCGGTGTAATTGCCCGCCTTGGAGTTATTCACCGTGTCGAAGACGACGGACAGGCTCTGCCCGTCGACCACGCCGTACACATCGGCGTTCGCACCGGAGGGCGTTAAGTTGGAGCCGTCGTAGGTCTTCTTCAGATCCGCAAGGTCGTTGAAGGTGACGGTGACCGTCTTCGGGGCCATCGTGACCATGAAGCTGCCACCCACGGAATTGTGGTTCGCCGCGGCGCCCATCCAGTAAACCGTACGGCTATCCGAGACGTTTGTAAACTGCGGGAAAGCGGTCAAATTGTAATTCTCGCCATCCAAACTGAAGGTGAGCTCGATGTCGGAGCCGTCCACCGTCTCAAGGGTATTGAGCAAGGCAGGGGTCTGCGCGGAGCCGCTGTAGATAAACGACCCTTGGGGATCCGGTTGATAGTGACCGCCGACGTTCGCCGGGCTGACGGTGATCGTAAACGTCGATGCGAAGGCGTTGTAATTGCCGTTTTCGAACTTATAGTCGATGGTGTAATAGCCGGCAGCCGCATTCTCCAAGGTGGGGATGGAAGTGTACCAGTTGGCGGGAATGTCTTCAGCGTCGTGCAGCTTGTAGTACACCGAGACCACGTCCGCATCTCTCAACGTGCCGTAGACGATGTCGATCTTGCCGTTGGCGCTCAAGTTTCCGCCGGTGTAGACGATCTTGCCGTCTGCGCCATACTTCTGCTCAATGCCGCGGGGGAACCGGTAGTCCGCCTTACTGACGGTCAAGGTACCCGCGGTGACGTTCTCCATGCTGAACGTGTAGTTCGTCGCAGCGAGCGTGCCGATCGACGTGACGTTGATCGCATACTCGCCTGCGTTGCTGAACTGCGCGTATATAGAGGAGAGGGTCGGCGCGCCGGTGAGCGTGCCGCTAAGGAGGGTATCCGCAGCCTCACCATCGACGAAGCCGTCGAGATAATAGGTATAGGAGGGAGCCGCATCGCCGTAGGTGACGTTCTTGTCCTCCGCAACGACGGTCAGTGCGACCTTGTTGATGACGTGCGTCTTGTCGTTCGTAGCGTCCATATAGTTCTGATACTCCGAGACCCAATAGATATAATAGGTTCCGGCGTTGGAATAGCGTTCGAAGGGCGTGACCGAGCCATCGATCCACTCTCCGTCGTTCGTATTGATGGGATACTCAAACGACGAAGTCCTCCAATAGTAATTCGTGGAAGTGGGACTGGGCGCCGCGTCCTCAACGTATCCGTAAACGGTGGGACGATCGAGATAATCGATCTCGTCGCCGTAACTCGAAGAAGTATTCGGGAACGTGTTGTAAGAGAACGACTTTTTATTGAGAATGAAGTTGGCAGTCTTCACGCTACGACCGCCGTCAATGAGGGTGTAATCGGAGTTGCTCTCCGCGACGTAGTTGGTGTCGGTGATCTCAAAGACTGCGTAGAAAGCGTCGCCCGTAACGTTGAGCCTTTCGACATACCCCTCTGCCCCCGAAACGTAAGCGTAGGAGAAGGTGCTGATGCCGACGGTCTCCCCCTCCGTATTCGTGTAGGAAGCCGTGACATTCTTCTCGCTGCCGCTGTAGGTCCAGTCGGGCTCGACGATATCCACCGTCACTTCGTAGGGAGCGATGGTGAAGACGGCGTCCTCGTCGCGGACCGTCTCGCCTTCGTTGATCATCATAACGTAGTCGTCCGCCCAGGTGCAGTAAGCGCCGTCGTAGATGGTCGCACCGAGGTCGTAAGCGCCGGCGTCGTGATACATGGAGGTGCTTCCGGCGAAGGGCGTCGCCTTGTAGTAGTAACCGTTCAAATCATCACCGTCGCTCATGCCGGTATATTTCGTGAAAGTGTCACCGCTCTTAGAGTAGAACTCGTTGGTGTCACTATCCCACCATATGTAGCTCCCTGTGATCTCTACGTACCAATCGTCATAGATCGTGTCCCACAGATTGGCTGCAACGCCTGCCTCGTAGATATAGAACTTGTAGGAGTCCTCATCCGGAGAATAATCCGTATCCTCGTCAAAGGTGAAGCTGTCGGTGGTGCGCACGTACACGGGAGCCTTCTCGATGGTGAGGGTGCCGATGGCATCACTCTTGTTATAATACTTGGGGTCATCGCCGATGACATAGATATCCTTGCCCTGCGCATCCATCATCGTATCGGTGTCGACGATGTCATTGCCGAGCTCCGCAGGGCGCATCTTGCCGTCCTCGTAGACGTAATACTCCTCGCCGCTGTCCCAAAAACCCGTCGCAAGGACGAAGCAGCTGGTGCTTGCTTTCACTCTGTACTCGCCGGGATGGTTAAAGGCGGCCTCGGTGGTGATGGGGGTGACCCAGTTGTCCTGCGAGTCCTCAAAGCCCAACGAAAACGGATCGACCACGAAAATGCTGGTACTGCCGTTCGCGGTGATGACGAAGTCGAAACTCTCGAAATAGACTGCCGGAGCGCTGCCGGCCGTCGCCTTTCTATAGTAGAAATGCGCGTCATCCTTCTGGGTGATCGTCAGCTCGACGGTGCCCTTATTAATGCGATAGCAGCGTTGAGCGGCTTGGTTTTCGCTCAAGCCCTCGAACTTGTAGTTCACATAGTCATCCAAATTGACGGTGTACCTATGGAAGTCACCGTTCGGGGTGATATCGCCGAGCTCGGGGTTCAGAGCGTCGCTCCACGCAGTGGTGGTGGGGCGCTCGACGTCGCCGACGCAAATGCCCTCGAGGTCAATGCGATACATAGGATACTGCGCGCCGCCGTTGTAATAGAGGTTCTCAACATCATTGCCGCCGATATCCGTGATGTCGTCGTTGAGCCAAGTGATGGAGACGGTGCGCCTCTCGATGGTGAAGCAGAAGAAGGCAGCCTGGCTCTCGGTCGTGAGTGCGTCGTAGTTCGCGGTCTCCTCCCAAGTAGCGATAGCCCAGTAATACACCGTAGTGCCGTAGTTGTCTAAGGAGTCGATCGGCTCGCCGTCCGTAAGATACGCGACGTTCTCGTCCATGATGCACCAATTGCCGAATTCATCCTGCGTCGCCGCAAAGTCATCACCGCCTGCCGACCAAGCGATTTTCACCTCTGCGCCCACGTTGGTCACAGGCGTGATGGCGGGGGTGTGGCCGGTATATGGGATCGAACCTTTGTCGGCGAGCTCTGTGCCATTAAACAGCCATTTTGTAATGGTCGGAGTGGTGTTCTTGATGATGGTGATCTCGGGGATGCAATCATAGCGATCGCCGGGATTGATCGCATCGGGATCAACGGGATACTCCGCAATTAATTCATACTTGTCCGCATCATCTCCCTGAAGCTCCACCATGAGCCCCGAATAGGTGCCGACATCGGTCGTAGCGGAAATGTAATTCTTGGTCATCACCGAATCCGGATAGGTCAAGTAATACCACGCCGCGCGAACATCATCGCCGTCCACGATCTCGGTAGCAAACCAAGCATCAAACCACTCGGTACTACTCAACATACCATACTTGGAGTTAGAAATGGACATACTATCAAAATCCACGTGAACGACCTTTGGTGAAATGTTGTTTATCAAGATGTCCGCCCAGCCGTATTCATACGAACCGTAGGAGTCCCAGTCAAGCGAAACGATGTACCCCTCGCCGGCAACGAACGTGAAGTCGTCGATATCCGTAGCGGCATACGCCGATTGAGCGTCGCCGTTGGTATATCCGAGGATACGACCGTTGTTACCGCGCGTGGTATCGATCGACCACGACTCCGAGTCTTCATTATATACTGCATAGAAGAGCACGGCGGAAACGGATGCATAATAGTCTGCGACTTCATAATCGGACTTAAACTCTGCGATCCATACGGGATCGTCATAAGTCAAATCCTGCAAGAAAGCCGCCGCATCATCGCCATGCTGTACAGCGATGTTTATGCTTTCAAAGATCTCTATCGACGCCGGATCCGTTAATTCTGCGTGTGTAACCGGCGCTGACGGAGACCCTGATAACACAAAAACGCCCATCATAGCCAGCGCGACGACAAGCATCGCCACTACGACAAGCGTCAAGCGTTTTGTTGATTGATTAGCCATAATAATACCTCCATTTTTATTGAACGGGTGTCCCGCATCCGTTTATTCAGTCGTTACGCCCTTCGGAGTAAGGGCTTTCCATCAAGTTCGCCGTTCGGTGACGTCATCTCCCTCCCTTCCCTGTTCACGCATCTGCACGCGTTTATCTATAGGGCGCGCGCACCCGCGCGCAAAAAGAGAAGTAGGTAAGCCCATGTATCATTTTACATCGGCTCCCGAACGACAAAGGAATCATTCACGACAGCTCTTGAACAAAAATGACGTCCTTCCTGCACGTTTACTATCATAACGGATGGAGTTGTCAACATTATGATAGCCCATTCTTCCCCCGATTTGTCGAGTATTAAGCGAACTTTATTTTTGAGAGCTTTTTCATCCCGCCCCACACACGTAGCCCCCCCCTCCGTCATCCCGTACCGAAGGTCCGCGTAGAGCGACAGCGAATAGCGAGGAGTCTCGAGGGATCTCCTCCTTATTTTGCATCCTTTAGCGAACACCGTGAGCGAGCAAAGGAGGCTTGATTGCGCGACCTGTCGCGGAATGGTGGATTCTCCCTTTTCATGCGCGCGCACGCGCGCGCGAATGTATCATTTTTATATACGCGCGTAGAGGGCGTGTATTTGCCGCATAACGCAAAGCGCCTTTGCCGATAACTATCCTAACGCTCGAAAAGCATCCTCCGATTTTGTGCCGATCACCGCATTCATTGTTACACGTCTTGCCCTTTTTCGCCCCTCGCCGTACACCCTTTCCGAGAGCATATCGTGCTCGAGGGAGGAAAGGGGAATCGTCTGCCAACGAAGTTGGGAGAGGGGGGTCTTTGCTTCCACACGCATCATCCAGTATAATACCCCATGGTACCCTACGAACGCAAAAACCTAAAATTCGCACGTGAAAACCGCAAAGTGCGACACGCCACTCGGCACGAAGGGCTACTTTGGCACACTTATCTGAAAAAGTGCGAGGTCAACTTCACGCGGCTATACCGCATAGGGAACTATATCCTTGACTTTTACGCTCCGAGCATTCGCCTCGCCATCGAGATCGACGGGGGCAGCGTTACGATGATGCCGCATTGCTCTACGACGAAAAGAGAACTGCGTTTCCGAACACAAATGGGATAGCCGTCTTGCGCTTTACAGATAGCGATATAGAGAAAGACCTACACGGTTCCACGCTCAAAATCGAGGAAGAAATCAATCGAATAATGCATCAAAAGCCCTAACGACCATCCGGCGTTCGCCCCTTTGCGAAAGGAAGCGCGATTGCGCGAAACAAGGTGTCGCGCGATGAGAGTTTTTTCGATCAGAACTTGAAGAACGCATGGGCGCGAGTGGCGAGCCGGAAAGTATACCCCCCATTTTCGGCGCTGCCGAA
>DFEQ01000061.1 GCA_002368735.1 Christensenella sp. UBA3798
CTATCGCAAACGCGATATACGGCTATCGCCGTGAGAAAAAGCTATAGCCTTTTTATAAGGTATGGCAGGGCGCTCTCGAACTTTACGCCGTACCAGTGCTCCTCTCTGTCGGGAAGGGTCTCGCGGATCGCGCGGACGGTGAAGTCCACCGCGAGGTCTGCGGCGTCTTCCAGAGATAAGCCGCGCAAGAGTGCCCCCGAAAAGCAGGAGGCGTATACGTCCCCCGTGCCGTGGAAGGAGCCGCTGACGCGCTCCTCGAAATAGTAGTGCACGCTGTCCTTTGCTTTGGAATAGGCGGCGACGCCGAGCTTGCTATTATCAAAGGAAACGCCCGTCAGCACCACGTCGCCCCCCGATAGGGCGGAAAGGCGGCGCAAGAGGCTCTCAATATACTCCTCGTCGTATCCTTCCGCAACGTAGGGCTCCTTTAACAGAAACGCCGCTTCGGTCAGGTTGGGGAGGATGACGTCGGCGCCCGCGAGGAAGCGCGCCATTTCGGCGGCGAACTCCTCGTCAAAGCCGTAATAGAGTTTCCCGTTGTCCGCCATCACGGGATCGACGATGAAAAGGGCGTCCTTCTTGGCGTTGGTCCGCACGATATTCTTGATATAGTCAAGTTGCTTTTTGCTGCCGATATAGCCGGTATAGACGGCGTCGAAGGCGATGCCTTCCTTCGCCCAATGCGCGCTGATGGCGGGGATGTCCTCGGTCAAATCGCGAAAGGTGTATCCCGTAAAGCCACCCGTGTGGGTGGAGAGTATCGCCGACGGGATGATAGCCGTTTCTATCCCCATAGCGGACAGCACGGGGAGAGCCACGGTCAGCGAGCACTGTCCGTAGCAGGAAACGTCTTGTATCGTCAGCATCTTTGCGTTCATAAGGTCCTTATTCGGGGTCGGCGGGGCCATCGGGCTCAAGGGTGGGCAGGACGGAGGATAGCGTGCCGTCCACGTAGCATTCCCCTCCCTTGGCTTTCGCCTGAAGATAGAAGGTAACGCCTTCCTTGTATTCGAGCGTGATGGAATCATCGGTGGAGTATATCTCGTCGTTCCCGTAAGTGATATGGTAGCGGTCGGCGTGTTCGACGGCTTCCCACGAGAAGGTGACGGTGTCCTCCGCGATCTCATAGGTCACGACGGGGCTCGCGAGCTTTACGTAGGTCACGTAGCTCGTCATGGCTTCGTTGCTGTCCGAGAAATACTTGTTATTGCTGACGGCGGTGACCTTGAGGATATACACGCCGCCCTCCGCCACCTTGTCGGTGATGTCGGTCTTGACCTCCTTGGTCTCGTACTGTTCGCCACGCAGGGTGTAGACGTACTTGTCGGCGTGCTTGATGGCGGGCACGGTCAAAAATATCTTGCCATCCTCCTCAGCCACGGTGGGGATGGGGGTGGCGAGCTGTGCGGAAAACTCAAAGGTGACGCTCTTCCACGAGCTCTCGACGTAGTGCTTGTCGGAGGGCGCCGTCACGCGCAGGGTAACGGTCTGCTCGCCGGGGGTCAGGTCGTCCGAAGACAGCTCGATGATGGTGGTGCCGGGTGTGACGGGTACGGTGACCGCATCCCCGCCGTTCAGGTTGTATTCGATATTCTCCGCGCCGATGACCTCGGATACGTAGCAGCGGAAGTCACCGTTCTCTTCCAGGACGTATATCTCGTCGGGCGTGGCGAGCTTGGTGACGCGGAAGTAGTTTGCGACGTTCACGGTCTTTTTGACCTTGCCCACGTGGTCGTACACGACGGGGCTGTTATCCGCGCTGCCTACGATGAGATCCACGGAGCCGTCGTATAAGGTGATGCTTTTGCCCCCTTGGATCTCGGTGACTGCGCCCGTCAGGCTGAGGACGGAGTTGTCGGAAAGGAGGATGGTCGTCGCCGCGTCGCCGTAAAGGACGACGTTGGGGGAGGATAGGGCAACGCTGTTCGCGCCGTAGATAGAGCCCTTGACGTATACTGCCGAAGCGCTGATCTCCGCGTCCTTTATCGTCATGTCGGCAAGTATCGACAGATCGCCCGTGCCGCTTGCCTTGAACTTATTCGCCACGACCTTTCCGCCGTAGACGTATTCGCCCTTGGTCTTATAGCCAAGGTAGACGTTCTTTTCCACGGGAAGGGTGAAGTCGCCCTCGACGGTCAGGGTGTATTCGTTGAGGTCAAAGTCCACGCTCTTGGTGAGGGTGAGGTCGGAGGAGACCGTCACGTCGTCCTTCAAGACGAGGGTGGTGACGTGCTCCTTTTCGAGCGCTTCCACGAGGTCTTCTTCGTCGTGGATGAAGGAGATGTGATAGGTGGCAACGAAGTGCCCGACCACGAGTCCCACAACGATGAGCACCGTGGCGATGGCTATGATAAAGAGTAGCAAATGACGCTTAAAAAACGCCTTGAAGCCCCCTTTCTTCTTCTCTTCTGCAGGAGCCGCTTCCTCGGTGGGAGCCTCTTCGGCGGGGGACTCTTCGCCCTCGCTTGCCTCCGTTGTGTCTTCATCGGTCAAATGTATGGCGGTCTCGCCGTCCGCCGTGGTGACGACGTCGGGATCGATGCCCTTTTCGCGGGGGAGGGAGGACTCGGAGGAGAGCAGGCGATCGAGCAAGGTGTAGCCTTCCTCCACGAAGATGCCCGTGCTTGCCGCCGTCTCTTCGTTATAGGTCGTGATGCCGCTGTCCAGTTCGCAGTCGCTCTTATAGATCATATAGGGGATAGGCTCCGCGGAATGGGTGCGGGTGGCGATGGGCGTGGGATGATCTGGGCAAACCAATACGTGATAGTGCTCGCCGCTCTCTTTGAGATAAGATAGGACGGGTCCCACGATGTCGCTGTCTATCTTCTCGATAGAGGTTATCTTGTCTCGGAGGCTGCCTTGGTGTCCCGATTCGTCGGGCGCTTCCACGTGGATATATACGTAGTCCACACGCGAGAGGGCGTCTATCGCCGCTCTTCCCTTGGCGGCAAAGTCGGTGTGCACGTTGCCCGTCGCACCCTCTACCTCGATGACTTCCATGCCTGCGCCTTTGCCGATGCCTTTCAAGAGGTCTACGGCGCTTATCACCGCGCCTTTGAGGCCGGTCTTCTCGGTAAAGTCGGGGAGGGAGGGCTTGGTGCCTTCGCCCCACAGCCAGATGGAGTTAGCGGGGTTCTTGCCCTCTGCGATGCGCTTTAGGTTGACGGGGTGGTCCTTCAAGAGACCGTAGGACTTTATCATCAGCTCGCTGAATAGCTCGCCGAGCACGCCCGAGGGGAGATATCTTTTGATCTTCTTGCCCGTGATGTCGTGGGGCGGGGTAAGGTCGGAGCCCACCGTCGCATCGTGCACGATCAAACAGTGACGATAACTGATGCCGGGGTGGAAGGACAAGCGCTCGTTGCCGAGATGCTCCTCCAAGTATTCGATGAGCTCTTTTGCTTCCGCAGTGGATATCTCGCCCGCGCTGTAGTCGATCATCTTTTTATCGGCATAGATGTCCTCGTCCGAGAGGGTCACCAGATTGCACCGCACCGCGATGTCGGTATCCGAAAGGGTGAGCCCCATGCTGAGCGCTTCCAAAGGAGAGCGCCCCGAGTAGGATACGCGGGGGTCGTAGCCCATCACCGAAAGGTTGGCGGTGTCGCTTCCCGGTTTCATGCCGTCGGGAACGGTCTTGGCAAGTCCTATCTCGCTCTTTGGGGCAAGGGAGTCGATGTTCTCCTTCTTCGCCACCATCAAAGGGGTCTTTCCCTCTAACTCGGGGATAGGGGTATCTGCCATGCCGTCGCCTAAAAATACGATATATTTCATATAGTCACCTCGCACATATTATATAGCGCCCGCGAGGGGATGTCAACGAATTCGTTTTTCCAAAGGTTGACGAAGAATGCCGTTTGTTTTATAATAAAGGCATGAAAAGGATCATACTTTCTATCACTCTGATTTCGCTTTTGTGCGCGCTCTGTTTGCTTGCCGCTTGCGGCGGAGGCAATGCGCCCGTTAAGGTGTCGGTCTTGGACCTCCCGAAGAGCACCAAGGTGGTGCAGGGCGGAGAGCCCGATCTTTCGGGTGGCACGGTCGAGGTAGAATACGCCGACGGCACCACAGCAGAGATCGCGATGACCAAGCTCAGTTATCGCGGACTCAACAGCGACGAGCTCGGCACGCAGACCGTTGCCTTGACCTATACCGAGGGAGGAAAGACGGTCTCCACCACCATCGATCTGACGGTGGTCTCGCCCAAGGTGACCTCTGTCGAGCTCACTATGGATAACGTGAAAACCGACTACATCGAAGGAGAATCCTTCGATAAGACGGGGCTCGTCGTAACGGCGACCTATCAGACGGGCGAGGTCAAAGAGGTGCACGCCTACGACGTCTCGCCGCAAATCATGAAGGTGGATACCAAGGAAGTATCGATAACCTATCGTGGCGTGACGCGTAAGATCCCCGTGACGGTGACGGCGCGCGCCATCCTTTCCGCCGAGATAACCGCTCTTCCCGCAAAACTCGATTACTTCGTTGGGGAGGCGTTCGACCCGGACGGGATAACCCTGACCGTGACCAATAACGACGGCACGGTGGAAAACTTTACGTCGGAGGACGGACTGAGCTTCTATCACGGCGAAGGGAATATGGAGTATTACGGCGCCTACACCACGGAGGACGTTATCGTCAGAGTGGTCGCGCCCGCTCGCTATGGCGACGCCTCCGCCACCTTCACCCTGCGCGTTATCAAGGTGGCGCCGACCTCCGTCACGCTGCTTGCGCCCACCACGGAGGAAGGCGCGCTCCTCTTTGCCGAGGACGACATCTTCTATTTCTACGACGACGAAGCGGTGTCGGTGCGCTTGGTGATGAATAACGGCGACGCGGAAACCGTCTATGCCACCACCGATTACTTCGATTATCCCACAGACCCCCTCTCCTTGGACGCAACCTCTGTCGAAGCCTTTCTGAGAGACGACCCTTCGCTCACCGTGACTATCCCCGTAGCCATCGTGACGGGAATGACCATCTCAAAACTGCCCGACGTGACGGACTACGAACTCTTTGACGAAGTGCATCTGACGGGCCTGGAGCTCCTCGTGACGACGCAGAGCGGGGCGGAAAGGGTGGTCTCGGTGGATAGTGACCGCCGCATTCGCGCTTCGGTCCGCACGATAGAGGACGAGAGCTTGACCTCCGTCACGGTGTATTACCTCAATTTCAGCGCGGACTTTGACGTGACGGTATCGGCGGATTGAAATAGGAAATGATTGACAATTCTATAAAAAAGGGATATACTATACGTTGTCATAGGGAGTAGTGGGCGCCCCTCGGGGTGCGGCGACGTCAACAGCACTGCCGCTTGTCGGCTGGCTAACCTTAAATCGCGAGACTTTGGCGAAATTATCTTTGCGTAATTTCCCCGAAGTCTTTTTTAATGGCTTACCGTGGGAAAAAGGAGGAAATATGATATCATCGTTCTTAATGGGTTCCGCAGGTGAGATCGCGCTTTCGGTGGCGCTGCTCGCCCTCGGTATCGTGATGATCGTCAAGGGTGGCGACTGGTTTGTGGACGCCGCGTCCTGGATGGCGGAAATACTCGGCATCTCGCCCCTTCTCGTGGGTGCGACGGTGGTGTCGGTGGCTACGACCCTCCCGGAACTTATCGTGTCCGTCATCGCTACGGCGCGCGGCTCGGTGGAGATAGCGGTAGGCAACGCGGTGGGCAGCGTGGTGGCGAACCTCGGGATCATCATGGCTATATCCCTCCTCTTTATGCCCGGCAAGGTGAACCGCAAGGAGTACGCCTTCAAGTCGGTCTTGCTCATCGTGGCGGCCCTCAACCTTTTCCTCATCGGTTTCTTCGGCGAAGTCAGGGAAGGCAACCACGTGATGAACGTCGTGACGGGGCTATTGGTGTTCGAACTCTTCTTGCTCTTTATCGGCGAGAACGTGCTTTCCGCCGTCAAGATGATGAAAAACCCCGTGCATAACGGACTGACCCCCGAGAGCGACGGCGTGAACGTCAAAATGGACGGATCCCCCGCTCCCGAGCAAGGAGGGGCGGAAGGGGACGCTTCACCCGTCAAGAAGGATAAAAAGACCGTTATCATCAACCTGTTGAAGTTTATCGGCGGCGCTGTGGGCATCATCGGCGGTGCCGACCTGCTCGTCACTTACGGACAAAAGCTCGCCCTCGCGGCGGGAGTGCCCGAAGGGGTCATCGCCGTCACCCTTGTGGCGATAGGCACCTCTCTCCCCGAGCTCGTCACCACCATCACCGCCATCGTCAAGAAGAAGTCGGAGATATCGGTGGGCAATATTATCGGCGCCAATATCCTCGATCTGACCATGATACTCCCCATCTGCGCGATGGTGTCGGGCGGGGCGCTCGTATTCCCCACGCAGGCGATATACCTTGACCTCCCGTTCTGTCTGGGGCTCTCCGCCATCGCCGTGGTGCCCATGCTCTTCACCAAGAAGTTTCAGAGGTGGCAGGGCGCGGCGCTCTTTGCGGTCTACGTCGCTTACTTGACGCTGCGTATCCTATTTACCTGAGAAGAGGTTTCTTTATAAAAAACGGCTCGGAGTCTTTCTCCGAGCCTTCTTTGTTTTCGTGGGATAAGGGGTCATTCAAAGAGTTTGATAAGGAGGTCGACGACGGCACTTTGCATGACGCCGTAGTCCAGATAGTCGTGCTTGTCGTAGATGGCTTCGTGAGCGTAGGATTGGACTAAGTTCATCGCTACGTGTATCTTCTCTTCCAAGTTGTCCGTACGGACGCCGAGGGCGCGGAACCTCTCCGCCGCCATGTAGGTGACGTGCTTTTCCAGACTCAGAAACTCCGCGTTGATGTCCTCGTCCACCACGGCGAGGGAGTGCAGGATGTTGTGGAGGTTCGCGTTCTTCCGGTGGATGGACGCCGTGAGCGCGATGACCCTTTCAAAGAGTTCCTTCAGAGTGATGCCTTCGGGCAAGGCTCCGAAGTAGTCCATCACGGGAGACGCCGTCTCGCGGATGTAGATCTTCAGGACGTAGAAGAGGATATCGCGCTTGTCCGAAAAATAGCCGTACACGATGCCGGTGGACACCCCCGCGCGCTTCGCGATGTCCGAAGTGACGGTGCTGTAATAGCCTTTTTCCGAGAAAAGCTCGTAAGCTGCTTGGATGATGCGCTCTTTCTTGTCGATGGAGCGCTGCTGTTTTGGTTCTCTGACAGGTTTTTCCATATTTTATATTCTATCATTATTCCTTATAAAAAGCAACTCGATAGAAAAAATAAACTGAATGTGAAAAAAGTTTCATGTTTTGCTTGACGACAGCGTACGCTTGTACTATAATGCGTATGAATGTGAATAATCATTCATATTTTGCATCGCATGACGCAGTCGTGCGGAGGAGGAAGAAATATGCCGATCATACTCGCACCCATCGATAGGGAACTGAAGATCGTCCGCATCGCGGCGGACGAAAAGACCAAGAAACATCTCGAAAACCTCGGGATCAACGTCAACGGCTCTATCCGCGTGCTGTCCTCGTCGGGCGGCTCAGTGGTCGTGATGGTGAAGGACGGGAGGATCGCCCTGGACGGGAATCTGTCGACGAAGATATTCGTCGCGTAAATATAAGGAGGAAATATGGAAAGGACATTGGACAGCTTTGAGATCGGCGACGTCGGCGTCGTCAAGAGGGTCACGGGCGAAGGCAAGATAAAGCGCCGCCTGTTCGACATGGGTATCACCCCCGGCGCGGAGATCAAGATGCGCAAGCGGGCGCCCCTCGGCGATCCCATCGAGGTCACCGTGCGAGGCTACGAACTCACCCTCAGAAAGGCGGAGGCGGCATGCGTGACGATGGAGGTGGAAGGATGAAACGATTTGCTTTGGCGGGAAACCCCAACTGTGGCAAGACCACCCTTTTCAATAACTTGACAGGCTCCACGGCGCACGTCGGCAACTGGCCGGGCGTCACGGTGGATAAGAAGACGGGCACCTACAAAAAGTGCGCCGAACCCGTGGAGATCGTGGACCTTCCCGGTATCTATTCCCTTTCGCCTTATACCCCCGAGGAGGTCATCGCCAGGAACTACGTCTTGGACGAAAAGCCCGACTGTATCATCAATATCGTGGACGCCACCAACCTCGAGAGGAACCTCTACTTGACCACGCAGGTCTTGGAGATAGACGTCCCCGTCGTCATCGCCCTCAATATGATGGACGAGGTGGAGAAGCTGGGGAACAAGATCGACGAAAAGCTCTTGGAAGAGCGCCTCGGCGTGCCTGTCATCAAGATATCCGCCTTGAAGGAAACGGGCTTGGACGAGTTGATGAAGCGCGCTTATAGCGCATCCCAAAAGCCCCGCGTCGGGGCGACCGTCCTTGAGAGCTCCGCTCTGTCGCATCTGATCGGCGACGTAAAGATCGCCTTGAAGGGGCAGGGAGTGCAAAACCCTCTTTTCCACGCGATAAAGCTGGTGGAGAACGACAGCATCGAAACCGAGATGCATAAGGAGACGCTCCCCATGATCGAGGAGTTCAAGGCGACCTTTGAAGACGACGTTTTCGGCGACGACTTCGAGGCGCTGGTGGCGGACGCGAGATACAAGTATATCTCCAAGTATTTCGCACCCGTCCTGACCAAAAAGCAGGAAAAGTTCTCTATGACCAAGTCGGACAAGATCGACCGCGTGCTGACGCACAAGGTGTGGGGCATCCCCATCTTCCTCGTCATCCTTTTCCTCGTATTCCACCTGACCTTCAGCGAGGATCTACTCTACCTCGGCGCGGCGGGCGTTTTTGATAAAGAGGTCGTCGCCTACAGCACAGTGACGGGCGAAGAGATCTCGGAAGAGGACTTCGCCAGCGGCGCCGTCTACCTCGACGAAGACGGCAACGAAGTGGAAGCGGTCTTTTACGGTGACGAATTTGTAGAGCTCGCCCCCGTTCCCTATGCCTATGACAAGGAAGGGAATAAGATCACGGCATTCTACGATGCGGAGGGGAACGAACTAACCGTCCTCGCGGACGACGAGGGTGAACTCCTCGACCTATACGACGCGGAAGGAAATAAGTACGAGACCTTCTATAACGCGGATGGGTACGAATGCACCCTCGCGTTGAACGAAGAGGGCGAATTCGAGGACGTGGAATTTGTCAGCGAGATCGACGCCTTCTGCTCCGAGATCACGGTCAATACCTTCTTTGGCTACGAGGAGTCGGTGTACAGCCCGGGCGTGATCCTCTTTAACGCGCTCGATACCTTCACGGGACTTTTGTCCGCCTGCATGAGCGAGGCGATGGCGTCCGCTCCCGCTTGGGCGAGTGGGCTCGTCGTGGACGGCATCCTCGGAGGCTTGTTCTCCGTGCTCTCCTTCCTGCCGCAGATCCTCCTACTTTTCCTCTTCTTCTCCATCCTCGAGGACAGCGGATATATGGCGCGCGTCGCCTTTATCCTCGATAGGATCTTCCGTCGTTTCGGGCTGTCGGGCAGGGCATTCATGCCGATGATCATGGGCTTCGGCTGCTCCATCCCCGCGATGGCCAATACTCGGACGCTCGCGGATGAAAAGGAGCGCACCGCGACGATACGCGTGATACCTTTCTTCAGCTGCAGCGCCAAGCTCCCCATCCTCACGGCGATCGCGGGAGGTATCGTGCAGTTCTTCGGGGTGGGCAATGCCGACCTCAACACCTACGCGATGTATCTCCTCGGCATCGTGGTCGCGATCGCGGCGGTCATCCTGATGCGCTCCACCACGATGAAGGGGGAGGTCCCGCCCTTCATTATGGAACTGCCGACCTATCACCTGCCGCAGTTCAAGGCGCTGATGATCCACCTCTTCGATAAGGCAAAGCACTTTATCAAAAAGGCTTTCACCATCATCCTCGCCTCCACCATCGTGATATGGTTCATCAGCCACTTCTCCTGGAACTGGCAGTATTTGGAAGACAGCGAAATGAACCTCTCCATCCTCGCGGGGCTCGGCGGTCTCTTGCAACCGATATTCACACCGCTCGGCTTTGGTTCGCAGCTCGGTGAGTACGGATGGATCTTCGTGGTGGCGGCGGTCACGGGTCTCATCGCCAAGGAGAACGTCATCGCGACCTTCGGCACCCTCGCGGCGTGTATCTCGGCGGGATTTGCAGCGAACGAGGCGCTCGGCGGCGTAGACAGCGTGGTGCAGATGATCAACGCAACGGGCATCACCATTCCCGCGCTCATCGCCTTTATCGCCTTCAATATGACCACCATCCCTTGCTTTGCGGCGGTGGCTACTGCGAAGGCGGAGCTTCCGAATGCCAAGTCCTTCAAGATGACCCTCCTCTTCTGGGTGGCGACCTCCTATATCGTGTCGACTGTCATCTACCTGATCGGGTCGTGGTGGTGGACGGCGTTTATCGTGGCGGCGGTCGTCGCGGCGGCTATCGCCTTCATCGTCCTCTACAATAAAAAGGACGCGAAGAACAAGTTGAAGGTGGCGTAAATGAGCGTATTTTGGCAAGTAATGCTGATACTCGGATGCGTCGGTGTGGTCGTGGGCGTAGTCGTGTCGCGTATCATTGCTTGGAAAAAGGGCAAAGCGCATTGCGACTGCGGCTGCGCCGACTGCGCCGCGTGCAAGTATTGCAAGGGGAAGAAGGAAGAGTGACCTACTCGCTATGGCGAGTATGACGTATCACCTTCGGTGACATTAGGGTGTCGCTTCGCTCCGAATGTTTCGTTCGGGCGCGGAGCGACCCTTTTTACGCATTAGCTTTGTTCCTTCCTTGATTTATTCTCCCGAATAGGTTATACTTGACCCATGAAAGAAAAAAAGCCGCTTCCGAAACTCTTATCGCTCTTCCTGAGCTTTTTGAAGATAGGCGCGTTCACCTTCGGCGGGGGATACGCGATGATCGCTCTCCTCGAGAACGAATTCGTTTCGCGCAAAAAGTGGCTCGGCAAGGAGGAATTCCTCGATATGCTCGGCATCGGGGAGTCCACGCCGGGCCCCATCGCCGTCAATATGGCGACCTTTATCGGTTACAAGGTGGCGGGCGTGATCGGATCGCTGCTTGCCACCATTGCGGTGTGTTTGCCCGCCTTCGTCATCATCTTTATCATTTCGCTTTTCTTTGATAAATTCCTCTCCTTGACCTACGTCGGCTATGCCTTCCGCGGCATTCAGGTCGCGGTGGTGTATCTGATAGGTTCGGCGGGCGTCAAGGTCATTAAGGATATGAAGAAGAACCTTTTTTCTGTGCTCGTGGCAAGCGGCGTCTTCGTGGCGTTTATCCTCTTGTCGCTTTTCGCGGTCAACTTTTCTTCCATCTTCTATATCCTTATCTCGGGGGTGCTGGGTTTGATCTTATACCTCATAGGTCGCCTCCGTGCTAAAGCCGCGCCCGAAGCGCCCGAGGTCCCCGCGGTGGCCCCGTCCACTAAAGAGCAAGGGCAGGAGGGCGGCGAGCCACCCTCAAGGGAGGACAAGGTATGATATACTTGACCCTCTTTGCCGTGTTTTTGGAGATAGGCGCGGTGTCCTTCGGCGGTGGCTACGGGATGCTTCCGATGATGCGTGACGTCTGTCTTTCGCACGGCTTTCTCACTGAAGAGCAGTTTATGGACTTTATCGCGGTGGCGGAGTCCACGCCGGGGCCTATCGCCGTCAATATGGCTACCTTCATAGGCTCGTCGCAGGGCGGCGTCCTCGGGGCCTTCCTCGCCACGCTCGGCGTAGTATTGCCTGCCTTCATCATCATTCTGCTCATCGCCGCGATCCTCAAAAACCTTTTGAAATACAGAGGAGTGCAGGGCTTCCTTTCGGGCGTCAGACCCGCGGTCGCCGCGCTCATCCTCGCCACGGCGGTCGTGATGGGGCTGCGTACCGTTTTGGGCGTGACGACGTTCTCGGGGGGCTTTAGCTTCAACTATAAGGGGCTCATCATCCTTGCCGTGCTCGTCCTCGTGGGGCTCGGCAGCAAATACTTATTGAAGAAAAAAGCCTCGCCCATCGTGATGATCCTCCTCTCCGCAGGGCTCGGAATGCTATTATACGGCGTATTATGACGCCTTGTTTTGCCGCCTTCGGGCGGTTCTTTTTTTAATGCGGAATGCGTAATCAGGGTCGCCCGCAGGGCTCCGCTCGTAGCATTCTTTTCGAAGCGAAAGCGACACCTTAACTCGCCGAAGGCGAACTTCACTATCTCGCAGGGATAACTTCACTTGCCAAAGGCAAACTTCACTCCGCGTGGAGCGGAACTTCACTTTCGAAGGCAAACTTCTTTGTGCAAGTTTTACATCTTTTTTTATAAAAAAGGTTGACGACCGCAATGCGTCGGCGTATAATGATAATAGTTGAATAGGTATTCAATCGTTCAACCTTGGAGGTGCTTATGAAAAGGCTTACAAAGGACGTATGCGAAAGCGACGTCGTACACGTCGGCGTGGTGGAAAAAGTGCGCGCCGCGCTCCCCGACGAGGAGACCCTCGCGGACGTGGCGGAGCTCTTTAAGGTATTCGGCGACAGCACGCGTACTCGCATCCTCTCTTGCCTCTTTGAAGCGGAGCTTTGCGTGTGCGATATTGCCAGTCTGCTCGGCATGACCAAGTCGGCGGTCTCCCACCAACTGCGCATTCTCAGGCAGACCAAGGTGGTCAAATATCGCAAGCAAGGCAAGGAAGTCTATTACTCGTTGGATGACGACCATATTTCGCGCATCTATAAGATGGCGCTTGAACATTTATCGGAGGATAATTGATATGAAAAAGGTGTATGAATTGACTGATCTCTGCTGCGCTTCCTGCGCCGCCGAGATAGAGCGCGACGTGAAGAAGCTGGAGGGCGTTGCCGCCTGTAACGTGAACTTCATCATGCAGAAGATGACTTTGGAGATATCGGAGGGGGCGGACGAAAAGTCCGTCGTCAAGGCGGTCACCAAGGCGGTGCGCCGCGTTGAGCCCGACTGCGAGCTCGTGGAGAAATAATGAAACGCGAGAAAAAGCGCCTCATACGCATCGTCGTCGCCTTCGTGCTTTTCGCCGTGTCGATGGTGCTCTATAAACTGACGCCGCTTAGGAGCGTTGCGGCGGTGGGTGAAGGGTGGAATGTCACCGACTATCGCTTTTATCTATACGCCATCCCCTTTATCGCGGCGTATCTCATAGCGGGCTACGACGTCATCGTCAAGGCGGCGAAGAACCTCGTTTCGGGGCGGCTCCTCGATGAGAACTTCTTGATGGTGGTCGCCACCTTCGGCGCCATCGCGCTCCTTGACCTGCCGGAGGCGTGCGGCGTGATGCTCTTCTATCAAGTGGGTGAGCTGTTTCAGCGCTATGCCGTCGGCAAGTCGCGCCGCTCCATCGCCGCGCTGATGGATATTCGTCCCGACGTAGCGCGCGTAGTAAAGGATGGGGAAGAGGTGCTCCTCTCTCCCGAGGAAGTGGAGGTGGGGGATGTCCTCGTCGTCCGCGCGGGGGAACGCGTTCCGGTAGACGCCGTGCTTATAGAGGGGTCGTGCGATTTCGACGTGTCCTCTTTGACGGGGGAATCGGTGCCGCAGTCCGCGAGTTCGGGTGACGGCGTGCTCAGCGGCTCCATCGACGTGAATGGGGAAGTCAGGCTCCGCGCTCTCAAAAAGTATGAAGATTCCACCGTCCGCAAGATACTCGACCTTGTGGAGAATGCGGCGGCGAAAAAGGCGAAGGCGGAGAACTTTATCACAAAATTCGCCCGATATTATACCCCCGTCGTGGTGGCTGCGGCGCTCCTTATCGCCATCCTTCCCCCCATCTTTCTCGGAGAGTGGGGCGAGTGGATCAAGAGGGCGCTCACCTTCCTCGTCGTATCCTGTCCCTGCGCTCTCGTGATATCGGTGCCGCTCTCCTTTTTCGGCGGTATCGGCGGCGCGTCCAAGAAGGGCATCCTCGTCAAGGGCGGGGCGGCACTCGAGCGCCTCGCGGAGGTGGACGTGTTCCTATTTGACAAGACGGGCACCATCACCGAGGGGCGCTTCTCGGTTGTGGAAGTCTATCCTGCGGATAAAGCCAAGGATATCCTCGCCGCGGCGTATATCGCGGAGGGAGCCTCCAATCATCCCATCGCCCGCTCGGTCGTGGAGTACGCCTCTCCCGTCAGCCGCGAGGGGTACGAAGTAAAAGAGATCGCAGGGCGCGGCGTAAAGGCCGTTAGGGGCGAGGAGGTCATCCTCGTCGGCAACGCGGCGCTTATGGAGGAAGAGGGCGTTGCGTTTGATAGTAGGCAAGGGCTCGGCAGCGTGCTGTACGTGGCACGCGGCGGAAAGTACCTCGGCTGTGTGACGGTATCCGACGCACCCAAGGACAACGCGAAAGAAGTCATCGCCTCTCTAAAGAAAGAGGGGTGCCGTACCGTGCTACTGACGGGGGATAGAAAGGGCGCCGCCGAGGCGGTGGCGAGGACGGTCGGCGTGGACGAGTGGGTCGCGGAGCTCCTGCCGCAAGATAAGGCGGCTTGGGTGGAGAAGTTGCTTTCGGAAGAGAAGAAGGGCGGCGCTGTCTGCTTCGTCGGCGACGGCATCAACGACGCGCCTGTGCTTGCCATGGCGGACGTCGGCATCTCGATGGGCGGGGTGGGCAGTGACGCCGCGATAGAGGCCTCCGACGTCGTGCTTATGAAAGACGACCTTTCCGCCATCATTGAGGGGCGCAAGATAGCCGCAAAGACCATGCGTATCGTTAGGGAGAATATCTTCGTCGCGCTTGGGGTAAAGGTCGCCGTGCTCCTCTTGACCGCCCTCGGCGTGACTTCGGCTTTTGCCATGTGGCTTGCCGTCTTTGCCGACGTGGGTGTGGCGATGCTTGCCATTTTGAACGCCATGCGCACCTTGCGATAATATCGGAAATATAGGAAGAAAATGGAAAATCGACCGCTTGAAAACGGTCGATTTTTATTATACAAGTATTATATTACATCTATCGAATATATTTATCCCTCTCGGATATCTCCTTCCGCTTCGAGCTGTATGACGTCCACGGTCAAACGTACCCACTCGCCGCTATCGTCGCTATGGTAGGTGAAGCGCATAAAGGACTCCCCCGTTCCCACGAGGTCGTTGAGGTAGACGGCGGTATACTCGGTGCCGTCTGCGCCGTACACCGTGTCGAGGACGTAGGTGCCCGTACTCTTGAATGCGAGGGTATCTCCTATCGCCTCCGCGTCGTCTATGATGAGGTCGCCCGTTTCGCGGAACCTTTCCAGGATAGCAATCAGTGCGGGGTTGTCAAGCTCCAACCCGACGATTTCCAACCCGTAGAGGTCTTTTAAAGCGTTAAGAAGCGTTATAACGTCTCTGTCCGCGCATCCCGGCGCTATTTGTGAGAAGTACAAGGGGGCATAGTCGAGATAGTAGAAGTCCCCCACGTTTACCCCCTCTCTGCCGATATACACCTTTGCCAGTTGCAATATCAGCTCTTTTATGGGAAGGTATAAGAGGAATTCGCCGTTTGCCTTGAAGGTCATCTCGGACGCGTGTAAATCGACGTAGGACGTGAGGTCGGTATCGAAGGCGCGGAGGAGGGATAATTCAAACGTCTTGTCCTCTGCAAAGTGCTTGCCGTCACGCGTGGGCATCTCGGCGTAATGGGGGATGACCCCTTTTTTGCCATCGAAATAGGCTTTTCGCACCTCGGCGTAGGAGGTGGCGCGCATAATGTTGTTTCGCACGATAGACTTGCTCTCGAGGTCGGGGTATAAGCGGTTCAACTGTCTGACCTTGAGATTCTTATAGGCGTGCAGGGCGTTCTTGGCGGCGAGCCCCAGTTCCTCCAGTTTCGCCTGGATGCATTCCGCGATGATGGCGTGCCCTTCGGAGCGGGGGTGGATATCGTCGGAGCATATCAAGGTCTGCCAGCGCTCGTTGTCCTCCTCGTATACCTTTTCAAAGGCGCTGTACACGTCCACGAGCTCGAAGGGGGCGACGCTGTTACCGTCGTCGTCCACCGTGGTGTGCTCGTCGAGGTAGTCGTACAATATGTCGTTTATCGCGTGTACCATCTTGTCCATCAGGGCGTGATAGCCATCGGGCTCTATCCCGCGGCGCGCCAACTGACGCTGCGCCGCGCTCCCGATGAGCAGGCTCTCCTCCCCCGTGGGGTTATAGAGGGTCTGCAGTATGATGACCGCGTCCTTATTGTAAGAGCGGATGGTCGTAAGGGTGTCTTCGAGGTTGGCTTTCGCCACAGTTTGGCGCGATACGACCCTATCGTATACGTCGTCCGCGAGGTCGATCATCATCTGCGCGTGATTGGAATTCAAAAAGTCGTTGCCGATAATGGAGATATGGATGATGTCAGCGGTGGAGATGAGAGAGCGCACGCGGTTGATGCCGTCGTCCTCCCTCTTGACGAACGCTGCCAGGTCCGCCGTCGTGTAGCCCGTCACCGCGCGGTCGTAGAAGTCGTAGCCGTTGATGTTGCCGATGATGCCGTAATAGGCATAGTTTTCGCGCTCGGTCAGGGGGTCGGGCCCCGCAAGGCCCTCGCCGATGGAGTCGCCGAGGAATAGGATGGTCTTTTTTTCTTCTGCCGCGGCGGGGACGCTGTCTTCCTTCTGCTTCTCCGTGTCCGTAGTCTCTATCGCCGCGCAGGCAAAGAGGAGCGATGCAAGCAGGGCGCAGAGGAGGAGCAGGGATAGGATGTAAAACTTTCTTTTCATAAATGCCTCTTAGAACGATTATAGACGCATAAATTATAAACTATAACCCATTAAAATGCAACCCTCGCGCCCCGCGCGCCCTACCATTAAAAAATAGGGTATTGACAAAGCGGGCGACGTACTATATAATTTTGATAGACGAACCCTCATTTTTTTCGATTTTGACTGATTCCGCGCAGTCCGAGCGCGGTGCAAAAAAATCTTCCTAGGAGGGAAATGCTATTCGGACGTAGCGTTTCTAAGTGTATGAAAAGGTTATCCAAGAAACAAATGATCATCTTTTCCATCGGACAGCTCGGTTGGTCCATGCTCAGCGGTATCATCAACGCTTGGCTCGTGACCTTCTACCTTCCCACGCAGAAGGATATCTCCGAGCTCGGCGCCACGCAGTTCATCAAGCCCGGACTCGTCATCCTCGGCTTCTTGACCATCCTCGGGCTCATCACGGCGCTCAGCAGGATCTTCGACGCGGTGACCGATCCCCTGATCGCCAACCTCTCCGACCGCAGTCGCAACAAGCGGGGCAGGCGCATCCCCTTTATGCAGTACGCCGCCATCCCCCTCTCGGTGGTCACGGTGCTCCTGTTCTGCGCCCCCGTCAACGCCATCAGCGGCATCAACGTGGCGTGGATATCGGTGTTCATCGTGCTGTTCTATCTGTTTATGACGATGTACTGCACCCCCTACAACGCCCTGATCTCGGAGTTCGGTAAGACGCAGGAGGATAGGATGTTTATCTCCACCGCCATCTCGCTGACCTTCTTTGCCGGTACCCTCCTTGCCTATACCCCCTTCATCTTTGCGGGCGTTCTGCGCGGCGCGGGGATGAGTTTCAGCTGGAGTTATCGCGCTTGCTTTATCGTGCTTGCGGTCATCGCTTGCGTAGCGATGCTCCTGCCGACTTTCCTTCTCAAAGAGAAGGACTTCGTGGATGCCGAGCCTTCGAATCAGAATATGTTCAAGTCGCTCGCGTCCACCTTTAAGAATAAGGACTTCCGCGTGTTCGTCGGCTCCGACCTGATGTATTGGGTGGGCTTGACCCTCTTCCAGACGGGTCTCCCCTTCTTCGTCAAGGTGTCGATGAATATCGACGAGAGCTATACGATGTACTTCATGGGCGGCATGACCGTGCTGTCCGCGGTATTCTATCCCTTCGTCAGCTCCCTCGTTAAGAAGTGGGGCAAGAAGAAGCTCACCATCGCGGGCTTCCTTGGACTGGCTCTTGCCTACGTGGTGACCGCGCTCATCAAGTTTATCCCCGCGGTGCCGGGCGTCGTGTTCGGCGTGCTGATCTGTGTGATCGCTGCCTTCCCGATGGCGCTCCTCGGCATCATCCCGCAGTCCATCGTGGCTGACGTGGCGGAGGCGGAAGGAAAGGTCACGGGGGAGAACCGCGAGGGAATGTTCTTTGCGGCGCGTACCTTCGCCATGAAGTGGGGGCAGTCGCTTGCGATGCTTATCTTTACCTCCCTCGCCATCATCGGCGCCACGCAGAATACCGACGCTAACGACATCACCGCGTCCTCCACGGGACTGATGATCGTTGCTTTCGTCGCGGTGGCGTTCTGCGTCATCGGTGCGGTGATACTTGCCTTCTATAACGAAAAGAAGGTGATGGGCATCATCGCTAAGCCCGAAGAAGGCGCCAAGGAGGCTCCCGCCCTCGCGGAGGAAGTCCCCGTGGCAGACGCCGCTCCCGCAGAGGAAAAGGCGGACGGCGAGGACGAATAACATGCGTATCGGCTACACGGTAGACGGGGTCGAAAAAGTCGCCTTCGGCGGCTCTCCCGATCTCTCTCTCGAAACGCGGGAGGACGACAACAGGCGCACCGTGCGTTTGACGGCGAAACGCGACCTTACCCTCCTCTCCTACGAAGAGGACGCCCCGCAGCACCTTGCGGGCAGCCGCTTCGCCCGGGAAAACCTCATCTTTTTGAACGGATATCAGTCCTGGACGGACAGTCGCGAGAGGCACTTTTTGCGCTTTGAAAAGAACCTTCTGCACCTGCCCAAGGGGCTCATCGACGCCTATTCCTTCGACCGCTACGGCGACTATCACTTCTACGACTACGACGTCAGGCGGGTGCACGGCTACGACATCTTTTATCGAAAGGGTGCCAAAAACGGGCTTATCCTCAACCGCAATTACAAAAAAGCCTACCTGATCGTGGAGGTGGACCGCCGTACGGGCGAGGTCATCTTGAGAAGCGACGTCAAGGGGGCAGTGGTCAAGGCGGGAGAAACGTATACCCTCGCCGACTATATGAGTTACGAGAGCGTGGAGGAGGGGATGGAAGCATTCCGCACCATCTTCCCTCGGCGCGACATCGAGAAGCTCTTCGGATATACCTCTTGGTACAACTACTACCAAGACATATCGGAGAAGATATTGCTCCGCGACCTCGAGGGCTTGGACGGGCGCTTTAACCTCTTCCAGATCGACGACGGCTATGAGAGCTTTGTCGGAGATTGGCTGGACGTGGACGAAAAGAAATTTCCGAACGGCATCTCCTTTATCCCCGAGAAAGCGCACGCACGCGGCTTTAAGGCGGGGATATGGCTCGCCCCCTTCGTTGCGGAGGCAAAGAGTAGGCTCTTTAGAGAGCACCCCGAATACTTCAAGCGGGACGCGAAGGGCGATTTCGTCAAGTGCGGCTCCAACTGGAGCGGCTTTTACGCCCTCGACCTTGA
This sequence comes from Christensenella sp. UBA3798, assembly GCA_002368735.1. Taxonomy (GTDB): domain Bacteria; phylum Bacillota; class Clostridia; order Christensenellales; family CAG-1252; genus CAG-1252. The sequence goes on from DFEQ01000061.1 coordinate 19,316, forward strand.
AAAGAAGGAGGTCAAAGAGTATATAAAGACCTGCCTCCGCCACTATGCGGATATGGGCTTCGACCTCTTTAAGCTCGACTTTCTCTATGCGGCGAACCTCCCCGAATACGAAGGGAAGACCCGCTCGGAGGCGGCGGAATATGCCTACGACTTCCTACGCGAGGTGCTGCCCGACAAACTTATCCTCGGCTGCGGCGCCACCCTCTTCAACGCGATAGGAAAGTTCGACTATATGCGGATAGGACCCGACGTGTCTTTGTCCTTTGACGACGCTTTCTATATGAAGTTCTTCCACAGGGAGCGCCCCTCGACCAAGATCACGGTGCAAAATACCATCTACAGGTCGTTTATGGACGGGAGATTTTTCGGCAACGACCCTGACGTCTTCCTCCTTCGCGACGACAATATCTCGCTTTCCAAGAAGACGCGGCTCGCACTGCTCACCATCAACGCCCTCTTCGGCAGCGTGCTGATGACTTCGGACAACGTGGGCGAATACGACGAAGAGAAGAAAAAAGCGCTTGAGCGTGCCTTCCTTCTCTTCCGCGAAGCAAAGTCCCCCACCTTTGAAAGGAAGGGGCGCAAAATCAAAGTCCGCTATATGTTGCGGGGGGAGGAGCATTCCTTCCTCTACGATACGGGCAAAGGAGTGATCGTATGACAGACAGGACAAAAGTAATATTCGGCAACGTAATGGACGAAAGCACCGTTCGCGCCGCGGAGAAGAGCAAGGCAAAGTATATAAAGAAGTACGGCGACGACAGCGAGGCGCACTATAAACTCGCCTTTGAACCCATCGACACCCTCGACTTCATCGGCGCAAAAAATATCGTATTTTCCGATCATAACGAGGCTTTTGACGAAAAGGCTCTCATCGTGGGCAACATCCGCATGGGGTTCGGACACTACCGCATCTCCATCGCGATGGCGTCCTGCGCGGCGGCGCTCGGTTACAAGCCCTATTGGCTGGACCTTGCCTCCTTCGACGCCACGGGGTCCAAGATGATCCGGGAGCAAAACGACCTCTACTCCCTCGCTTCGCGCATCTCGCAAAAGTCCGTCCTCTTCAATAAGCTCGTATGGGAGCCGATGAACCGCGACGGCTTTAAGAAGATAAGCTACAACGCAAAGGATCAGAAAAACAGCGAACTGCTCGTCCCCATCTTTGAGAATATCCCGAAGGATATCCCCTATATCGCGACGCACGTGTGGCCCGCGCAGGGCGCGGTGCACGCAGGGCTCACCCACGTGGTCAACGCCATTCCCGACAACTGGCCCATGGCGCTTCACCTCTCGGAAGGAGCCATCCACGCGGTGCAGACTCCCTATGCTTATCTCGGCTATAAGACGCTCGGCGGCTTTGATAAAAAGCCCTTGAAGGGAATGCCCGCCGAGGTACTGAAAGAGGTGGGCTGCTTCATCGATCACGAGCTCCTCGTGAACCTTGAGGAGGATAATAGGCTCCGCCGTGAGAGATTGACCCAAGGCAAGCCGATGCGCATCCTGATGACGGTCGGCGGCGCGGGTGCGGGCTTTGACGACTTCGCCGCAATGGTGAAGCACCTTCTCCCTTACGTTAGGGACAAGAAGGTCGCTCTCTTTATCAATTTCGGCGATCACAAGGACGTCTATGAAAAGCTCATCGCGCGTATCCCCGACCTTGACGTCAAGGAGTATTTCGACCGCTACGATGACCTCCTCGCGATGGTGAAGGATATCCGCGAAGGGGAGGCGGAGGGCGTCACCGCCATCTGCCACGAGGACATCTTCCGCGCGGTGTATTCCACCAATCTCCTGATGCCCGTTACGGATCTCCTCATCACCAAGCCGAGCGAGCTCGCCTACTATCCCATTCCCAAGGTCTTTATGAAGCATATCGGCGGACACGAGGTGTACGGTGCCATCCACGGCAGGGAATACGGTGACAGTACCGACGAATATCCCGACAAGAAGTCGATGGCGGAGGCTCTCGACCGCCTGATCGACGACAAGGAGATCATTCTCCACATGATCGACCGCATCGAAGAGCTCAAGAAGCAGGGCTATTATAACGGCGCCTACCGCTGCGTCGAGCTCGCCGTGGGGAAGAAGTAATATTGTTTTTCATTATTGATTGAAAAACAGTAATTCTTTTGGATCCGACACATTTGTGTCGGGTCTTTTTTACAGTACTTCCTATGATTGGCACAGGGAATGAAAGATATACCCTCTTTGCTATTGAAAAAAATCTCGAAAAATGGTAAAATACGAAAAACGACAATCGTCAATAGAGGGAACAATGAGAAGAAAGATAGGTTGGGTTCTACTAACTATTGTATTTGTTATAGCAGTTAGCATATAATATGTCCTTGAAATGAAAAACAAAGAAAGAAAGAAAAGATGTTTAACAAATCAACTATTATTTTATTGAAAGGCGCAAAACTATATTTGATCACGTTTGCCTATAGCGAGCGGAGATAGCGGATGAAGAAGTATTTCGTTGTTGCGGACGTGCATTCTTTTTATAATGAAATGGTCGCCGCGCTTGCGGAGAAGGGGTACGACAGGGAGGATCCCGAGCATATTTTGGTGTCGCTCGGGGACCTTTTCGACCGCGGCGAAAGTCCCTTGGAGTGCCTAAGGTTTATAAATTCCATCCCTTCGGAAAGGAAGATCCTCATCCGTGGCAATCACGAGGACCTATTACAGGAGTGCCTCGCGCGGGAATGCTTCTTTGACCGCGATATATCCAACGGCACGGCGGACACCGTGTATAACCTCGCGGGGGAGAGGGCGGACTCCCTCTTGATGCGCAATCCGCGCCTTCTTTTCGCAGTGGTGCGCGACGACCCCGAAGTCAAAAAGTACTTTAGTGAGCTTCGCGACTACGCCGAGATCGGAGACTATATCTTCGTGCACGGTTGGCTCCCCGCGAGGGAGAATGCACCCGATCACGACTGGCATCTCGGCTCCTGGCGGGAAGCCAGATGGTTTAACGGGATGGAGAAGTGGCGGCAGGGCGATCGCCCCGAGGGAAAGACTGTGATATGCGGGCACTATCACACCAGTTGGGGACATTCCGTCCTCGAGAAGAAGGGCGACGAGTTTGGCGAAAGCGCCGATTTCTCCCCTTTTATCGCGGAGGGCATCATCGCCATCGACGCCTGTACCGCCTATTCGCACATCGTCAACTGTTACGTCTTGGTAATTTGAGGGACAAAAGAGGTTTGTGACCATGCTTTACTGTAAGGTAGACCTGCATATCCACTCCACCTTTTCGGACGGGACGGACACCCCCGCCGTGATCTTGGAGAGGCTGCGCGAGGGGGGATTCACCCACTTTTCACTCTCCGATCACGATACACTTAAGGGGTGCGCCGAGATGGCGCGGCTCCTCGCGACGGGAGATCCCGCCTTTATCCGCGGCGCAGAGTTCTCCTGCGAGGACGAAAGGGGGAAGTATCACGTCTTAGCCTATGGCTACGACCCCGCCGCCCCCTCCATGACGGCGCTCGTGGACGCCTCGCACGGCTACCGCGTGGATAGGGTGAAGCGGAGGCTCGACCTCCTGAAACAGGCGTGCGGCTTTTCCCTCACCGAGGCTGAGAGGGAGGCGCTCTTTGCCCTCAACAATCCCGGCAAACCGCACATTGCGGAATATATGATCAAATACGGCTACGCCGCCACCATCGGCGAGGCTTTTGACAACTATCTGAATAAGTATGAGTGCGGCGGCGATCACGTCAAGCCCGAGGACGCCATCATCGCCATCAAGGAGGCGGGAGGCATCCCCGTCCTAGCGCACGCTCCCTTAGGGAGCGGCAATCAACGCTTAGCGGCGGAGGAGGTGGAGGCGCGACTCAAGCGCTTTATCCCCTGCGGGCTTCGCGGATTGGAGGGATTTTACAGCAAGTACACCTCCGAGATGCAGTCCGAAATGCTCTCCCTTGCGGATAAATACGACCTATTCGTGACGGCGGGCAGCGACTATCACGGCACGCATAAAACGGTGTCGCTCGGCGAAACGCACCTTGAGATGACGGAGAGTTATCCCGGCGGGCTCCTTGCCTTCCTCCAAGAGGTGGAGAAAAGGAAGGTCATCGCGGCGAAATAAAGGAGGAAAACCATGGGCAGGGTGGAATACGTCAAAAATTTTGCGGGGCAGATCCTTGCCATCTACGAATTTGCGGACAACGGGGATATCGCCGTGCGTGACTTCTCCACGAGATTTATCCTCGGCTACTACCGTGCGGCGCGCGACGTCACCACCGATTTCTACGGTCGCGTGCTCTATAAGGGCAACATGATAGGGATGCTCGTCAAGGCGAAATAACAGCGGCAAATCATCGCGGGCGGAGAAGGATCGTCATGAAGAGAGTTTTGAATCTGGGGACCATCGGCGTCAATAGCTACTTGGTGGAGATATCGGACGGTTGGGTGCTCGTGGATACGGGCTATCCTTTTTCCTATCAGCACTTTTTGAGGGCGGCGGCAAGGCAGGGGGTGGAGCTCTCCTCCATCCGCTACGTCGTATTGACCCACGTTCACGCCGATCACGCGGGCTTTTTGAAGAGGGTGCTCGAGGACGCGGGGGCGAAGCTCATCTGCCTACCCGCGGAGCGCGACCGCCTACTCTCGGGCAGGAATAAGCAGAACGTCTACCTATCGCGACCAATCCTATACATAATCAACCGCATCTCGGCGGCGCTTCCGCGCTTTCAAACCTTTGAACCTGTGGATGTCACGGGTGCGCTTGACGCCGAAACCCAGCCACTTGAAAAAGAGGGCATCACCTTTTTCGTCCTGCACGGGCATACCGATAACGATCTCTGTATGCGGGTGGACGACAAACTCTTTGTCGGTGACGTATGTATGAGCGGGATAGGCTCGGTGGGATACTCTCCGCTGTGGATAGAAGACAACGCCGCGCTTACGGAAAGCTGGAAGCAACTTCTTGCAATGGACGCCGAGTTTTTGTACGTCGGACACGGCAAACCCTTCCTCAAACGCGAGCTTGCCGAGTTTGTCAAAAAACAAGAGAACAGAAAGCTTTGCAAGCTGTATAAATAATGTGATAAAATAAAGTCCGCCGATCGTGTTTCGGCGAGGAGGATGCGTAGCGTGAAGTGTACCTATGATCACGAACGGGAATTGTTCCGCAAAGTCAAGCCGTCCATGAGTTACGACGGCGGCGATCTGAAATCCTGGCAGGGCGCGGCGCGCGAAAAACTGCGGGAACTCCTTGGGATGGATCGTATGATCCCCGCGGAGCCGGATCTTTCCGTTGAATGGGAAAAACAGCAGGCGGGATATACCGAGATGCGCTTCACCTTTCAAAGCGAGCCCGGCTATCGCATTCCCGCGCATTTGCTCCTGCCGGACGGCGTGAAAGATCCGCCTGTGATCATCTGCCTGCAAGGGCATTCCCCCGGTATGTACATCTCCCTTGGCATCGTAAAGCAGGAGAAGGACGCGCTTTCCATCAAAAACGGGAACCGCGATTTCTGCATCCGCGCGGTCAAGGAAGGTTACGCCGCCATCTGTATGGAACAACGCTCGTTTGGGGAACTTAAAAATCCGAATAAGGAGCTTGACGCCTGTTTGGAACCTGCGATGACCGCCCTCTTGATGGGGCGTACCACCGTAGGGGAACGCGTTTGGGACGTCTGCCGAATGATCGACGTCGTGGAAAAGTATTTTGCCGACAAAGTGGACGCAAGCGCCATCTGCCTAACCGGAAATTCCGGCGGCGGTACGGCCACGGCTTACGCCGCAGCGCTGGAGGATCGCATCAAACTTGCCATGCCTTCCTGCGCCGTTTGCACTTTCCGTGATTCCATCGGCGCGATGCATCACTGCTCCTGCAATTACGTGCCGCAGATAGGATTATTCTTCGATATGGGCGACTTGGTCGCTATGGCTTGCCCCAAGTATTACGTGCAGGTCAACGGCGCGGAGGATAAGATCTTCCCGCTTGCGGGCGCCAAGGAGTGCTTCGAGCAAGGGAAGAGGGCGTACGCATCCCTCGGCTTTGCCGACCGTTTGACGCACGTCATCGGCGAAGAAGGGCACCGCTTTTACGCGGACGCGGCTTGGCGCGCCGTGCATAAGTATATGGGCAAATAAAAAGAAGATTTACAGTAAAGATCCCCCCCCCCGATTTTCGGGGGGATTTTTACTTATTATAAGCGCACACACTGCTGTTAATTACGAAAAAAGTATCATTTTGCGTATTTCCCGTGGAGGGTGGGGAAATGATTTTTTGAAAACTTGTAATAAAACCATTGACAAGCTAACTTGTAATGCTGTACAATACAAGTGCGATTGAGAGATCTAAGAATCGTTGGAGGAATACAAGGATGACAAACATTGAAAAAGCAAAGGCACTGATCGGAACTTTTAATTCGGGAGATCTGAAACTGGCGGATAGTTTGCTTGCCAAAAAGTACACGCAGCACAATTTGGCGTTTGCAGATGGCAGGGAGGCGTTTATCGCAGCGGTTGCAGGCTTGCAGCAGGCACCCGTAAAAACGACTGTCAACGTTGTAAGAGCGTTTGAAGATGCCGATTTCGTAGTTTTGCAGGTCGTTTATAATTTTGCAGGTGCAGGCGATGTGGTCAATTTTGACGTTTTCCGCTTTGAAAATGGGCTCATTGCCGAGCATTGGGATAATTCGCAGGCAAAAGCCCTTGCAAATCCAAGCGGACATACCCAAATCGACGGGGGCACGGATATCGTTCCTAACGAGAATACCGAAAAAACGAGAGCTATCGTTGCGGGATTTATCGGAGACGTTTTGCGTGGAGAACATCCCGAAAAGCTTACGTCTTATTTTGACGGAGACAACTATATTCAGCATAATATCGCAATTGCCGACGGACTATCCGGACTTGGCGCGGCACTTGCCGAAATGGCTAAAGAGGGTATTCAAATGATTTATGAAAGAACGTTCAAAGTTTTGGCTTGCGGAAATTACGCTCTCGGTATGAGTGAAGGCTCTTTCGGCGGAAAAGCTACCGTTTATTATGACCTTTTCCGCGTTGAAAATGGTTTTATCGCCGAGCATTGGGATGTTATGGAAGAGACCATGCCGAAAGAGAAATGGGCAAATCAAAACGGAAAGTTTTGAAACTTGTAATATCACGAATGACATCTCCGACGTTTTATGATATAGTATTTATGACGGAGGTGTCATTATGCAGATAACGAGCAAGTTTACGATAGGCGTTCATATCATCGCAGCTTTGGAATATTTCAAAAACGATTACAGTATGACGAGTTCCTTCCTTGCGGGCAGCGTTGGGGTAAACCCTGTGCTTATCCGCACGATCATGACGGAATTAAAGGACGCGGGACTTATCAAGATCAGTCAAGGGAAAACGGGCATTGCGCTTGCAAAGCCGGTTGATGAAATATCTTTCTACGATATTTATAAAGCTGTAGATTGTATTGATGAAAAGGGACTATTCCATTTTCATGAAAACCCGAACGTGAATTGTCCCGTAGGCAGGAATATCCATAAGGCGATGGATAAGAGGCTGTCGAATATACAAGCCTCTATGGAAAACGAAATGAAAAACATTACGGTCGGTGACGTTTACTCGGACATCAAAAGGGAAATGGGTATTAAGTGAGGCACATATGAATAGGATCGTTGAAGAATTAAAGAAGGTCAAGGTATTTTTTATCGGGACGGCGGAAGGGGATCAGCCCCGTGTTCGCCCGTTTTCTTCTGTAGCAGAGTTTGAAGGTAATGCTT
>DFEQ01000038.1 GCA_002368735.1 Christensenella sp. UBA3798
ATGAGGAAAGTCCGAGCACCACAGGACAGAGTGCCGGCTAACTACCGGTGAAGGCGACTTCAAGGAAAGTGCACAGAAATACACAGCCGCCCTTGCGGCAATAGGTGAAATGGTGAGGTAAGAGCTCACCGGAGGCTCGGCGACGAGTCTGCCAGGTAAACCCCACTTGGTGCAAGAGAGGATAGGTCAAGGTGGTCCGCCGCTATCCGACGTTCGCTTGAACGCGCAGGTAACTGCGCGTCTAGACAGATGACCGTTTAATACAGAACTCGGCTTACAGATTAACTCACACCCATTAGGACTGCGGAATAGCGGTCCTTTTTTTTTTTACAGATCGATGCCATTTGTCGTGATATACTCTCGGAGTTTATCCAAAACGCGCGTTTCTATCCTGGAAATGTAGGAACGCGATATCCCGAGCATCTTTGCTATCTCGCGCTGAGGCAATACGTCGGCGCCGTCCAAGCCGTAGCGATATTTGATTATCTTATATTCACGTTCGTCCAAGACCGATTTGAGTATCCGGCGAAGCTCCGTTGCGCACTCTTCTTTTTCCACCTTGGCGGCAACGTCCATCCCGCACTCTTCCAAGGTGTCCACAAGGTTTATCTCGTTGCCCTCTTTATCGATACCGATGGGGGAGGAAAGCGAAACGCACACTTTGTGCTTTCTATTGGCTCGTATCGCCATCAATATCTCGTTCTCGATACACCGTGCGGCATAGGTGGCAAACTGCGTTCCCTTGTCGAATTTGAAAGTGTCGATGGCTTTGAGTAGCCCAATAGAGCCGATACTGACCATATCGGATGGGTCCAAGGCGTCCACGTATTTCTTGGCGATATGCACGACGAGCCGCATATTGTGTGAAATGAGTTTTTCTCGCGCGGAAAGGTCTCCCGAATGCAAAGCGGCAAAACACGCTTTTTCCTCCTCTCGCGAGAGCGGCTTGGGGAAAACGCCGTTCCTCTCTATGTATCCCGTCAAACAAAAAGCGCTGGATAACAGCGATATGATACCCTCAATCATCGACAAGAACCCCCATTTTTCGCCAAGGTATTATTTTATATTCGGGGATAAAAAAAATATTGCTTGTACCGTCAAAATAAGTACAAGCAACAAGCTATCGGATAGCTTTTTTCAGATGGAAATACGAAGACCGTTTAGCCTCGAAAGGCAAGCATCCTTGGGAAAAGTCAGTTCTACGGCGACCGCCGTCAAAAGCGTCTTCTTGACGCCGAGGCGGCGATTGACTATGTCCGAGCCGTATTTGCCGTCCCCTAAAATGAAATATCCGTAATGGGCAAGCATCGCGCGTATCTGATGCATCTTACCTTTGTGGATAACCACGCGGAGGAGAGCGCTCTCTCCCCTATCTTCCTCGACGACGAAAGAGAGCGAAACGGGGATAAAGCCGTCGCGCGGATGGTCCGCGATGACAGCCCGCTCTTTCGCTTCGTCCTTTTTATAATAATAGTCGAGGGTGCATTCCCCCTTGACGCTTGGTACGCCGTATACCTCGGCAAGGTACTCTTTTCGGATAGTTCCCGAGCGCATCGCTTCGTAGACTTCGCGGTAAGCAACGTCGTTTTTGGTAAAGAGCAGCACGCCGTCGGTATTGGTATCCAATCGATGCATCAAGCGCACCTTCCCCTTAACCTCCTCCACCATGGAGCAAAAAGAAATATCTCCTTCGCTCGGGACGCCTTTGGGTTTATAACAAGCGAGGAGATCGTCGTCCTCATAGAGGACTTTTACTTCTTTTAGCTTCTTCGGATAAATACGGACGAGAGAGCCCGCGGTCAAGAGGGAATCACCGCTCGAGCGAGAATCGTTCACTTTGACGTCGCGGCGGCGCAAACAAGCGGAAAGCTCGGAATATGATACCTCTGGGAAAAGCTCGGGAAGCGCCCTTTTGAGAGGTTTATCCGCGCCTTGATAGATGCGCTCTATCATTTTTTTCCGAGTATCCTTTCGATTTCCGCAAGGAAGGTGTCGATATCTTTAAACTCCTTGTAGACCGAAGCGAAGCGAACGTATGCCACTTGGTCGAGCTCCTTGAGCCCTTTCATGACCTCGTCGCCGATGCGGTCGCTGGACACTTCGTTGGAGCCGAGGTTGTAGACGGTCTTTTCTATCTCGGTGACGAGCTTATTGATGCTCTCGAAGGTCACGGGGCGCTTTTCACACGCCTTCATGATGCCGCTGCGAAGTTTGTTGATATCAAAGAGTTCGCGGTTACCGTCTTTTTTGATAACGAAGACCGGGATGCGCTCCACCGTTTCATAGGTCGTAAAACGTCTGCCGCACACCAGGCACTCGCGCCTTCTTCTGATAGACATGCCGTCATCCGAGATACGCGAGTCGATAACTTTGCTATCCATAGATCCGCAATAAACGCATTTCATACTTTGTTACCTCGCTGATGATTATACAATATATTGTATATAAAAAGCAAGAAAAATGCGATATTTGCTTGTCGGGCGATAAAACAGCCCTACCTTATCCTATCGGAAAATTGCCCGTCGGCAAATCGACGAGTATCACGTCGTCGCCGATCTTGCAGATATTCTGCCACGGGATAAATAGTGCGTCTTTGCCGCCGAAACTCTTTAAAAGAGATTTATCGCCCGGCGCCACGATGCCGAGCACCCTGCCGTTGCAGGTCAAAGCGAGGTCGATGATGCGACCGAATCGCTTGCCGTCCGCAACGTTGACGACCTCTTTCCCCCTCAACTCGCAAAAAGTCAATTCGTTCATATAGTATCTTATTTTCGCAAGGCGCACCGTATGACAAAAAGGGTGGCATCGCCACCCCCTCGGTCACTCCGCTAAGAGCATTCTCAGCCGCTTAATCGCGTTATTTTCCAGCCTTGAGACTTGCGCTTGCGATATGCCGAGCTCTTTACTCACCTCTACCTGCGTTCGCCCTTTGTAATAGCGTAGTCCGATGACCTCTTTTTCCTGTTCGGGCAAGCTGCTTATCGCGGAGTGAAGGTCTAATCGATCGGTCCAATTCTCTTCGGGGTTTCTATCCCCCACCACGCCGTCCATCACGAGCAGGCAGTCCGAGCCTTCGCCCGAGATGGGTTCGTATAGTGACATCGGCGTGGAGATGGCGTCGAGTGCGCATACCACTTCTTTGACGGGGACGTCCATTTCCTCCGCTATCTCGTATAGGGTGGGCTCCGTGACGTTTCGCCCTTCCAAGGCTTCCCTTGCCTGCATTGCGCGATAGGCGGTGTCACGCATTCCGCGACTCACCTTGATACCGCTCGATTCTCTGACGAATCTGCGTATCTCGCCGAGTATCATAGGCACCGCGTAGGTACTGAACATCACCTTAAAAGATGGGTCGAAGTGATTGAGCGCTTTTACGAGCCCCAAACACCCCACCTGAAATAGATCGTCCGAGTTTAGGTTCGACGCAGAGAATCTGTGCACCATGGAGAGAACGAGCCGCATATTGGCAAGCAGGAACTGCTCGCGCGCCGCTTCATCGCCTCTCTTTATCCTCTCTAAGAGTTCTTCACTTTGTTTTGCCGTGAGTTTTGGTAGTTTGGACGTATCCAAACCGCTTATCGTTACCTTGTGCGCCATTTTGCCCTCCTATGTAGGGGCACACAAGGGTATTATGAGGCGCTTTCGACCGTTTTATACAAATTTTGCCAATTCTTTTCTGAGTTTTCCCAAGACTTTCTTTTCGATGCGAGATATGTAGGATTGCGAGATCCCCATCATATCGGCGATCTCCTTTTGGGTCATCTCCTCACTGTCCATCAGTCCGTAACGCATCTTGATGATCTCGAATTCGCGCTTGGATAGAGTGGAAAAAGACTTATATAACTCTTCTATCTCCGCTTTCTTTTCAAGGTCCTTGACTATCTGATCTGGCTCTGTGCCTACCACGTCGGAAAGCAAGAGTTCGTTGCCCTCCACGTCCACGTTGATCGGCTCGTCCAGCGACACCTCGCATTTGCGTTTGACCAGCTTTCTCAAATACATCAATATCTCGTTTTCGATACAACGCGAGGCAAAGGTCGCGAGTTTGATATTCTTTGTAGGGTCAAAGGAATTTACGGCTTTCATGAGCCCCATCGCCCCGACCGACACGAGGTCGCTTACGTCGCCGACGCTCCCCTCGAACTTCTTAGCGATATATACAACAAGGCGCAAGTTGTGCTCGATTATCTCGTTTTTCACCCCTTCCTCCCCCGCCGCAAGGCGCTGCATCGCCTCTCTTTCTTCTTCCGCCGTGTAGGGTGCGGGGAGCGACTCACCGTAGATGAAATTCACGTTGCGAGACTTTTCAAATAAATCGAAAAATCCGAAAACCTTTCTTAAAAACGCCTTTAACTTATCAAACATAACTACTCCTCACTCGCACGGCACTATCAAAGCGTACTCTTTCGGCAGGTCGGACAAGGCCGCCGTTACGTTAAAAAGTATATTCTCGCCCCCATCGGAATATATCCGTATTTCGGGTATCTTCACGAGTTTCAATACTTTGCTGCCGCTTGCGGTATTGACCCGCATCTCGCCGTGCTCGGATAACTTTCCAAGCGCAAGGAGATATTTTTTATCCGTGACGACCACACCTTCGCCATTCTCGTCGGTCAAAAGATTGCCGCTGTCGTAGAGTGCACTGAGTTTAACGCGATTGCCGCCGTTGATGAGCTCCGCAGTCACAAACCTCTGTTTTTGCTTTTTTTCGTGCATCCAACCAACTATTTGCCTGACAGAATAGATGAGCAAAAGGGCACCTAAAGAAAGCGCTCCGACCACACCGCCCCACTTAAGGTCGATAAAGCCGCCATCCATCTTTCCACCGAGAAGAAAGGTGATGATACCCGATAATAAAAAGCTAAACACCGAATAGAAGAAGGTGTTGATAAGGTATCCGCGCACCCCTTTCTTCATCGTCAAAAGCGCCGTGCACAAAAGGAGCATAGGTATCTTGATAAGTAAGCCAAGGTCTCGCAACAAAGGAAATATCAAGGCAAAGATCGACCCCACGATCGCCGACGTAACGATAGGCATATAGCGAGGCTTTTGCTTGGTGATAAAGTAGGTCAAATATCCAAGCAGAAAATCAAAGCAAAAGTTGTCTATTATAACGGTTTCCACGTAAACGACCATGCTAAAAGAGTAGCATATCGGCGAGAGTGCAAAAGAGAAACAAAGATAGGTTTTTGTCTAAAAAGGCAGGTATCGGACGATAAAAATAAGCGTTCGCAAAAGCGAACGCTTACCGGCTATATTGCGATTATTGATTGCGCTTTATCTTTCTCATAAAGGGCGGTAGATCGTTATCCGAAAGGTTGATGCGCCCTTCCGTGTCGTCGTGACCTTGCTGAGGCTCGACGGGAGCATTGACGGGATGTCTGCGATCGGGCATGGGGGGCAAATCCGTGATGGGGGCGACGTGATCGCGCGGAATGACCCTGTCGCGCGGCGTGATGGGGGCGTTGGAGGGCATGGTGCGGAGTCGCATCGGGTCGTTGCCGTTTTTAAAGCCCGTCGCAATGATGGTCACGCTGACTTTGCTCGTCTGCTGGCTGTTATCCGCGCCGAAAATCAAGGTCGCATCGGGGTTTAGCACTTGGGCGACGAGAGAGCCCGCCTCGTTGATCTCGTTGAGCGTCAAGTCGGCGCCGCCGCTCACAAAGAGAATGGCTGCGCTTGCTTCGCGAATATTGGTATCGAGCAGGCGATTGTTGACCGCTTGCGTGATGGCTTCCACAGTCCTATTCTCCCCTTCCGCAGAGCCGATGCCGATGTGGGCAAAGCCCTTCGCCTTCAAGACTGTCTTAACGTCGGCAAAGTCGCGATTGATCAAAGAATTTTTGACTATCAAGCCCGCAATGCCTTGGATACCCTGACGAAGGATATCGTCGGCAAAAGCAAATGCGTCGGCAAAGGTCGTGCCTTTGGGTAGGACGTCAAGGAGCTTTTGATTGGGGATGACGAGCAAGGTGTCCACGTAGGGACGAAGCTCGTCGATACCGCTCAATGCCTGCGCCATCCTTTTATCCCCTTCAAACTTAAAGGGAGTCGTGACGACGGCGATGGTCAAGATGCCGAGTTCATGCGCGATGGACGCGATGACGGGTGCAGCGCCCGTACCCGTGCCGCCACCCATACCCGCGGTGATAAAGAGGAGGTCTACGTCCTTCAATATCTCCTTGATGATCTCGCGCGTTTCTTCCGCTGCCTTCTTGCCTACGTTGGGGTTAGAACCTGCGCCGAGACCCTTGGTCAAATTGGCGCCTAGCATGAGCCTCTTAAGGTCGGTGCGTCCTTTTGCGCAGTAGATAAGGTCCTGCTTATCGGTATTCGCCGCGACGAAATCGGCGCTCTTGATGCCGCTCATTATCATGCGGTTGACGGCATTATTGCCTGCGCCGCCCACACCGATGACGAGTATCTTACACACGCGCTCGGTGAGATCCTCCTCGTCGGATGGGTCAAGCATCGGGTTGACAAAATGGTCCGTCGCCGCGGGTGGAACGTCTTGGCTAACGTCGTGCCTATCCATAAAGAAGTCGTCCATATATACCTCCTACAAACGGAAAAGTCGCTTGAGAAATCCGAATTTCTCACCCTTTTCCTTGTTGATCGCTTTTTTCATTACGCCCACCATCGACGAGAAGCAAGGTCTGTCGTAATTGGGCAGTGAGGGCTGTACAAGCTCCACCTCGCGGTCGAAGCATTTCGCCATATACTCGCGCGCAAAGCGCACCTCTGAGAAACCGCCACCCGTAATGTAGATGGGCTGCTCGGGCGCGACCTCAAAACGGAAGGAATCAAGCGCCTTTTTGATGTATCGGACGATACAAGCGATGCTTTCCTTGGCAATACCGTTGACCATCTCGATGGGAAAGGTGTAAGTATTGGCTTCGTATTTCAATGTGTATTCGCCCTCTTCCTTATAGCCGAGGTTTATCTTGGCGGTGATGGCGGACGCGACCGAGAACGGCACGTTCATCGTAGTAGATATCCCCAAGGGGATCATGCTTCCGCCGAGAGAAAAGGTCTTGAGGTCAAGAAGCGCGTCGCCCCCTACGTACAAAACCGAAGTGGAGAGATAGCCGATATCCGCGAGAATGACGCCGTTGTCCCTCTCCTCTTTGGCAAAAAGCGAAAGAGCGGCGGCATATTCCGCCTGAATGAACTCCACCGACTTCATCCCATAACGGATGAGCCCTTCGCGGAGAGGAGAAATGATATCGCGGCGAGCGCCGACGTAGGAAAGCTGCCCTGCCAAAACAGAGGTCTCCTTGCCTACCGGAGTAAACATGCGTTCCCCCCTGTCGTTGCCGTAATATATCGCCTCCGCATGGATGCGCACGTATGGTGAAGAAAGGAAGGGATCGTTCGCCTCGATAAATTCGTCGATATCTGTCGAAGTCAGTCGCTTTTTTTTAGGGAAGGATACCTTGTCGTAAACGCTACGCACCACGACGAACTGCGCGGGGATGCCGACGTAGACCTTTTTTATCCTGCCGGAAGAGCGCTCCATCCTGTCTATCAATTTGACGATAGAGGGAAGCACCTCTTCGGGCGTGATCCAGTTGCCCTCCATGTAGCCGTTGTATTCTATCTCATAAGAGCTTTTGACCGCAAAGTTATCGTCCGAAAGAAGCTCCGCATTGTAAGCGGAGATGCTCTTGGAACCGATATCGATAACGACCATGTCGGACAGCTTGGACATAAAACCCCCTATAATTATTTATTATAAAATAAATATTTATAGTTTGTCAATAGTGAAATCGCTGTGTTTTTGCAAAAAACAATGTGTTTACTCGATACTTTCGAGCCAACCGACGGAATTCTTTGAGGGGTCGTAGGCGATATACCCGCGCGTGCGGTCTATCTCGACGTCCTGCGAGGTCGTGTAAAACATCATGCGAGCGTACAATTGCTCGTATATCGAGGAAGTAAGCGCGGTATCAAGGACGAGGGTCACTCCCTTGTTCGTACGAATAAGCGTCTTGGTCGAGTTCTCTCCGTCAACGAAAGTGACCTCCTTAAAGAGGGTGGAAAAACTCGCGCCTTGCAAATCGAATTGCTTCGCAAAAGCCGCAAATTCGGCAAATATTTCGCCGTAGACGGGCTTATTCAGGGTCAAGGTGTTGCCGAGTAGCGACTCCGCACCGACTTCCGGGACGTCGAAAGTCGCGCCTTTTACCTCAGTGGCGTTCACCGATACGGCAGTCTTTGCCGACATGACCTTCAGCACCTTCAAAGAAGCGTCCACCAAAACCTTATTCTCCCCCGTCGAAGAGGTGATGAGTAAGATGCCTGTCCGCAAAGTGACCTTGACTGTGACTTTATTTGGGAAAGTGCGGGTGATATTCAATACTTCGATTTCGGGATTTTCCTTTTCAATACCTGCCTTGACCTTGTCCTTACTGATGGAGATAATGCTCCTGCCGATGGTCAAGCCGCTGGTTTCTATGATATGCTCCTCGTCGATGAGGGAGGAGGCAACCTCTTTTTCGATAGTGACTTCGCGCACGACGAAAACGGTGCACGCCAAAAGGACGATCGTGATGACAATCAAGATGAATGCGATAAATATGCCGATTAAAAGCTTCGATCTGTTCATCCTATCCTTTTTATCTCTACGCCGAGCCCACCGAATAGCTCTTCGACGGCTTCGTACCCTCTGTCGATATATCGGGCGTTGTCGATGGTGGTGTACCCATCCGCCTTCGCCCCCGCGATGACGAGCGCCGCCCCGCCGCGAAGGTCCGCCGCGGATACCGCCGCGCCCTCGAGCCTATTGACCCCACGAATAACCGCCGTGCGATCCTTGACCGTGATGATAGCGCCCATCTTGGTGAGTTCACGCACGATGCGAAAGCGCGTTTCAAAGATATTCTCCACGATCACACCGGTGCCTTCAGCCACCGACATCATCACCATGATCTGGGATTGTAAATCGGTGGGGAAACCGGGATAAGGCTGCGTTTCGACTTTGTCAAAGACCTTCGGTCTGCCGTGAGCGACCAGTGATATTTTATCACTTTGCACGGTAAGCTGGCAAGTGCTTTTGTTTATTTTGAAGAGAAGGGGTTCGAGATGTTCCGGAATAACGTTAGCAACGCTAACGTCTCCGCCACATACGGCGCCTGCGATCAGTATGGTGCCCGCGACGATACGGTCGGGGATAGGGGTATAGCGACAACCGTGCAGTTTTTCCACCCCTTCGACGACTATCTTTCCGCTCCCTGCCCCCGACACCTTGCCACCCATGGCGTTGATAAAGTTCTGCAAGTCCACTATCTCGGGCTCTTTTGCCGCGTTGGAGATACGCGTCGTCCCCTTGGCGAGTGCGGCAGCCATCATCAAGTTTTCGGTCGCGCCCACGCTTGGGAAGTCGAGCGCGATATCCGCACCCTTCAGCCTATTGCCGTCGCAATATATTTTGCCGTGGCTTTCTTCGATGGCGATACCCATCTCGCGCAGTCCCTTGATATGTATATCCAAGGGTCTGACCCCGATATCGCACCCACCTGGATAGGATACCACCGCGCGCCGCATCCTGCCGATGAGCGGACCGAGAAGGAAGAAGGAAGACCTCAGTTCCTTGGCGGGTTCGCCGGGAACGATATAGTCCGAAATGCCTTGGTTACGTATGAAGATATGCCCGTCTTCAACCCTCACGTCGCTCCCGAGAGAACGCAATATGGTTAGCATATAGTCGATATCCGTTATCTTAGGCACATCGCATATCTCGCATTCACCATCTGCCAAAACCGACGCCGCCAAGATGGGTAAAACCGCGTTTTTCGCCGCCTTGATACGTACTTCTCCGTGTAGCGCCCTGCCACCCTTTATCAACAATCTCATCATATCCTTCTCCCAAAACAAAATGATACTACATCTTATGGTTTCGGTTGTCGCGTGTGCTACTCTGACGATTGATTGAGAGAAGGACGCCGACTGCGCTCATAAAGCTCACGAGCGAACTACCCCCTGCGCTGATAAAAGGAAGAGGGAGACCCGTGGGCGGGATACACCCCGTCACGACGGCGAGGTTGACCGCCGTCTGAATGGCAATGAGCGAAGTGATCCCCGCGGCGAGAAGCGCTTCAAAGCGAGTCCTCGCCTTGCTCGCCGTTGAAAAGCCGAAGTATATCAAGGCGATAAACAGCATGATGGTGACGACCGCGCCCGTCAATCCGAGTTCCTCCCCGATGATGGAAAAGATGAAGTCGGATTCGGCAAAAGGCAGGAAGAGGTACTTCTGTCTGCTATTGAATAGACCTACTCCGAAGAGCCCGCCGCGGCACAGCGCATAGTAAGACTGTATCAGTTGATAGCCCTCCGCCTTGGGTGACGCCCACGGGTCGAGAAAAGCCATAAGACGCTTTAAACGATAGGGTTCTATCATGATCAGCGCGGGGATAAGTAACAGCGCGGGGATAAGAAGGAGTATGAGTTTCTTTATCGAGATGCCGCCCGCAAGCAGCATGAAAACCATCACGGACAATAAGCACATCGTGATGCTCATATTGGGCTCCAGCATGATGAGAACGCTCATCAGCGCGCCGGGCAACAGCACCGAAACGATGTCTTTAAAGCGAGAAAGTCCGTGGTCGGATATATAGGAAGCAGCATAGATAACGTAGCCGAACTTCGCTATTTCGGAGGGTTGCATCGTCATGAACCCGAGGTCTATCCACCGTCTGGCTCCGTAACTGACCACGCCCACGCCGGGGATAAAGATGATGCCGAGAAGTACGAATGAAATGACAAGTATCACGTAGCGCAACTTTTTGATGCGAAAGGGATCGACGCGGGAGAGAAATAACATCGACGCCGTTCCGACAAAGAGTGCCAAAGCCTGCTTTTTTACATAGTAAAAAGGGTCGCCGACCGACTTTTCGGCGCCGTACGAGCCCGCGCTGTATATCATTACGAGCCCGAAGAGGGAGAGTATCATCGTCAATGCGATGAGCGCAAAGTTTCGCCTTTTATCCTCTATCGGACGAAAGGATGGGAGAAGAGCACCGCTTACGGCACCCGCAGTGTCAGCACGCACCATCGTATCGACCTCCGAATTCCAGAAACAGCTCGTCAAAAGCCCGCCCCCTCTCCGCGTAGCTCATAAATCTATCGAAAGACGCCGAAGCGGGAGAAAACAGAAGGATGGGAAGAGGATGAAGCATAAAGTCCCGAACGGCATCGCGAAGCGAGTCTACCAACCTGATCTCGCCCCTAAAACCTCCCTCGGCAGCGACAAATATCTTGGGTGCATTCTCCCCCGTGATATACAAGCGCTCGACATTATCTCCGAGCCCTGCAAAGAGCCGCGAGAAGTCCTCCCCCTTATCGCTTCCGCCGAGTATCAAAGCAAGCGGCTGCTTCATCTGACCCGCAGCAAAGAGCGTCGCGTCAATATTCGTCCCTTTGCTGTCGTTATAGACCATAGCGCCCGCGAGCAAGCCGAGGTAGTGACAACGATACGGCGGGAGCGCCACCTTGTCGTATACAGACAAAAAGCGCTTTTTGAACCCGCAAGCGGTACAGGCAACTGTAAACGCACACAAAAAGTCAAGGTCGTACGCCGCACCGCGAGATAGCGGCGGAAGAGGATACTTGACCCCGCCGTGATAAATACTCCGAGCGGAAAGATAGTAATCTGCCAATGGCTCCACGTCCGAGTAAGAGACGGCGCCGATAATATCCTTTTGACAATCGTCGCCCTTGTTGATAACCTTTATCTCGGCGTGATCGAGGAGAGAAAGCTTTATCCTTTGATATATTTCCGCCGTAATATGTCTGTCGAGATGGTCCTCTCCGACATTAGTCAAAGCGGCGATGTGAGGGCGAAAGACTTGACTTTGCTCTATCTGAAAACTGCTGACCTCCACTACGACGGCGTGCCCTTTTTGAATGCTATCCGTCTCGCTTATCCAAGGGACTCCGACGTTGCCGACGAGGTGAGAAGCCCCAACCGATGACATCATCTGATGGAGGATAGTGCAGGCCGTCGTCTTTCCGTTGGTGCCGCTGACAGCGTATATCTTTCGCGAAGCGCTGTAAAGATAAGCAAGGTCCAGTTCGGACAAGATGGGAACACCGCTACCTTTGAGAGCGACGACCGTGCGATTGGTCATCGGCACTCCGGGACTCACCACGGCGTAATCATACTTTTTACACAGCGCAAGTTCGTTAGCTTCCGCTCCGTCCGTATCGTCGAGCACTGTGACTTGCGCGCCCTTTTTATGTAAAAACTCCGAGACCGCCCTACCTGTGACGCCCCGACCGATCACGATGACTTTGCTATCTACTTGATCCATACTGCCCCACTATAACTGATAACACCGCGACAACACCCATCACGATGGTCACGACGGAGTATATCGCGCATATCTTTGCCTCACTCATTCCTTTCTTTTCAAGATGATGATGAAAGGGCGCCATCAAAAACACCCTTTTCCCCTTTGTCAATTTGAAGTACGCCACTTGTATGATTATTGATATGCCCGAAACGACGAACATTATACCGCAAATAGGGACGAGAAAGGGTTGTTTACTGAAAAGTGCCACCGCCGCACAAGCTCCCCCAAGCCCCAAAGAGCCGGTATCACCCATAAAAATCGACGCCTTATTGGAGTTAAACAGAAGAAAAGCGAGCAAGGCGCCGATCAAAGCCGTCGTGAAAGTCAATAGCGACGAAGACGCCACCCCGCTCGAAATCATAACGAGCAGAACAAGCGCGAATGCGGCGAGATACCCAAGAGAGCAACCCGACGCCAAGCCGTCCAGACCGTCCGTCAGATTGACGCAGTTGGATAAGGCAAGGAAGATAAAACAAGCGAACGGGATATACCAATATCCGAAGTCCACCGCCCTATCGTAAAAGGGCAGATAAACAGAGGAGCCCACGTCGGGAGAGCGGAACGCGTAAATAGAAACTATTAAGGCGATGGCGGCTTGTCCGACGATTTTTTGGTAGGGACGAAGCCCGAGGTTATCCTTGGTCTTTATCTTGATAAAGTCGTCGAGAAAACCCAAAACCGCATAGGAGAGCATCACGAAAGCGGCGACTGACCCCACCCCCATTTTCTCATGCAAGGAAAATGCAAGCGTGACAAAAAAGCTCGGAAGGAGGAATATAAACCCGCCGAAAGTGGGCGTTCCGGCCTTAGCGGCGTGTTGCTCCACGTAAGAAAGGATGGGTTGCCCCGCTTTGAGACGCCTGGCAAGGCGAAGCACAAGCGGCGCAAATATCGTCGCAACGATAAAGGAAAGAAGAAGAGCGCAGAGCGCCCGTACGAGAAAAGCTTTTTCCAAGGGTCACCTACCGAGTTAATTTTTGCAAAACTTCCCTATCGCTATACGGTATCTTTTTGCCTTTAATTTCCATATAGTCCTCGTGCCCCTTACCCGCGATCACGACGGTATCCCCATTTTCGGAAAGATCGAAGGCGCGGCGGATGGCATTTTCGCGGTCGAGAACCACTTCGCAGAGGGTATCCTCGGGCATACCCCTGACGATATCCTTGGCGATCGCGGACTCTTCCTCGGAGCGAGGATTATCATTCGTTACGATGACGTAGTCGGAATACTTGGCTGCGATGGCGCCCATCAAGGGACGTTTTGAATGGTCGCGGTCCCCACCGCATCCGAATACCGTGAGGACGCGCCCCCCGCCCTCTGCGATATCGGAGAGTAAATTACGCAATCCATCGGGCGTATGCGCAAAATCTATCACCACCTTTCGCCCCTTGACCTCATAGGTTTGGAAGCGTCCGGGGACTGTGGGCATACTCTCTAAAGCCTTGGCAATGACCGATAGTTCTATTCCGAAGTACATGGAAGCGGAGATAGCCGCCATCACGTTATATACGTTAAAACGACCTCTTAAAGGAGTGGCAATGTTTTCGATGCGGTCGAAGGCGTTGACGGTAAAGGACAGCCCGCTCTCATCCTCCGCTACGTCTATAGCAAATACGTCGGCAGGATTATCGATGCCGTAACTGACCGCGGGCACTTTGTGCGCGGCAAGGAGTTTTACGCCGTATGCGTCATCCGAGTTGACGATGCTGAGCGCCGTATTGGACAAGGTAAAATAGGAAAGCTTCGTCTTAGCGTATTCTTCCATCGTCTTGAAGAAATCAAGGTGGTCTTGGGTGAGGTTGGTAAAGATAGTCGCGTTGGCGCGTATCCCGGCGAGTTTATCGTAATAGATGGCGTGCGCGGAGGCTTCGGCAAAGACGTATTCCACCCCTGCTTTACAGAAATCCGACAATCGGCGATGCAATTCGATGGGGTCGGGAGTAGTCAGGGTCCCAGCCGTGCGCTCTCGTCCGACCTTATATCCGAGAGTGCCGATGGTGGCGACCTTTCTACCCGCAAAAAGGAATATTTCGGAGAGTATTTCGGCGGTGGAGGTCTTTCCGTTCGTCCCTACGATGGTGATCATCTTCATCCTTTCGGCAGGATGCTCGTAAAAGTTCCCCGCGATGATCGCGAGCGCTTGTCTTGTATTATCCACGACAAATTGCGGCAGGTCGATATCAAGCCGACGCGTCGTCACGAGTGCGACGGCACCCTTGTCGCGTGCCTGCAAAGCATAGTCGTGCCCGTCCGCATTCTCCCCTGTCAAACACACGAAGAGGGTATTATTTCGCACGTCGCGGCTGTCTGCAGCGATATGATCGATATCAATGTCGGAAAAGTTGAGGACGCCTTTGACGCTGACGTTTTCAAGTAATTTCATTATTTTCATAGCTATTCCTCCGATAAAGTTATAAGAAATACGGAACGTTCGTTGATGACTTCTCCTCTCTCGGGATACTGTGCGACGACGTAGCCGCCGCTTCCCGATAGTTCGTAGGTCGCGCCCATCGCATTCAAGGTTTTGAGAGCGTTCCCCGCCGTCAACCCGACCAAGTCGGGCATCTCGCCGTAACTATGCTCCACCGTAGACGCCGTTGGTGCTATCGCCTTATACTCGAAAATCTCGGAAAACACCTTGCCGACGTATGGCGCGGCGACCAAACTACCGTAGTATCGGTAGCCCTGCGGTTCATCCACCATAAAATAGACGATATATTCGGGGTCTTCCACCGTGCTGAAACCGATAAAAGAGGAAACGTATTTCCCCGCGGCGATAGTGCCGCCTTCGTACTTTTGCGCCGTACCCGTTTTACCGCCGATGGAATATCCCGCTACTCCTGCCAATTTGCCACTCCCAAGCGACACGACGTTTTTCAGAAGAGAACGCACGGTGGCGGAGGTTTTTTCGGATATAACGCGCCGCTTAGCTGCGGGATAATTGCGGATGACCGTCCTACCATCTTTATCCTTTATCTCCTGCATCAGATAGGGTGTGACGAGATTTCCACCGTTGACGGCGGCAGCGGTTGCCGTGATGAGCTGCAAAGGGGTGATGGCTATCGCCTGCCCGAAGCCGATGCGCGCGGCGTCCACCGTTTTTACCTTTTCCTTTTTTAGCAAAATGGAGCTCGTTTCGCCCATATAATCTATCCCTGTCTTTTCGGTCAGCCCGAACGCCGCGAAATAGTCGTACATCCGCTCCACCCCGATACGTTCGGCAAGCTCCATAAACACACAGTTGCAGCTGTTCTGGACTCCTTCGGCAAAGCTCTGACTGCCGTGTCCGATAGAGCGCCAACAACGAATGCGCTTTCCGTCCACGACCCGCCCCCCCGCGCAATAGAATCTGTCCTTCTCGCTGACGACGCCCAGGGAAAGAGCGATAGCCGTGGTCATTATCTTGAAGGTGGATCCCGGCTCGTATACCGAGGTGATGGCGTTGAGTTTCATCTTTGCAAACAGTGCCGAAACGTCACTCCTGTCGATATGGTTAAGGTCGAAGGACGGCGCTTGCGCGATCGCGAGGATCGCCCCGCTCTTAGCATTCATAACGACGCAGTTTGCGCTCTTTGCCGAATATTCGGAAAGTGCGGAATTTACCGCATTTTCCGCAACAAACTGTATCGTACTGTCGATGGTCAGGTATAGGTCGAGGCCGTCCGTCGCGGGTAGGTAAGATAAGTCTCCCGACAGTTCTCGCCCGATGAGGTCGGTCTCGGTGAGCTCCTTGCCGTCCTGCCCTTTCAAATACTCGTCGTAATAACCCTCAAGGCCCGCTTGTCCGTCACCGTCCGCATTTACAAACCCCAAGAGCTGCGAGAGGTAATTGCCGTATTTATAATACCTTTCTATGTCCCGACCGAAGTAGATCCCGTCCACACCCCTTTCGATGAGCGCCGTCATAGACGCCTTGGACACTTTTTTTGCAATGGTGACTTCCGAAACGCCCTTCTTGGTCACCTTTTCATAGATATCCTCATATTCCATACCGAGGACATCGGCGATGGCGGTCGCGGTCAACGTCTTATCTGTGGTCGCGTTGGGTCGGACGTAAAGAGTATATGTGGTATTGGAGCCTGCGAGCAATGCGCCGTTACAGTCGCATATATCTCCACGCATGGCAGTAAGAGGCACGTCTCTCGTCCATTGGTCGAGGGCTTTTGCCTGCAAACTCCGCCCCTCGATGATCTGCAAATATACGAGTTTTACCCCTACGATTAAAAAAATAAAGGTTATCAGCATCATAATTGCAAATAACCTTCTTTTGATTGATATTTGTGTTTGCTTCTCCAAGCCGCTATCAGCCTCCGAAAATTCCGTTCAACAAGTTGCAGAACTTGTCGAAGCTGTTTTCTTCTTCCACAGTTTGCGCCGCACGCTCGGGAACTACGATTTCAACAAGTTCACCGTTTGAGAGCATGATATAGTTTTCACCGCCGGGAAGCGAAACGTTTTGTTCGTCTTCCGCAGCGCTTTCACCATTTGCACCTATCGTCAGCTCTTGCTCGGCGCCCGCACTCACGGTATCGATGGTCTTGGACACCACGACGGTTTTACTGTTGCTATTGGTACCCACCACCGCAAGCGTCACGGAAATCAAAGCAACGACGGCAACGACGATATAGGCGATGATAAAGCCGAAGCGCTTCTTGGTCGCGGGCTTTGCTTCCGCGTTATTCTTCTTATGCTTGGCATCCCAGAACTTATCGTAATTGTTCTCCCCATCGGCGATATTCGCCATATAGAACCCGTACCTATTCTCGTCCGCTCTTTCCACGCGACTCCTCGTAGCGGGCCTCTCGAGAGAGTTAAAGAGAGAATCACGATAGCTGTCCGAGGTACGGCTGCGCTGCTCTTCGTAGACACTTTCGTAATCATAACGAGAATAACGATCGTTACGCAATGCGTCGTAATCGTAATTCGCGGTATATCCGTTTCTTTGACGTTCGCTTACCATCATTGTATTCTCTCCTTCTTTATATATTCCTTTTTCTCTACGATCCTGAGCTTTGCACTCTTGGACCTGGGGTTATCGTTTATTTCCGTTTCACTCGGAAGAATAGGCTTTTTCGTTAATATTTCCACTTCGCTTACTTTGTCGCAAGTACAGATGGGATTTCGCGGCGGGCACACGCAATCGAGCTCTGCGTATTTGAATGCCTGCTTCACTATCCTATCCTCTAACGAGTGGAAGGTGATGACCGCCATCCTACCGCCCGGTTTTAAGAGCTTGATGGCTCCGAGCACCGCTTCGTATAAGCCCGACAGCTCTCCGTTCACCTCGATCCTGATGGCTTGGAAGGTGCGTTTTGCGGGATGTGAGCCCGAGTAACGGACCTTTGGCGGGATGCTTTTTTCAATGATCTCGACGAGCTCGGTCGTTGTTTTCAAGGGAGCGACCGCTCTCTGTTTCACGATGTTCGCGGCGATCTTCTTCGCAAAGGGTTCTTCGCCGTACTTATAGAGGATATCGGTAAGTTCCCTTTGGGAATAGGTATTTACGACCTTCTCCGCCGTCAGCGCTTCGTCCGAACACATCCTCATATCCAAGGGTGCATCAAAGCGATAGGAGAACCCTCTTTCCGGCGTGTCCAGCTGGTAGGAGCTGACGCCGAGGTCCATGAGAATGCCGTCCAATTTCTCCTCTTCCCACTCCGCGATGGCGTCTTTAAAGTCCTTATGGATGTAGGTGGGCGCGTCGCCGAGTCTCTTTTTGGCAAAGGCGATGGCGTCCTTGTCCTTATCCACTGCGTAAAGCTTGCCGCTTGTCAATTTGCCGAGGATGCACTCACTGTGCCCTCCTCCTCCGAGGGTGCAGTCAAGGTAGCTGCCGTTCGGATTGATATTCAGCCCTTCGATGACTTCGTCCAGCATCACGGGCACGTGACGGAATTCGCTCATTTACTTCCTCGAAAAGCGGGGTATTTTTTTGTCGGGGAAATCTTTTTCGAGGGTATCGAAGTAGACGTCTTCCCTCCACACCTCGAGCTTATTGACCATACCGACAAAGACAGCCTCGTCTTTCAGCCCAAAGGCGTCGCGGAGGCTCTGCGGTATTTGATAGCGGTCCTGAGCGTCGGGAACGAAGGGGTAGAGGTTTGCAAAGATAAGACGATGAGCGGCGTATTCGGGATCGGTCACTTCCATCTTAGAGTACTTATCGTAGATCTGATCCATCATCGCCTCGGTATAGATGACGAGGTTCTCTTTGTCGCCGATACATATCCAAAGATTATCGCCGAGAAGCGCTTTTACCTTCGCGGGGATACGGACTCTGCCCTTAGAGTCGATTTGGTATTTATATGTACCGCCGATGATCCCTCTCAAACGACTATACCTCCTTGTCCATATAATACCACTTTTCATCCACTTTCGTCCACTATTTTTTAAAAATTTCAATAAAAAATCTATAAATAATACATATTGTGTCAATGTGTGAAATTTAAACACAATATATTGTGGTTTTAGCACTAAAACTCAGTGGATATTTTTTTGTCGATAATCAAAAAATAGCAAAAAAAGAGAGGGGCTACCCCCTCTTTATCGGGCGTCTACAGGCAAAAATCCTGTGACGCAACTGTAAAATGGTCAAAAGTGGCGATTTAGTTCACGACCTCCACAAGAGAAAAATCGACGAGGTCGCAACTGGTCAAAAGATAGTTGGTCTTATCTAAGTATATCTTCCTTTTCGCATAGACGTTGCCGTGCAAATGCCCGTAGACTACGGTCTCCACCTCATACTTTTTAAAGAGCTCGGTAACGGGGGTGGAGGCAAACGTCAAGTCAAAAGGCGGGTAATGCGTCATGCCGACGACCACGTCGCCTGCCCTGCGCTCCTTTGCCATCGCCGCCAAAGAGAGTTCCAAACGAATGACTTCCCTATCATATATTTTTTTATCTTCCGCTTCTGCCCCGTCCATCGTCCAACCGCGACTTCCGCAGAAAAGATAGTTCCCGATACGCACGACGTCGTTTTGAAGGGCATAGACGCCTTCGGGAAGGATGGCGCGAACCTTGGAGATAGACTGCCACCAATAATCGTGATTGCCCCTGAGTATCACCTTTTTACCGGGGAGTGCCGCGATCTCGGCGATGTCGTCCTTTGCCTCTTCGTTGGTCATCGCCCACGAAAGATCGCCGGCAAGGAGCACGACGTCGTCCTGCTTGACCTTTTCCAGCCAATCCTTCTTTATCTTTTCAAAATGCCCTTCCCACTTCTTGCCGAAGACGTCCATAGGCTTGTCCACGCAGGTGCCGAGGTGAAGGTCGGAAATCGAGAATATCATAGTTATATAGTAGCATAACCCGCGCGCGTTTTCAAGATATTTGACACGAACGCGGGTTATTTATAAGGTCACCTCGGGAAGAGCGGCAGATCGAAGAAGCCTTCGCAGATCTCTTCCTGATACTCTTGACAAGGGGGTATGTAGCAATAGCCGTAAGAAGGCACCAAGAGCTCTACGTCCATCACCACCTTCAAGATGACCGTCACGCAAAGGGTAATGGTGAACTGCCCGTCCCCACTGTAACTCCCTTCCGCCGATACGGCGTTGACGACGGCAACTATCTCGTAGGGAATGACCGAAGGTTCGGGCACGCGCAAGATGACGTCGCGCGTGATGGTGAAACTGCCCGTTCCCATCGCTTGCACCCCGTTTGCATCCACGAAATTGACCTGCATCGGGATAGCCACGTTGCATTGCACCCTGCTACATCCCGGCGTTTCGGTCGTGGGGGTCACCACGAGGTCGGATATCATACCGACCGCAGAGGAGCTGCGTGCGCTCACGAAGCTAAAGGGTTCGGCAACGTCGGCGGGGACGGTACTGTCCAAAGTCAACGTTTGGTCGCTCAGCGTTTCCTGTTTGATGCAAGCGTCAAAGACCTTCTTGACTTCGATACAAACCTTTTCGCAAAGTCCGTTCGCGGCATTTCCGACGATAGGTCCGGGCATGCGGTCGGGACGAACGTTATTTGAAAATGACATAATAAAACCTCCTTTTCATATTCACTACCGAATTATATGAAAAAAGGAGGATAAAGGTGCGTTAGATGCGCTCGGATATAGCCGAGAGGACAGCGTCGCGCCCCGCTCCGGACAAGGAGGAAACGAGGAGCACGCTTTCGGGAGAACGGTTAAAGCCCTTTGCAATGAGTTTCACTGCCTCTTTGCACGCCGATTTGGATAGTTTATCCGCCTTGGTCGCAACGAGGACGTAAGGGATGTCGTAATAGTCGAAATATGAGGCAAGCTGCAGGTCAAGCTCGGTAGGCTCGCGGCGCACGTCAACGACCAGGAAGACGAACTTCAGGCGCTCGCTCTTTTGCAGATAAAACTCGATGAGCCCCTTCCAGGAATCGCGCTCTTTATCGGTCACCTTGGCATAGCCGTACCCCGGAAGATCCACAAGATAGAACTCCCCGCCGTTGACGGAGAAATAGTTCAGCATACGCGTCCTGCCCGGTTCGGAGGAGGAACGCGCAAGCTTCTTTCTATTCGTCAGCATATTGATAAAGGAGCTCTTGCCCACGTTAGACCTGCCGGCGATAGCGATCTCGGGGGCATTGCCCTCAAAGAGTTTTTTGGAGACGACGCTCGTCACGTATTCCGCCGTCTTGATGATCATAGGTCAAGCAAGAGTTTATAAACCTCTTCTACGCGCTCCACAAAGGTGAAATGCATCTTTTCGCGCAGAGCTTCGGGGATATCCGCGACGTCCTTTTGGTTTTCAAGAGGTAGAATGACTTTGGTAATGCCGCTTCTGAGCGCCGCTACACACTTTTCCTTCACGCCACCGATGGCAATGACGCGGCCGACGAGGGAAAGCTCGCCCGTGATGGCAACGTCGCCCTTTACGGGCTTATCGGTCAGCGCAGAGAGTATAGCGGTAGAGATGGCGCAACCCGCTGAAGGGCCGTCCTTGGGGACAGCGCCGTCGGGGAAATGCACGTGCAGATCTTTCTCGGAAAGGTCAACGTCTTTCCCAAGGACCTTGGCGGCATATTCGCGCGCGTTCGTCAGGGCGATCTCAACCGATTCCTTCATTACGTTTCCGAGGTTACCGGTCACGATCTTTTTATCCTTGCCCGCCAGAACGAGGGCTTCCACGTCCAATAGTTCACCGCCGTTCTCCGTCCAGGCGAGACCGTGCACGACGCCCACTCTATCTTGTAAGGTAGCGTCCGAATCGGGGAACTTGGGAACGCCGAGATACTTCTCTATGTCGGCGCCGTCCACGACGACCTTTTCCCCTTTCTCCACCACCACGACGGCGGCTTTACGCAGCACCTTGCCAAGCAGTTGCTCCAGGCGGCGTACGCCCGCTTCCCGCGTGTAAAAGCGGATGATCTTATCGATGGCGGCGTCCGTTATCTCCACCTGCTCGGAGGATAAACAGTAATTCTTCATCTGCTTGGGTGTCAAAAACCTGACCGCTATCAGATGCTTCTCCTCAGGCAGATAACTGCCGAGTTCGATGATCTCCATACGGTCGAGGAGAGGTCTGGACATCGTTTGCAAGGTATTCGCCGTGGTGATAAACATGACCTTGGAGAGGTCGAAGGGTAGATCGATATAGTGGTCCTGATAGGTGGAATTCTGCGCAGGGTCCAATACCTCGAGGAGAGCGTTGGATGGGTCGCCCTTATAGTCGGCGCCCAGCTTGTCTATCTCATCCAAGAGGAACAAGGGGTTCGCTGTCCCCGCCTTCTTGATCCCTGCGATGATCCTGCCCGGCATAGAGCCTATATAGGTGCGGCGATGACCGCGTATCTCCGCTTCGTCATGCACGCCGCCAAGGCTGGCGCGAACGTACTCACGCCCGAGAGCGCGCGCAATGGAGGCGGCGATAGAAGTCTTTCCCACACCGGGAGGTCCGACGAGGCAAAGGATATTGGTCACGTTGCCCTCGCTGAGGTTGTGAACGGCGAGGTATTCGATGATGCGGTCCTTGACCTCTCGGATGCCGTAATGGTCGGCGTCGAGTATCTCGCGCGCGCGTTTGATATCGCGGTTTTCTTCGCTGTACTTGCCCCAAGGAAGGGCGAGCACTGTGTCGATGTAGTTTTTGCACACGAAACTCTCGGGGCTCCCCGTCTGGAGCGAGAGCATCTTATTGAGCTCACGCGTCAGCTTATCCTTGACCTCTTCGGGGGCTTTGAGTTCCTCTATGGCAAGCTCGTAACGATTGCGCTCGTCCTCACTGCCGAAGAGCTCTTCGTTGATGACCTTTAGCTCCTCTCTGAGATAATACTCGCGCTGCCCCTTCTCGATATTCTCCTGTATCTTCTTCTCTATCTCCTCACGCACTTTATGCTGGTCCAGCTGAACGCCGATAGCTACGGCAAGATGCTCGAGCCGAGCGGAAAGCTTGTCTGTATAGAACAGGAGGTTGGTATCCACGTTTTTAAACGCGGGAGAGAAGGAATTGATCCAGCGATCGGGGTCCTCGGTATAGAAAGGAGGTATCTCGGAATACACCTTATCCGACGTTTCTCCCGAAGCAAGCCGCTTCAAAGAAGCGGATATCATATTCGCATATACGGCGACGGTATCTTCGTCGCAGTCCTTTTCATAGGGATAGGAGATAAGTTTGGCGTAATGAACGTTATTCGAGACGGTAACGTCAGATAGTTTGACGCGCATCATCGCTCTGCCGACGACGGTGATGACGTTATCTTTCTCCTTGGTGTAGTGGATCATCACCATCGTGCCGATGAGCGAGCCGTTTGGCAGACTGTCGGTCGTGGCGATAGTGGCACCGTGCACGAAAATAGAAGAATACAAGTCAAGAAAGACGTTCCTATCAATATTGATGGCAACGTCCGTATCGGGAAGGATCGCCTTGGTGAATCCCACCAAGACCGGATAAAGGTCTTTCAGTGAGATTTGCTCGCTTAAAGCGCCGTCTGTTTCGTTCATCTTAGGTACTCCAAAAAAAATTTACGCCGTTTTCTTATATACGACGGTAGGTGCCGAGACCTTCTTGATGGCGTCGGCTGTGATGATGACCTTTTCAACGTCGGCAGAACCGGGAATATTATACATAACGTCAAGCATGACGTCCTCGAGGATGCACCTGAGCCCACGAGCGCCCGTTTTGAGCGCTATCGCTCTGCGTGCGACTTCGTTGATGGCCTCCGACTCGAAGTCAAGCTCCACGTGATCAAAGCCGAAGAGCTTCTTGTACTGCTTGGTCAAGGCGTTTTTGGGCTCGGTCAATATCTTGACGAGCGCCCTTTCGTCCAAGGCGTTGAGCCCCACTACGATGGGCACCCTGCCCACAAACTCGGGGATCAAGCCGTATTTGATGAGGTCGTCGGGCTGCACGTCCTTTATCATATCGGCATAGCCGTACTCGGTACGCGCCGCAACCGTCGCGCCAAAGCCGAGCCCTGCCGCTGACCTTCTCTTATTGACTATCTTATCCAGCCCCACGAATGCGCCGCCGCAGATAAAGAGGATATTGGTGGTATCGATCTGCAAACATTCCTGCTGCGGATGCTTCCTGCCGCCCTGCGGAGGTACACTGGCAACGGTGCTCTCGATGATTTTGAGCAAAGCCTGCTGCACCCCTTCGCCGCTCACGTCGCGAGTGATGCTGACGTTCTCCCCTTTGCGGGATATCTTATCTATCTCGTCGATATAGACGATGCCGCGCTCGGCAGCCTTGATATCGTAATTCGCCGCCTGAATGAGTTTCAAGAGGATGTTTTCCACGTCTTCGCCGACGTACCCCGCCTCGGTGAGGGTGGTGGCGTCCGCCACGGCAAAAGGTACGTTGAGGATACCCGCAAGGGTCTTGGCAAGGAGGGTCTTACCGCTTCCCGTAGGTCCAAGGAGCAGGACGTTACTCTTCTCCAGGACAACGCCGTCCTTCGAGTCCATCTTCTTATTGATGCGCTTATAGTGGTTATACACCGCGACTGAAAGCGTCTTTTTCGCTTCCTCCTGCCCTACGATATATTCGTCGAGCTTGGCTTTTAACTCGCGAGGCGTGGGCAAAGAGTCCTCTTTGAATACGGGCTGCTTCTCCTCCCCGCGCAATAGGTCATAGCAGACGCGAACGCAATCTTCACAGATGAATGCGCCCGTCTTGCTGGCGATCATCTGTTTGACGCCGCTCGCGCGTTTTTGGCAAAAGGAACATACGTTTTGTTCTTCTATCCTGACTGACATCCTGCCTCCGATGGGTAATTAACGATTATAATAGATCTTGTCGATAAGGCCGTATTCGAGCGCCTCTTCAGCGTTCATGAAGTTATCGCGTTCGGTATCTTGGCAGACCTTCTCATAGGGCTGACCCGAATTGTCGCTCAGCATTTTATTGAGAAGCTCCTTATGACGGAGAAGATTCTTGGTATATATCTCGATCTCGGTCGCCTGTCCGGACAAACCGCCGCTGATCAATACCTGATGTATCATTATCTCAGAATTGGGTAGAGCAAAGCGCTTGCCCTTAGTACCCGAAGAGAGAATAAGGGCACCCATGCTCATCGCGCTGCCGATACAGATGGTGTTGACGTCGCACTTGATATAGTTCATCGTGTCGATGATGGCAAGGCCGTCGTTCACGCTGCCGCCCGGGCTGTTGATATACAGGTAGATATCCTTCGTGGGATCCTTTGCCTCCAAGAAGATGAGCTGAGCGATGACCAGATTGGCAAGCTCGGTCCCGATGGGACCGCTCAGGAAGACGATGCGGTCTTCCAGCAAACGGGAATAGATATCGTACGATCTTTCCACCCCGTTATTCTGGTCGATAACGACGGGGATAACGCTATTCTTTTTCTTGTCCATTATACGAACCTCACTTTTTATTTTTATTGACAGAACGCGCGGCAATATTACTTGATATTATTGTTATCGGACAGGAATTTGATGATCTTATCCGTCATCAAGGTGTTGAGAATGTAGTCCGCTTCATCCTGCGAAAGGTTGCGCCTATAGTCGCCTGCCTTCTTACCTGCGGATGCCGCCCTGACCTCGATGGCCGCGTCGAAATCAGCCTGCGTGACTTGCAGATTCTCTTTCTCGACGATATGGTTCATAATGAAGCGAGTGATCTCACGCTCCTTCGCCTCCGCCTTGTAGCCTTCTATCATATCCGCCTCTGTCTTGCCGATATATTGCAGATAGGTGGCAAAGGGAATGCCCTGACTCTCCATACGATTCTTCATATCCTGAAGCATACGATAGGAACGATTCTCGATGAGGGCTTCGGACATCTCGATGGGATTGGCGGCGACGACCGCTTCGATGATCCTATTGGAGGTGGCGATCTCGGCGTTCTTCACTTCGCGCTCTTCCGCCTTCTTGGTAACGTCTGCCTTGTAAGCCTCAAAGGTGTCGAACTCACTGACATCCTTCGCAAAGTCATCGTCCAGCTCGGGGAGCACCTTTTCACTGACGGAGTGCACTTTGCAAGCAAAGACCGCTTCCTTGCCCGCAAGGTCGGTGGCGTGATAATCCTCGGGGAAAGTCACGACGACATCCTTCTCGTCACCTGCCTTGGTGCCGATGAGCTGATCCTCAAAGCCGGGGATAAAGCTACCGCTACCGAGGACAAGGTTCTGCTTTTCGGCGGTGCCGCCGTCAAACTTTACGCCGTCCACCGAACCGCTGTAATCGAGATTGAGCTGGTCGCCGTCTTTCGCCTCGCGCTCGACGGCTTTCCAATACCCCGCTCTGTCGCGCGCGGCTGCGATCTCACGCTCCACGGCGCCGTCCACGTCGGGATCGACCCTTTCGATATCGAGCCCGGTGTATTTGAGCTCTGTCACTTCGGGGAGATAGGCAACGGTGAGAGAAAACTCCACCTTTCCGTTCTCCAGCGCGGATACGTCGAGGGCGGGACGCATAGCCAAACGCTCCGCGTCGATGGTCTTGGTATCCATCAACGCATTATACACTTCGTTCACAACCACCTCTTCGGTGTCGGCAACGAAGACGTCTTTGCCGTAATTATTCTCGATGACCGAACGCGGCGCGTGCCCTTTTCTGAAGCCGAGGACGTTGAACTTGCCCTTGTTCTCAAAGTAGGCGCGGTCGGAACAGACCTTCCACAGATCGCCCTCAACGACGAAGGTATACACCTCGGTCAAGGGGGACTTTTTTACGTCGTACGCAAGGTCGAATTCCTTGTTCTCTTTGCCGCTTTTAACGGATACTTTCAAAATGTTTTTCTTACTCATGATTATTCCTCCGTATAGAATTGCAAAATAAATAATACCATAATTCTTATTCCCGCGCAAGTATTTTTATTTTATATTCTTGATAAGAATAGGCGCTGTGTGATAAAATCTGAATATGCCCAATGATTACGTTACCCTGAACGCCGTCGCGGCGGAACTGAGCGACAAACTCAGCGGCGGCAAAATACGAAGGATCTGTCAGCCCGAGCGCGACGAGATAACCTTAAGCGTCTACAACGGACGCACGAATCTTTTGCTCGTCATCAGCGCAAACCCCAATAGTCCGCGCATCCATCTGACGACGACGAAAAAGGAGAATCCTTACGCCGCTCCGCCCCTCCTCATGATACTGCGCAAGCATATCGGCTCTGCCGTCATCAAGGGGATAAGCACCGTCGCGGGCGACCGCATCGTGGAGATAAAACTCTCGGCGCGCAACGAGATGTTTGACGACGAAGAGTTTTACCTGGTGTGCGAGCTGATGGGAAGATACAGCAACCTCATCCTTCTGGACAAAGACAGGCGCATCCTCGACTCACTGTACAAACTCATTCCCGACGAAAAGCAAAAACGCCGGATAATGATAGGAGCGCGCTATCTGCCCCCCGAACAAGCAAAAACATTTATCGGAGATAAAACGGGCGTCGCCGATCTATTAGCCAAGCTTTCACCGATCGATTATCAGACCGCACTCGTAAAAAAGGTCGCGGGCGCATCGCTTCCCACGGCAAAGACCATATTGCACCTTGCGGGAGAGGGCGCTTCCCCTTCGAGGATAGCGGACCTTGCCTGCGAATTTGCGGATATCTATCATTCCTCTCATTTCGCCCCCTGCTCTTCCACCACCCCGACGGACTACTATCCATATAACTATCCCTTTGCCGAGACGGAAGCACGATCCGGCATCAACGAAGCGGCGGATATCGTCTATTCGCAAGCGGACAAAGAGGCGCGTATCAAAGCGGCGGCAAAGTCCCTTGAACACGCCTTGGACCTCGCCATAAAAAAAGCGAAAAACTCCATCGACGTGATATCGGAAAAGGTAAAGGACGAGAGCAAAGCCGAGGAGATACGCATCCTCGCCGAGCTCATAACGACCAACCTTTATAAGATCGCTCCGCGCGACAAAGAAGTGACCGTCTACGACTATTATGAAAACAAAGAGCGCGTCATCCCGCTCGACCCGATATTGCGCCCCAACGAATACGCGCAAAAGCTTTTCAAGCGCTATCAAAAGCTCAAGAGAGGTGTGGAAATAAACCAATCGATGCTCAAACAGAACCAAGACAACCTTCTCTATTACGAAGAGCTTGCCGCCCAGATAAAGATGGCGGAAAGCGTGCAGGACCTTGCCATCACGGAGGAGGAGATGCGCGCTGCGGGGCTCATCCGCACGCAGAAGAAGCAACAGGGAAAGAGCGCCCCGCTCCGCTGTATGACCTTCCGCTTCAAGGACTGCACCGTATATTGCGGCAAAGGGGGTATTCAAAACGAGTACGTTACCTTTAAACTGGGAAAAGAAAACGACGTGTGGCTCCACGCTGCAAAGTCGCACGGCGCGCACGTCATCGTTTCGAGCGATAAAAGGGAGATTTCGGACGAGGTGCTTCTCTTCGCCGCCGAGATAGCCGCCTACTATTCGGAGAGGCGCGACGACCAATCGGTATCCGTAGATTATACCAAGCGCAAGAACGTCAGACGCCACCCTGCAAAAAAGGTGGGGCTGGTCTATTACTCCGACTATAAGACCATCGCAGTAAAGCCCAACGCCCACGTAGAAAGCAAAGACAGTTAACTCAAATTTCGCTTTTGAAACCAAGCGCGGAGAGTGCCGCGGAAAAGACCTCGTTTACAGGTGCTTCAAAGCACATTTTTTCTCCCGTTACGGGATGATACAGTACCAATTTATGCGCGTGAAGGAGTTGCCCGTTCGGGGCGATCGCTGCAGGTTTTCCATAGACGGGATCGCCGAGTACGGGATGCCCGATACTCTTCATATGCACGCGTATTTGATGAGTGCGCCCGGTCAGGAGCTCGCATTCCACGAGGGTGTAACCTTTTACACGCTCGATGACTCTATATAGAGTCACGGCATTCCGCCCGTCCTCGCTGATCGCCATCTGCTTCCTATCGCGTTTACTGCGCGCGATGGGTTTATCGATGCGCCCTTGCTCGGCGGCGATATTCCCCACCACGATGGCATAGTAATAGCGAAGCGCTTTTTTTGTGGAGATCTGCTCGGAAAGCGACAGATGGGCGCGGTCGTTCTTCGCCACCACAAGGACGCCCGAAGTATCTTTATCCAATCGATGCACGATGCCGGGACGGATCTCACCGTTGATACCGCTGAGGTCAGAGACCTTGTAGAGAAGCGCGTTGACGAGGGTGCCGTCGGGAGAACCGCTGGCCGGATGGGTGACCATGCCCTGCGGTTTATTGACAACTACGATGTCGTTATCCTCATAGAGGATATCGATGGGGATATCTTGGGGAGAAGCCGAGATGGGACGCGCCTCGACGATATCTGCCGAAACCACGTCGCCAAGCGAGAGTTTGACGCCTGCTTTAGTGGGTAAAGCGCCGTTTAGGAGCACCCGTCCTTCCTCGATAGACTTCAAAACGGCGGAGCGAGTTTTATCGGTTTTTTCAGCGAGAAAAACGTCCAAACGGACGTTTGCTTTGTCACAAGTGAATACTTCACTCATCCTCGCCATCTCCTTTCTTCCCTTGTTCATCCGAAGGGGGCGTAAGGGGCTCGCTCGGCGCGGAAGGACCGCCTTCATCAAGGGCTTTTTCCTGCTTCTCCTTGCGCGCTTCGAGCACGAATGAGTATATCAAATAGACGATGACCATGATGACGCCGATGGTCAAAAAGACGTCGGCAAGATTGCAGATGGCAAAATTGTATTTGAACAGCGTGTACACAAAGGTGTATTCGATAAAATCGCGGACGTAGCCAAAGGCGATGCGGTCAACGAGGTTGCCGATACCGCCTGCCAAAATCAACGAAAGAGCTACTTGGAAAAACACGCCGCCCTTCTCTTTGTACTTCTTTTTCACGATAGTCCAGGTCATATAAGCGAGGAGAGCCAGGAGCACGATGCCCACGAAGACCGAGAGAAATACGCGGGAATCTTCAAAGATGCCGAAAGCGGCGCCCGTATTCTCGCTGTATCGAAAGGTCAAAACGTCCTCGATAGCGACGAGATATCCTCCGCGCAGAGGCAGAGCGCTTGCCGCCCATGCCTTAGTCAAAAGGTCGCCCACCAAACAAGCGGCGACGATGAGAAGGTCAATGATTATGATTTGCATTGGTATCGGTGATGCCCGTACCGCTGGGGGTGACGAGGAAGTTGGCGCGCTTATCTTCCACCCTTCTCATACTGCCGCCTATGGCGTATGCCGCGCCGCTCAAAAAGTCCAAAATGCGCTGTGCGGATGCGGAGTCGATCTTTTCCAAATTCACGATGACGGACTCCTTCCTGCGAAGCATATCTATCATCGCCTTTACGTCTGCGTAACTCTTGGGAGAGAAGAGGTTCACGTTGCCGTTAGCCGCATAGTCGGGCATGGGCGGAATGTCGTTTCTGACCCCATAGCGAGGGGGATAAGGCTCGGGAGAGGGCGCCTGCCTATCCGGATAAGGACGGCGAAGAGGAGGATACCCCCCGCGATCGACGGGCGCGCCGCCCTGTCCGAAATCGTCATTCATACCTTCAAACAATCTGGAACGGTTCCTATCCGTATTGCCGAGATCCCGATTATCCATACTTTCCTCCTATGCTTGGTAATGCCTTGCGCCGAAGACCTTGCTTCCGACGCGCACCATCGTACTGCCGTTACGGAGAGCGACGAGATAGTCTCCGCTCATACCTGCCGACAAGATAAAATCGTCATCCGCGCCGACCTTTGAAGCGACGGTCAAATACAGTTCGTGAAGATTTTTATACAGAGGGATGAGCGCCTCTTCGTCCGTATCGGGGAGAACGCTCATCAGCCCGCACAGACGAAGGTGAGGCATCTTCATTACAGCGTCCACGAGGGGGAGGACCTCCGCAGAAGGCACGCCGCCTTTACTTTCTTCCCCGCCGATATTCACCTCGAGGAGGATATCCATGACCTTGTTGATCTTTGCCGAGCGGCGCTCTATTTCCTCCGCGAGGCGCTTGGAATCCACCGACTGGATAAGCGACACCTTGTCCACGATATACTTGACTTTATTGGTCTGCAATCGACCGATAAACTGCCAGGTCAAGCCCTCTTTGACGAAGTATTTGGAAAGAAGCTCCTGCACGCGGTTTTCCCCGAAAATTACCCCGGGGCGACAGGCGGCAAGGGACTCCAAGACATCGCGCGAGACTGTCTTTGACGCAAGGACGAGAGTAGCCTTCGGGGCGATACTATGCACCTCGGCAAGCAACTTATCGTATCTTTCCGCTATCACGCTGACGCTTTCCATGGCAAATATTATACCATGCTTTATTTACTTTGTAAAGTATACGAAAAAAGCAAAAATGCCCGAAATCCTACGAGCTTATCAATTTGCCTGCTTTACCTCCGATACGACGGACGTCACGCGGCTGATAGATACTTCGTACGCCGTTTTTGTCATCTGACTGCCGTCCTCACTCGTCTTTTGATATTCCCTGCTCTGTATCCTGCCCTGCACCGCGATGCGGTCGCCGACGGACAGCCCGTTCACATAGCGAGCGTTTCTGCCCCAAGCAATACAAGGGATATAGTCGGATTTATTGTACGCGCGATTGACGGCAAGCAATATATCGCAGATCTCCCTCTTAAAGGGGGTAGTCCGATAAAGGGGCGGCTTGCAGATATAGCCCTCAAGCTCGATGACGTTTGGATTGGGTTCGTCGTCTACCTCCGAGATATCGCGGGCGAAGACGGTGAGCATCAAGCGGCTGCGCTCCTGCTCGAGTTTATTGTAGCTGCGGAATTGTCCGACCACCGAAATGGTCGCGCCAACCGACGCGTCGTGACAGGATAATAGTCTTTCCGAGATGGTGACGGGCAGGATATCGGTCTGCATCGAAAGGCGGGGGACTTCGAGCATTATCTCATAGAAGCCCTCGCCGAATACTTCGTGGCTGAAGGTTGCCTCTTTGGTAACTTTCCCCGTCAAAAACACGCGGTTATTGTTCATTTCTTCGTAATTCATATTTCCTCCTTACTTGTTTTTATGTTGCACGCCTTGTGCATCTATCGTATAGTCCTCGCCGTAGACCAGCTCGCTGATGGTGACGAACTTGTACCCTTTTGCCGTCAGTTCATCCAGTATCACGGGAAGCGCATCCAAGATGTGGTCGCTGTTATTGTGGCAAAGGATGATGGAGCCGCTTTTGACCTTACCGACCACCCGCTTCACTATCTCCTCGCCCGAGATGCCCTTCCAGTCCAAGCT
>DFEQ01000051.1 GCA_002368735.1 Christensenella sp. UBA3798
CTCAAAAACTACACCCCCATCCTCGCCCTCGCCTACGATATGCACATCTCGGGCTATGATACCGACGCGGTCAACCGCATCCGTCTGTGGAGCGCAAAGTCCCCGACCGACTTCGATATGCATCTCTTCAACCAGGGCGAATATCTCAAAGCCTCGGAGAATAAGGCGCTCGCGGAGTCCATCTCCAAGGTGCTTTATCCCGCGGATAACAACGTGGAAGGCAAGATGCTCCGCTTGAAGCAGCAATACTTCTTCGTTTCGGCGTCGGTGCAGTCCATCATCAAGAACCACCTGCGCTACAATCCTTCTCTCGACAACCTTGCCGACCTCGTGGCGATCCACATCAACGATACCCACCCGACCCTGGTCATCCCCGAGCTCATGCGCATCCTCATCGACGAGCACGGCTACGGCTGGGAACAGGCGTGGGATATCATCAGGAACGTGATCTCCTACACCAACCACACCGTCATGGCGGAAGCACTCGAAAAGTGGCCGCAGACCCTCGTGGAGCAGCAGCTGCCGCGTATCTATCAGATCATCGTGGAGATGAACAAGCGCTACTGCGCCGACCTGTGGGAAGCCTTCCCCAACGATTGGGATAAGGTCAGCAAATCGGCGATCATGGCGTACGGCGAGATCCGTATGGCGAACCTCTGCTTGTACGCGTCGCACACCATCAACGGCGTGTCGGCGCTGCACAGCGAGATCCTCAAGAAGGACGTCTTCAACGACATCTATAAGCTCACGCCCGCTCGCTTTACCAACGTGACCAACGGCATCACGCATCGCCGCTGGCTCGCGGAGGCGAACCCCCTTCTTGCCGCATATATCAAGGAGCTCATCGGCGACAGCTTTATCAAGGACGCCGACCTCTCCGAGCTCATGAAGTACACGGACGACGCGGCGGTCATGAAGAAACTGGCGGAGATCAAGAAGAAGAACAAGGAGCGTCTCGCGAAGTACATCTACGACAATAACGGCGTCAAGGTGGATACCGACAGCATCTTCGACGTGCAGGTCAAGAGGCTCCACGAGTATAAGCGCCAACTCTTGAACGCTCTGCACATCCTCGACCTCTATTGCGATCTCAAGGAGAACCCCGATATGCCCTTTACGCCGCGCACCTTCATCTTCAGCGCGAAGGCGGCGTCCAGCTACTATATCGCCAAATTGGTCATCCGCTTGATCTACACGATGGGCAACGTCATCAATAAC
Source organism: Christensenella sp. UBA3798 (assembly GCA_002368735.1). Taxonomy (GTDB): domain Bacteria; phylum Bacillota; class Clostridia; order Christensenellales; family CAG-1252; genus CAG-1252. Next base: position 1,219 of record DFEQ01000051.1, read on the forward strand.
GACCCCGATATCAAAGGCAAGCTCAAGGTGGTGTTCCTCGAGAACTATCGCGTTTCGCTTGCCGAGCTCATCATGCCCGCCTCCGAAGTCAGCGAGCAGATCAGCATCGCGGGCAAGGAAGCATCGGGCACCGGCAACATGAAGTTTATGATCAACGGCGCGGTGACGATAGGCACGATGGACGGCGCAAACGTGGAGATATACGAGCACGTCGGCGCGGACAATATCTTCATCTTCGGGCTCACGAGCGATCAGGTGCACAGTTTGTATCAGGGCGGCTACGAGCCCACCCAGTATTATCGCAATAATTACCGCATCCGCAGGGTGGTGGATATGCTCAGAAACGGCATCGGCGGCGTCTCCTTCAAGGAGCTTGCCGACCTTCTCACCATCGGGCGCGGCGGCATGGCGGACCCCTATATGGTGCTCGCCGATTTCGACAGCTACAGCGACGCGCATAAGCGCCTCGAGAAGGCGTATAACGACCCGATGGTGTGGAACAAGATGAGTTTGGTCAACGTCGCGCAGTCCGGCTTCTTTGCGGCGGATAGGGCGGTCAAGGAGTACGGCGACAGGATCTGGCACATCAAGCCCGTCGAATAAGGATAGATTTTGTACAAGTACAATTCTCGCGTGCATAAGACGCCGTTCGGAGCGGTCAGGGCGGGGGAGAAGATCAAGATCGTCTTTCCCGTCACCCACTCCGTTTGGGTAGAAAGCGTCAAAATGATCATCGGCAAGGGAGAGGACGAGTGGGAGCGCCCCCTTCTCTTTTGCGGTGACGACGGCAATATCACCTATTTCGACACCGAGTTCACCATCGGCGAATGGGGGATCTATCACTACCGCTTTGAGGTGAGGCTCGTGGGCGGCGGCGTAGACAAGCTGGGCGCAGGCGAGAACGGGGACGCGATGATCGGCGACCTTCCCGACTGGCAGCTCACCGTGTACGACCGAGATTTCGTCGTGCCCGATACCATCAAGGGCGGGGTGATCTATCACATTTTCGCAGACCGCTTCGCGCACGCGGGTGCGGACGTTCAGCCGCGCTACGGCTACCTCAAAAAGTGGGGGGATAAGGTCACCGTCAGGGAGCCCGACGGCAGCTATCGCGCCAACGACTTTTTCGGCGGTAACTTCAAGGGTATCACGGGCAAACTGGACTACCTCGCCTCGCTCGGCGTGACCGAGATATACCTTTCGCCCATCTTTGAATCCTCCTCCAATCACCGCTACGATACGGGCGATTACATGAAGATCGATCCTCTCCTCGGCACGGAAGACGACTTTCGCGAACTAATTACGCAAGCGCGAAAGAGGGGGATAGGCATCATTCTCGACGGCGTTTTCAACCATTCGGGCGCGGACAGCGTCTATTTCAATCAGCTCGGGCACTACGACAGCCTCGGCGCCTATCAGAGCAAGGATTCTCCCTATTACGACTGGTACTATTTCCGCCACTATCCCGACGACTACGATTGTTGGTGGGGGTGCAAGGTTGTGCCGACCCTCAATAAAAGCGCCGCGGGCTACCGCGAACTCGTTTTGGGCAAGGGGGGCGTCATCGACAAGTGGACCGCCTTTGGCATCGACGGCTGGCGTTTGGACGTCGTGGACGAACTCCCGACCGACTTCGTGGACGACCTTCGCGCCGCGATAAAAAGGGCGAATGACAAGGTCGCCGTCATCGGCGAAGTGTGGGAGGACGCCAGCGTCAAGGTCAGCTACGGCACCCTTCGTCCTTACCTTACCAAGGGCGAACTGGACGGCGTGATGAATTATCCCTATAAAGAGGCGATCCTCTCCTTCTGCCTGTACGGCGGGGCAAGGGCTTTCGGCACCAAGGTCATGCGCATCTACGAGAACTACCCGATCGACGTCTTGAATAGCTCCATGACCTTGATAGGCACGCACGACACCATTCGCGCGCTGAACGCCTTGTCGGGAGAGGACGTTAGGTACACCACCAAGGAACAGCGCTTGGAGATGCGCCTCTCGGGTGAGGCGTACGCGCTCGCGAAGAAGCGCTTGAAGATAGCCTCTTTCCTCCAGTACCTCCTGCCCGGCGTGCCGTCGGTCTATTACGGCGACGAGGTGGGCTTGCAGGGCTACGAGGACCCCATGAACCGCGCACCCTTCCCGTGGGGGGAGGAGGACGTGGAGCTCCTCGCGCATTACCGCTTCCTCGGTTCGGTGAGGAAGGGCTATCGCGATATCCTTCTCGGCGGTATGGACGTCAGCGAGCAGGGCGAGATACTCATCCTCCACCGCTTTCTGGACGGCAAGCACCTCTTCGGCATCGTCAACCCCACCTTTGAGGACCGCGTCATCACCTTCCGCCGCTCGCGCGCCGCGCGTGACGTGGTCGGGGGCGGCGTCCTGCATTCGGGGGACGAAGTGCTTGTCAAAGCGCTCGACTTCCTCCTTTTCGAGTCGATGTGAAACGTACCTCCTTCGGAGGCATGATGTACCGACTGCGTCGGCATGATGTACCTGCTTCGCAGGCATTAGCCCCGAGAGGGCTATAGGGACTCCCTAGGGACTCCGCGCCATAGAGACGTGCCCCAAATGGCAAAAACTTTTCTCGGATAGACTTGACGGGAAGCGACGAAACTTATACAATAATATAGCTAATATGCGCTCGTAGCTCAGCTGGATAGAGCACCGGCCTCCGACGCCGGGTGTCGTTGGTTCGAATCCAATCGGGCGTGCCAGAAAACCGCCTAAGACATTTTCGGCTTAGGCGGTTTTCATACAAGCCGAAGGGCTTGGTATGTAATCACACCGCAGGTGTGTATGTAATTGCAAAGCCATGCTTTGCGTATGTTATCACGCTAATGCGTGCATTTCCGAATTCGCTTTCGGCTTGATTACATACATTGCCATTGCAATGATTACATCACGCTTGCGCGCGATTACATACAAAACTATGTTTTGGTTGCGGATAAGGGATTGTAATTTGCGTACACTTTTTGCTATAATACATTATTGAAAAAGAATTTGCTTACGGTCCTTTTTCTTCTCCCGCTCCTATCGATTTTGAACTGACGACACCTATTATTTAAAAAGAATAAAAGGACATTAAACGATGGTAAAACCGGATAAATCGCGCTTTTATTGTATATTGTAAAAAGTAGCCTGTTGTGTTATCATCATATTGCATTTACCACAATGATAATTCGCACACAAGTGTGCTCAAATGATAACTCAGTCGCTTTGCGCCTTAAGCAAATGAAAGAATTCGACAGAGTAAGAGTGATCCGCGATTCGGAAAGATGCAAGACGGCGGGGGCGTGAAAGGAGAAGGCGGGGCGCCTGATCGCGGAAAGCATTTACAAAACCGCCTTTTTGTGTTACTCTTATGGAAGGACGCGCGGGGGAGCCCTGCGCGGAGAGAATGGAGTAGGTATGTTATTAGAGGAAGGCAAGGTCAGTATAATCGCGAAAAGGTGGCTTGTAGCGCTCTTTGTATCGCTCGTTGTGGCGGTCATGATCGGCTTTGCGCAAGCCGCCCCCTCCACCGTCTACGCGGAGGGTGACGCCGCGGTCTCGGAAAGCACCGTGCTCGAGGAGCCCCTCTCATCCGCGGCGGAGGCGGGGGCAGAAGTCGCCGAGGCGGTAGCCGAAGCGGCGGCGACCGCGGGGATGCTTGGCAAACTGAAAGAGGACCTCGGCAATTTCGACCTCGGCAACACCGACGCACGCCGCGTTTCGCTGGCGAACTTCTTTGCGGGATACGACGGGCAATTCGTCTTTTTCGGCAATTGGGCAAACCGTCGCTCGGGCTCCTTCGGGCGGCTGATGGGCTTATACGGCAACGACAAATACTACCCCGAGATATTGAAGCACGAGCACGGACATTACGAGCAGTACAAGCAGCTCGGACTTTTGAAATACCTCTTTGCGATAGCGCTCCCCTCCATCAAGAACGACCCTGCGCGGGACTACTACTCGCAGCTGTGGGAGGTCACCGCGGATATCCTCGGCGGCGTGACCACGCACACCCACACCCCCGATGCGGAGGAAATGGGGATGAGATACTTGGAGTTCGTGAAGGAGAATAACCTTCTCGTATCCATCATTTTCGGCTTGGTCTTTTAGGCGTGCGGATATAAAGCGCATACGCTTACTTTCGGCGGGCGCCGCGCGCCGTGAAATAGCGGCATTTCAAAGATATGGAGATCATCACATTACAGTACGCGAGCGGGGAAACCGTTCCCATCGAACTGACGCGCAAAAATATGAAGCATATGCGTATGCGTGTGCTCCCGGGCGGACGCGTCCTATTATCCGCCCCGCTCCTATCTCCCCGCGCACGCATCGACGCCTTCATCGAAAGCCACCGCGATTGGATCTATACCCATCACTTTGAGGGGGAAAAGCGGCTTGGATATATCGAGATGCCCTTCCTCCCCTCGGACGGCAGGGTCTACTACCTCGGCGTGCCGAGGCGCCTTCGCACCATGCCTACCATCCGAGACGAAGTCCTCGTCTTCCCCGACGAGATCATCGTACGACACAAGAGGGGCGCGGAGCGGGTGGAAAAAGTGTATATGGAATATCTGACCGCCGCGGCGATGGAGCTCTTCACCAAGAGGATGGAATACTTTCTCCCCGCATTTATAAAATGTGGCGCGCGCCGCCCCACCTTGAAGGTCAAGCGCTTCCGCGCCAAATGGGGGGTATGCGACCCCACTCGCGGCGAGATCACCTTGAACCTCCACCTCATCAAAGCGGACCTAAAATATATCGACTACGTGATCGTGCACGAGATGACCCACCTTCTCTATCACGGGCACGGCAAGGGATTCTATTCCTTTCTGCTCCGCGTGATGCCGGATGCGAGGGAGCGCAAAAAGGAATTAAACAAGGGCATTGTCGTCGATGGGTAATGGCGCCTTTCCAAATCTGTGAAGTTTGCCCTATGGGCAAGTGAAGTTGACTTCGTCAGTGAAGTTGTGCGCTACCCGCGCACGGTGAAGTTTCTCGCCACGCGAGAAGTTAGGGCGTTCTGCGAAGCAAAAGATCTCTGACCGTTTTTCCCGCGCAATATGCATATATACATTAAAACCCGCGTAATATGCATATATTTTTATTTTTTATCAAAATGATCGTAAAAATATGCACGAATTATTTGACCGCACCTTTCTTTCGTAGTACAATACTATCACATCAACTATGAGAGGTGGACAAAATGGATAAGAGTAAGATCAAGAAAGTGGTGCTGGCGTATTCGGGCGGACTGGATACATCCATCATCATTCCTTGGCTCAAAGAGAATTACAACAACTGTGAAGTCATCGCTTGCGCCGCGAACGTCGGACAGGCGGATGAATTGGACGGACTCGAGGAGAAAGCCCTCAAGACGGGCGCGAGCAAGATCTATATCCTCGACCTCACCGACGAATACGTGGAGGACTACATCATCCCCACGATGCAGGCGGGCGCTCTGTACGAGGAGTATTACCTCGGCACCTCGCACGCTCGTCCCGTGATCGCAAAGGCGCTCGTCGAGGTCGCCAAGAAGGAAAAAGCCGACGCCATCTGCCACGGCTGCACGGGTAAGGGCAACGACCAAGTGCGCTTTGAGCTCGGCATCAAGCATTTCGCTCCCGATATGCCCGTCATCGCCCCTTGGCGCGAATGGACGATCAAGTCGCGTGAGGAGGAGATCGAGTACGCCGAGGCGCATAACGTCCCCCTCAAGATAAACAAGGAGACCAATTACAGCAAGGATAAGAACCTGTGGCACCTTTCGCACGAGGGTCTCGACCTCGAAGACACGGGCAACGAGCCGCAGTATGAGAAGAAGGGCTTTCTCGAGATGGGGGTCTCTCCCATCGACGCGCCCGACACCCCCACCTACGTGGAGATAGAGTTTGAGAAGGGCTATCCCGTCTCCCTGAATGGCAAAAAGATGAAGGCGAAGGACATCGTGCTCGGACTCAATAAGCTGGGCGGCGAGAACGGCATCGGGCTCCTCGATATCGTGGAGAA
>DFEQ01000099.1:0-356 GCA_002368735.1 Christensenella sp. UBA3798
TCTTCGGGTCCGAGCTTGGTATCACGAGAATCAATTTCGTATTCTTCGATATGGATTGAAGTATACACATCTTCACGAACAATCTTTTCGCTTATCAGAACGGCGTCTTCGTAGTTGTAACCTTCCCAGGTCATAAAGCCGATCAGGATGTTCCTGCCGAGGGCAAGCTCGCCGTTCTGCGTGGCGGGACCGTCCGCGAGGACGTCGCCCTTCTTGACGGTTTGCCCGACCTTGACCACGGGCTTTTGGTTGATACAAGTCTCGTGGTTGGAGCGCTGGAACTTCTGAAGTTCGTAGGTCTTGACGTTGTCGCCGCCCATCACGGTGATCTGGTCGCCGCTGACAGAGGTCACGGT
>DFEQ01000099.1:503-25314 GCA_002368735.1 Christensenella sp. UBA3798
ACGATAGGCGCTTCGGGACGGATAAGAGGCACTGCCTGACGCTGCATGTTAGAGCCCATCAAGGCGCGGTTGGTATCGTCGTTCTCAAGGAAGGGGATGAGGGAGGCTGCCACGGAAACGAGCTGCTTGGGGGAGGTATCGAGGAAGTCCACCTTGCTCGCTTCCACGTTCTTGATCTCCTCGCAATGGCGGCAGGAAACAAGCTTATTGAGAAGCCTGCCGTCCTCGCCGATAGGCTCGGTAGCCTGTCCGATGATGTAGTTGTCCTCTTCGTCCGCCGTCATGTAGACGATCTCGTCCGTCACGACGCCGGTCTCCTTGTCGATCCTCCTATACGGCGTCTCGATGAAGCCGTACTCGTTGACCCTCGCGTAAGTGGAGAGCGAGGAGATAAGACCGATGTTCTGACCTTCCGGCGTTTCCACCGGGCACAGCCTGCCGTAGTGGGAGTGGTGCACGTCGCGCACTTCCATGCCTGCCCTTTCGCGGTTCAAACCGCCGGGGCCGAGGGCGGAGAGCTTCCTCTTGTGAGTGAGCTCGGCGATGGGGTTCTCCTGGTCCATGAACTGGGAGAGCTGGGCGCTGTTGAAGAACTCCTTGATCTTCGCCGTCACCGGCTTGACGTTGATGAACTTCTTTATCTCGGCTTCTTCCGCGTTGGTGGTGTTCATCTTCTCGATGATCTGACGCTCCATGTTTTGGAAGCCCTTGCGCATCTCGTGCTGGAGAAGCTCGCCCACCGCACGCACACGCCTGTTGGCGAGGTGGTCGATATTGTCGTACACGCCCACGCCGTGCGGGAGGTTGAGGTTGTAGTTGACGATGGCGATGATGTCGTCCTCGGAGATCTGACGCGAGACGAGGGTAGCCAGGTTGTCAAGGACAGCCTGCTCCTTCTCCGCCTCGGTGGTGAGTCCTTCCCAGATAGACATCAGCGCGGGACGATATACGAGCTCCTTGATGCCGAGCTCTTTGGGGTCCCTGGTGAGGTAGGCGGCAAGGTCCACGGTGTTGTTGCCGATGATCTTGACGCTCTCGCCCTTACTGCCTACCACGTAGACAGAGTTGATGCCCGCGTTCTGGATCGCCCAAGCGTCGTCGTGCGTGAGCACGCTGCCCTTGGAGAATACTTCGCCCGTTTCGGCGACTACGACGTCCTCGGCAAGCGTCTTGCCCACGATGCGGTTGGCAAGCGAGAGCTTCTTGTTGTACTTATATCTGCCCACGCGGGAGATATCGTAGCGCTTCTTGTCGTAGAAGATACCGGGGATATTCGCCTTGACGCCTTCGTCGGTGATGATCTCGCCGTTCTTGATGGTCCTGTACAGCTCCTTCCTCGGGTCTCTGCGCTCGTCGGGTCCGTCCTTGGCGAGGGTCGCCTTGAGGATGGGGTCGTCCCCGAAGATATCGAGAAGAGTCTCGTCCTCGGTGAGTCCGATGGCGCGGAGCATCAAGGAGGCGGTGACCTTCTTCTTGCGGTCTACCTTGACGTAGAGAGTGCCGGAGGAATCCTGCTCGAACTCCATCCAAGCGCCGTTCTTGGGGATGACGGTGCACTTGTATGCGACGTCGCCGTCCTTATCCACTTCCTTGGCGAAGTAGACGCCCGGGCTCCTGACGAGCTGGCTGACGATAACGCGCTCTGCGCCGTTGATGATGAAGGACCCCGTCTCGGTCATGAGGGGGATATCACCCATGAATATCTCGTCCTCTTTGATGAGGTCGCCCTTCTCGCGGATGGTCAAGCGCACTTTGACGCGAAGAGGCGCGTTGTAGGTGACGAGGTTGTCGCTCTTACACGCTCTCGCGGAGAAGTGGGGCTCCTCCACCCTGTACTCGCCGAACTCGAGAACGAAACGCTCCGCTCCGTTCGTCGACCTCTGCACGATGGGCGAGAACTCGTCAAAGATCTCGCGAAGACCTTCTTCCAAGAACTTCTTATACGAACTCTTTTGCAGCTCGATAAGATAGGGGAGGTCGAGGACCTCCTTGGTCTTGGAGAAGCTCATTCTTTCCACGTTTCCGTAATGTACCTTGTGAACAGACATTGAAAAACACTCCTTACCGTATTGTCCCACGCTGCTTCCGAGCGGCTTTTTTACCCTTCACCTATGGTGATATAGGCGATTTGGACTCAAAAACGGCTTTTCCGCATAATAGGACAATTTACAATGATAATCTAATACCGTCAAGGTGTCAATACTTTTTTTGAAAAAAATTACCAAAATACAAAAAAACCCGTCGTTTGGGAGCTTTTTCGAGGTGCATATCAGGGGTTTTGAAAATTAAATTTTCTTAATTTTTCTTGTTTTTTAACCGTTTTGCGGCGAAAAAGGAGGTCAAAAGCGCGGCGCATTCTGCTTCCAAAACGCCCCCCTCTTTTTCAAAAGTATGGTTCAAGGGGAAGGCTTCGTCGAGAGTGGTCAGCGAGCCGAGAAAACCGAAGCGGCTATCCTTGGCGCCGTACACCACGCGGTCAAGTCGAGAATTGACGATGGCGCCCGCGCACATCGCGCAGGGTTCGAGAGTCACGTAGAGGGTGCATCCTTCGAGCCACCAGTTGCCCGTTTTCTTCGTAGCCTTACGTATCGCGAGGGTCTCTGCGTGGTCGAGAGCGCACCCGTTTCTTTCCTTTTTATTATGCGCGCGCGCAATGACCGCGCCCTCCTTCACTACGACGGCGCCGACGGGGACTTCGTCCTCCAAAGCGGCTTTTTTCGCTTCATTCAAAGCAATGCGCATGAACCTTTCGTCCGCCGTCATTTGACTATCCCCCAAAGAAACAGGAAGAGGAGGAAGGCTCCCTCCGCTATCATTGTGGCGATAAGAAAGGCGTTCTCCTTCATCGTCGCCTTAATGCCGGGCACGTCCAGGTCGAGGGTGACGAGCCCCAGGAGCTTCCCTTCCCTGACGGGCTTCGGCGCCTTACGCGCCGCGTACTGCAAGAGGCGCACCATACCGTAGAGCGCCACGCCGAGCACCACGAAGGTCAACCCCACCGACAGCACGCTCCCCGACGAAGTCAGCCTGTCGTACCACACGCCGAGCGCCGTCTCTTTTTGCGTAGAATAATCGAGCACTACCGAAACGGCGTTATTGGCAAAGTGCGCGCACATTGCGGGGATAACGGAATCGCACTTGACGACCGCCACGCCGAAGACCAAGCCCCCGAAGGTGGCGAATATCATCTGGGCGGGATTCATATGCATGAGTCCGAAGGCGACCGCCGAGAGTATGACGGCGTGCATCTCCGACCCGCCGCTTTGCAGTCCCGACAAGAGGACGCCGCGGTGGCTGAATTCCTCAAAGACGGCGGGCAATACGGCGGTCATGAGGAGCATCAAGGGGAAGTCGCCCGCGCTCGAATAGATGGTGCCGACGGAGTAGCCGCGCTTGTAGCCCACGATTTGGAAAAGAAGGTTGGTCAGCGCGTTGAACGCCATGGTAAAGGGCACGATGAGCAGCATCATTCCGAGAGAGATGAGCAAGCAGGCGCGATGGTCCCTCGGCGCTTTGTAGCGCATCACGCGAAGGGGCTCTTTGACCTTGCCCTTATTGAGGATAAGGAGCACGCAAAAAGGCACGATGCCCATACAAAAGATCTGCGAGATCAGGGTGTAATAGACGTCTTGATCGAAATCGGAAAGGGTGGCGAAAACGCCGGCGTAGAAAACGAGCTGCAATATGAGCAAGGCAAACATCGCCGCCGAATAGGCGATGAGGTGGCGCGAACGAAGGGTCATCCGTTTCCTCCGACGAATATGCTTGCGAGCACGACGACGCCGAGCACCGCCGCCAAGAGAATGACGAGGAGGAGGGTATAGCCGTCCGCCGAGAGCTTGACGCCCTGCTCTTGCTTTGCCTCATTCTCCTTCTCCACCGTAGGGGTGGACAGATAGATGAGGTAGGCTTTTACCTTGTCAAGGGCGCTCCCCTCCGCCGAGAAGTAGTCCTTGACCTTGGAGCGGTCGCGGTGGAGGAGGCAGGTGACGAGAACGATGAGCATCACGAGTCCGAAGAAGGAAAGAGACACCCCGACGATGGTCGCCGTAGCGCCCAGTTCGCCCGCCACGTAATAGTAGAAATTCTTGTTGACGAAATTATGCATAAAGCCGTAATCAAGAAGCATGGCGATGGCGTTGTTGGTCATATGGATGGTCGCGCTCGCGTAGATGCCCCCCGTCAGATAGGCGACGTAGCCCATGACGGCGCCGAGCAGGAATTGATGGACGAGCTGATTGAGGTTGCCGTGCAAAAGGGCAAATATCAGCGCGGTATAAAAGATGGCGAAGAGAGGGGACTTCCTTTTCGCACCCGACATCAGCACGCCGCGCAGCATCACTTCCTCGCCGAGGACGGGGAGGATAGTCAGCGCGAAGAAGGCGAGGGTGAAGAGCCCCGCGCTGTCACGCGGGATGAAGTATTGCGGGGTGTGGTCGTAGCCCCAGCGCTCCAGGAGCCTCCTAAACAGACCCGAAATCGGCGCAAAACAGGCCACGCACGCGACGGCTATCAGGATAAAGATGGGGAAGTAATACCACTTGGGCGGGTTCTTTACGCCCGTGACGGACAGGAGGTCCACCTTCTTCACGCGGGCAAAGACCATCGCTACTGCGAAGAAGACGATCTGATTGAGTATCACTATCATCCAGGTCCTGACGGCGTCGGACAGTGGGATAAGCGAAATGATGAATTGAAAAACCACCTGCACGCCAAAGCCCACGAGGACTGCGGCGCACGCCGTGCCGAGATCGAACGATTTCGATAGTTTGCTTTCGTTATCCATAGTTTCGCTCCTATTTATTTTTACTCTCGATGACCCCGCCGCCGAGGCACACTCTGTCTCGATACAGTACGGCGTACTGCCCTTCCGCCACCGCGCGTTGCGGCTTATCGAAGGTCAAACGCACCCTATCCCCCTCGCGAAGCGCCGTCGCCTCTTGCAGGGGTTGTCTGTGACGGATGCGGGCGAGCACCCTGCTTTCCCCTTCGGGAAGTTCCTCCGAGATATAGTGGAAGGACTCCACCGTAAGCCCCTTGGAATACAGGTCTGCCGTTTCTCCCTGCGTCACGATGAGGCGGTTATTCGTAACGTCCTTATCCAGGACGAACCAAGGTTCGCCGTTGCCGCCGCCGCCCACGCCGAGCCCCTTGCGTTGCCCTATCGTATAATAGTATACCCCTTCGTGCCGCCCGACGACCACACCGTCCGGAGTGACGATGTCGCCCGGCTTCATCGGGATGTATTCCGAGAGGAATTTCCTAAAGTTCCTCTCCCCGATAAAGCAGATGCCGGTGCTGTCCTTCTTCTCCCAGACGGGGATGCCCGCCTGCCGCGCGATCTCGCGCACCTCGCCCTTTTCGAGTTCGCCGAGGGGGAATAGCGCGTTACCTATCTGCTCCTCGGTCACTTGGTTCAAAAAGTAGGTTTGGTCCTTATTCTCATCCCTCGAGCGAAGGAGGCGCGTCCTCTCCCCGTGCGAAAGGGCGGCATAATGCCCCGTCGCCACGTAGTCCGCCCCCATCGTACGCGCAAAGGAGGCAAAGACGTCGAACTTGATCTCTCGATTGCATAGGACGTCGGGATTGGGGGTCCTGCCCTTTTGATACTCTTCGACGAAGTGCTTGAACACCTTGTCGTAATACTCCTTGGAGAAGTCCTCCGCGTAATAGTCGATGCCGATGGCGTCCGCGATGCGCCTGACGTCGTAGTAGTCGTCGTCCGCGGTGCACCTGCCGCACTCGTCCTCCTCCACCCAGTTACGCATAAAGAGCCCGATGACGTCGTAGCCCTCCCGCTTCAAAAGCAAGGCGGCGACGGCGCTATCCACACCGCCGCTCAGTCCGACGACCACCTTTTTCATTTTGCCATGTTCAATTCCGCGAGGGTCTCGCGATAGAGATTTCGCGCGAAAGGTATCTGGCGAATATCCACGCTGCTCCCCTCACCGAGGGTTATCAAGGTGCCGCCGCGCTGGACGGTCTCGTCAAAGATGTGCTGGTTGTCCGCGACGGCCTCGGGCACGATGCCGTTGGCGCTGTAATCGATGCTCATACTGTAGGACAGGCGGATGCCCTGATAGGTAAAGGAGAAGGTATTCCTGTGGTCGTGACCGCAGAAGACGTACTTGGTGGAGCCGAACTTCACGAGGCGCTCGAACTCGTGCCCTCCGTCGAAATTCTGACCGCAATAGGTGCCCACGAAGGAGTGCGCGACCGCGCCGTCGTTGTAGATGCCGCCGTGATAGGTCACGGAGCCGATGTCGGTGTCAAGGGTGCGGGTCTCGCCGTACGTCCAGTTCTCGCTGATGGTATCCGTCCAGTCCTCGCCGAGGGCGGTCAGCGCCCGGATGTAGCTATCGATGACGGTGGCGTACATCTGAAAGGGGATGTGCTGGAAGACGATGGACTCCACGTTCCTCCCCTCGATGCGGGAGATGTCGTTTATCGCCGCTTCGTACCAGTCGAGCTGGTCGTCGTGCACCCACTCGTACTTGTGCTGATTGGAGTGGTACTCGCCGTCGCTCGCGTCGTAGATATTGCGCAGAAACGAACCGCTGTCAAAGAGGACGATGGGCATATTGGTCGTGCCGTCGCGGTTTACTACGTTGATGATATAGTTGCCGACGCCCGTAATGTCCTCGGGGCCCTCGGTGTACAAACAGTGCTTTATCTCGTCCGACATGAGATATTCGCCGAGCACCTGCTTGGTGAGCTCAGCGGATTTGAGTTTCTTAATGAGCTTGCCCTCTTCGTCGTGGTTGCCGAAGATAAAAGCCCACGGGATCTCGAAGGAATCGATGAACTTCGCCATCTCCTCAAACGCCGCTAAGTTGTCGTTGGTATGGATAAAGCTGGTGACGGTATCGAGGGTAAAGACCGAATCCCCCGTTACGATGATGAGGTCGGGGGCCGCCTCCTCGACGATGGCGGTGATGGCTTCCTTCGCCCATTCGTCGCGATACTTATAGCTCTTGGAAAGGTTATAGTCGTTCTCCACTTCGGAATTTATAAAGTGGATATCGGTCAGCTGCAGTATCTTGAAGGTGCCGTCCTCCCTGACCGTCATGGTGTGGGAAACGTACTTGCTGGTCTCCGGCACTTTTTTTATCGGTTCTGTCTCGCCACACGCAAAAAGGCAAGCGGCGGTGACCGAAAGGATGAGCATTATTGAGACAACGAAGACAGTGCGTTTTTTCATAGGCGAGACCTCTTTACCGGCGGCAGAATAGGAAGGGGCGGACGCTCCCGCATGGGAGAGCGCCCGTAGATCATCAGGTATTATTTATTGAGAACGTAATCGTAGGAAGATGAAAGCACCGCGTAAACGTCCTCTTCCGAGAAAGAGTCGTCCACGATGACGCTGTACCAGTCGTTCTCCTTATTCTTGGGGAAGGCGCTCCTCACGCCCGTCGCTTTGTGCGCCAAGCGAATGCCCGCGGCAGTCGCTTCGCCAAGCCTGACGAGCATCATGACCTTGCCGTCGTCTTCGTAGACGTAGGTGAAGCACACGCGCTTCCCTTCGCCTATCGCGAAGTGATTATCCGACATCAGGAGCTTTCCGTTGGGGGTGCGGTTTTCCCGACCGTTGACTTCCACCTTGTCGCCGAAGGTCTCGGAGAGGTAGTGGATGATGGACTTCTTGGAAACGAGGTCCACAGCGCCCATCTCGCGTGCCGCGGCAAGCGACTCGCCGAGAGAAACTTCCTCCTTATCAAGGGGGGTCGGCGCTTGCTTCTCGGGGGCGGAAACAGGCGCGGAAGACGCGCTCGAAGAGTCCGCGGAGAGGAAGTTCTTCACCGCCTTATCCAGCATATCGTACACGTCCTTTTCGGTGAAGCTGTCGTCCACGACCACGCTGTACCAATCCTTCTCCTTATTCTTGGGGAAGGCACTCCTCACACCCGTTGCCTTATGCGCGGCACGGATACTCTGCGCGTGCGCCGCCGTCGTGCGAAGCAAGATGATGATCTTGCCGTCGTCATCCTCGTAGACGTAGGTAAAGCACACCCTCTTGCCATCGGGCGTAAGGGCGAAGTGGTTATCCGACATCAAGAGTTTGCCGTTGGGGGTGCGGTTGGGTCTGCCGTTGAGCTCCACCTTGTCTTCAAAGGTCTCCGCAAGGTGCTCCATAATGGACTTTTTGCTCACGATACCCACGGCGCCCGTGTCTCTCGCCGCCGCCAAGGACTCGCTGAGCGACACTTCCTCGTTACTCTCCTCGATGGGGGTAGACTCCTTTGCGGGGGGAAGCTGTCCGATGATATTCAGCGCGGCGCGGTCGAGTTCGTCGTAGACGTTCTTCTCGGTGAAAGTGTTATCTACGATAACGCTGTACCAATCCTTCTCCTTATTCTTGGGGAAGGCACTCCTCACACCCGTTGCCTTGTGGGCGGCGCGGATATCCTGCGCGTGCTTGGCGGTAGTACGGAGTAAGATAATGATCTTACCATCGTCATCCTGATAGATATAGGTAAAGCACACCCGCTTGCCATCGGGCGCAAAGGCGAAGTGGTTATCCGACATCAGAAGTTTGCCGTTGGGCGTGCGGTTGGCGCGTCCGTTGAGTTCCACCTTCTCGCCGAAGGTCTTAGCGAGGTGATCGATGATGGACTGCTTGGTCACGATGCCTACGGCACCCGTGTCCCTCGCCGCCGCCAAGGAGTCGCTGAGGGAGACTTCCTCCGCGGGCTCTTCGATAACGGCGGGTGCGTCGCCGATGATATTCAGCGCGGCGCGGTCGAGTTCGTCGTAGACGTTCTTTGCCGAGAAAGTGCCGTCCACCACCACGCTGTACCAGTCTTTCTCCTTATTCTTGGGGAAAGCGCTCTTGATGCCCGTTGCCTTATGCGCGGCACGGATATCCTGCGCGTGCGCGGCGGTAGTACGGAGTAAGATAATAATCTTACCGTCGTCATCCTGATAGATATAGGTAAAGCACACCCGCTTGCCGTCGGGCGCAAAGGCGAAGTGGTTATCCGACATCAGAAGTTTGCCGTTGGGCGTGCGGTTGGCGCGTCCGTTAAGTTCCACCTTCTCGCCGAAGGTCTTAGCGAGGTGGTCTATGATGGACTGCTTGGTCACGATGCCCACGGCGCCCGTTTCCTTAGCTGCCGCAAGGGACTCGCTTAGAGAGACTTCGGGCGTAGGCTCTTCGATAACGGCGGGTGCGGCGCCGATGATATTCAGCGCGGCACGGTCGAGTTCGTCATAGACGTTCTTTGCCGAGAAAGAGCCGTCCACCACCACGCTGTACCAATCTTTCTCCTTATTCTTGGGGAAGGCGCTCTTGATGCCCGTCGCCTTATGGGCGGAGCGAATGGCTTCCGCGTGCGCGGCGGTAGTACGGAGCAAGATAATGATCTTACCGTCGTCATCCTGATATACATAGGTAAAGCAGACCCGCTTGCCGTCGGGCGCGAAGGCGAAGTGGTTATCCGACATCAGAAGCTTGCCGTTGGGCGTGCGGTTGGCGCGTCCGTTGAGTTCCACCTTCTCGCCGAAGGTCTTAGCGAGGTGATCTATGATGGACTGCTTGGTCACGATGCCTACGGCTCCCGTTTCCCTAGCTGCCGCAAGGGACTCGCTTAGGGAGACTTCGGGCGTGGGCTCCTCTACCGTAACGGCCTCGACCGCCTGCCCGCTTATCAACGCGATGGCGTGGTCGAGCACGGCGTAGTAGGACGCCTCGGTAAAGGTGTCGTCCGCAACCACGCTGTACCAATCCTTTGCCTTATTCTTGGGGAAGGCGCTGCGCTTGACGTCGGGATGGACGGGGATAAGGCTCTGTACGTAGGGCTCATCCAGCTTGACCAAGGAGACCACGCCTCCTTCGTCGGTTTCGTAGACGTAAACGAAGCACACCCTCTTGCCATCGGGCGCAAAGGCGAAGTGGTTATCCGACATCAGAAGCTTGCCGTTGGGGGTGCGGTTGGCGCGTCCGTTGATCTCCACCGCCTTGCCGTACTTGTCGGAGAGGTAGTGGATGATGGACTTCTTGGATATCTTGGAGCCCGTTACGGCGGTAGCCGCGACCAAGCTCTCGGACAGAGTGCGCGTTTCGGTAGGAATGACGACCGCCGCGGGACGCGCTTCCAGCTCCTTGATGCGCTCGCTCAAACGCGCTATCTCGTCGTCTTTCTCTTTGAGCGCGGGACAATTCGCACAGTCCTTCTCCTCGGGACGTCTCCTCTTCATCTTGGCAAGCACTGCCAGACGAACGAGAGAAAATACGCCGAGCGCGATCAGCACGGCAAGGATCACGTAAATGGCTATCAAAGCGCCGATCCCGGCACCTATCGTATACATAATGTTAAACTCAGTCATTGTTCGATCCCTCCTCTGCGGTATTTCCTGCGCCCTGCGTCGGCGGCGTTCCTCCGCCGCCCGAGCCACCGTCAGGTGGCGTCTGCCCTTGCTTTTCTTTCTTTAACATTTTCTCGACGATCACGAGCGTAGCTATCAGGAGCAACAAGGCGATGATGATCAAGATCAAGATGGGTACCCAGTTCAAGCGGATATGCATGACCGCCGTCATCGGCTCGGACACGTCGTAGTTGGGATTGGTCGAAACGAAGACCGCCGTGACCACGAACTTGCCGAGATCGGACTCCTCGTTGCCGATATACTTGACTTCGATCCCCTCGGGGAGATCCCCGCTGATAAAGATGGAGTGCTTCTTGCCGTTAAACCAGAATTCGCCGTCCTCGAAGGTGATAGCGCCGATATCGGTGAGCTTCTTCTTCTCGATGACGAAGTCAAAGGTCAAGTCGCCCGTGAGACCGCTGTCCCACACGGTGTTATCGGGATCGGCAAGCGCCACTTTGACGACGTATTGACCCGCGTCCGTCTTTTTGTTGCCCGTGACGACGTATTCGGTGCTCGACGCGATCGTATAGGTCTGCTCCTGCCCGTTATAGATAAACTTCGTAGTATCCGCGGTGGGACGGGTGACCACCTTGGGGGCGATCTTGAAGGAAACGATGGCTTCCGCGGCGGCGTAGCCGTCCCTTGCCTCGATGAATGCCTTCAAGTAGTAGGTGCCCGCATTCACCGGCTTGGTGGCGGAATAGTCGCCGTCACGCTCGGTGGCGTAGGTATAGATCACGCTGTTTTCAAAGTATAAAGCCTTGGCTACGGGGTCGAAGGGAGTGGTATCGCCGTAGGTCCTATCCGAGATGGTGAGCGAAGTGATCTTGTTCACGATCAGGATGGGATCGGGCGACACGCCGAAGGCGAACACGCTGTACTCCTTCTGACGGATGGCTATGTATTCCTGTCCCGCAACGCGCTTGATAAAGAAGCACTCGGTCTCCGCCTTCTCGCCCTCCTTCTCGTCATACTTGGGGAGGTTGTATATCACGATGACGCCTCCCGCGTATTCGTGGCGCTTGAAGACGAAGATATTGTCCACGCTGCCGTTAAAGGCAAGGATCTGCGCTCTCATCGCCGCCGTGATGGGGAAGATATTGGTCTGATAGCCAAACGAGGAGGAGAGCTGCTCGTTGATGATGTACTGCTCGCCGTCCTCGTTGCGGATCGTCGTGGTCTTCCACAAAGTGACGTCGTAGAAGTCTACGAGTTCGCCGCGCGCATATTGGGTATCCTCCACCTCGCCGATGATCTGCTCCTTGATCTCGTCGGTGACGTCGGTCACGCTGCGCTTTTGGGTGATGACGATCTCGTTGATGGTGCCCTTTCCCGTGCCGTCGGTGATCGCGTTCTTCTCCTCCTCGGAGATGGCGTCGTCCAAGCCCTCGGCGGAGCCGATGCCGTCGACGACGGTATTGAACTTGGTCTTGGGAAGGACGACTGTCACGCGCACTCCCTCGTCACTGTCTTCCGTGACGTCAAGGTAGGTGCTACGCACGATGTCCACGCCGTCAACGTAAGGATGGCTGACGACCAGTCTGTAATTGCCGCAGGGGATACTCGGGAAGATGACCTCGCCCGTTGCCGAGGTCTGCGCGGTATAGTTGGGGATGAGGATACTCACGCCGCCTGCGCCGACGTCGTAGAGGGGATCGTCGTTCTCATACAGAGCGACCGTCGCCCCTTGGATGGGAGTGCCGTCGGGATCGGTGACGTCCACGCTCACGCTGGTGAGCTTCTTCCACACGGCGGTGAAATGCAGCCTTTCGACGCCGATCTTGCGCTCGGGATACACCCCTCCTTCCGCGACGATCAAGGCGCCCGCCTCGTCACGCCAGCCGACGAAGATATAGCCGTCGCGCTCGTGACCCGTTTCGCTCGCGAAGGGCACCGAGTCGCCGGGGAGAAGGAGAACGCTGACCTCGTCCGCGTCTTCAACGTAGATAAAGACGACGAGGGGATGGTCCACCTTGAACTCTTTGGTATATTTGACACCCTGGAAGACGACTTCCGCGGTGTAGATGAGCTCGGTCGCCGTTTCCTCCATCGTGACGGTGGCGTCCTTGGTGACGACGCTCTCGCCGCAATCGCAGAAGAAGGTGGCTTTGACCGAATAAGTGCCGTTATGCGGCACGGGGTCGGACCAAACGGGGGGTTGGTTATAGACGTGACCCGCCGCCACGATCTCGACGTCGACGTCGCTATAGTAAGTCACGCCGTCGTAGATGAAGCTCGCCTTGCGCTCGATCCTGCCGTTTTTATCCACTGCGGGGGGCACGTTGCTGACCACGGTGACGGTGACGTCCTCGCCCGCAAAGGTCAAAAGGTGCGCGCCGTCGCGAAGACAGGTCACCTTTGCCGTAGCGGAGAGGTGATCGGCGCTCCAGGTCCATACGATATTATCAAAGTCATAGTTGTGTCCGAGAGGCTCGCCGTACGCGAAGGTGTCGGTGCCGTTGGTGGCGCCGCAGGAGCAGCTCTTGTAGTAGACTGCCGCCTCGTCGCAAGTCGCAGGCGACACGAGATAGGCGGGATCCGCCACTTCGTAGACGAAGTCGTGATCCGCGAGGATGACGTAGTTGCCCACGCTATCTGCCGTGAAGGTGACCTTCTTGCCCGCCTGCTGAACGGCGAAGACCTCGACCGTATCGCCCACGAAGCGCAGTACCACGACGTTCGCCCTCGTCACGGGGAGATCGATCGTGGTAGCGTACTCGCCTGCGGGAGCCGCGGGAGAGAGATTCAAGACGAGGGAGCCCACGAAGCACTTATTGGAGACGAGGGACGTCGCCGCTTCATCGGTCAGTTGTCCGAGCGCGCCCGTCTTATTCGCGGAGGCGATATCCGCCAAGACGCTTGCCGCGTTGGAGCTCGCCTTGGAAAGGACGAAGGCGCTATTAGCGTCAAAGCCCGCATTCGACGCGACCGTCACGGCAAAGTCGTATTCGCCGGTGGTCGTCGCCGCGGTGAGGGAAGCGTAACGGATGGCGAACTCGTAAGCCTTGTCGTCCGTCGTGCCGTCTTCCCATTCGTAGTTGCCTTTGTTTTGGGTCTCGATCCTGGCCGTCACCACGTAAACGCCCGGCGCGGAATGCTTTGCGCCATAGATGGAATATCTATCGTAATACTCTACGGTAGTAAACTCAAAGGTCTGCACCTCGCCGTTATAGATGTAGCTCCTATCCGCCGCAACGGGAATGGGGATCTGTGCCTTGGATATCACGAAAGGATAGGAAAGATCTTCCGCGTTGTCCTCCGCCTCGGTCGCGCCCTTCCAAACGTAGTTGGCTTTATTTTCGTTCTTGATGGCGACCGTCACGGTGTAGTTGCCCGCATCGGTGTATACGTTGCCGCTGACCGAATAGACCTCGGCATTCCCCTCCTGCTTGAAGACGTAGCTGATGGGGGAGCCCGTGTAGGTGTAAGTCTTCTCCTCCGCCGTGTAGGCGACGGGCTTATTGAGGCGCACCTTGGAGATCACGAAGGGGACGACCTCCACGAGGGGGTCGTACGACGCCGTTCCCTCGACGAAGAACTTGGCAAGATAGGCGCCCGCATTCACGGGTGCGACGGAGGTGTAGTCCTCGTCCGTCCCGCTCTGCAAGCGATAGAGGATCTCCACCGTGCCGTACTTGACGCTCGCGCCCACCGTAGCGGCGGTACCGTCGTAGGTCTTGCCGTAGACATAGGGCTGAATGGTCCACTCGTTAGCGGACTCCGCGATGTGGAAGACGGCGGTCACGCTCTTCCCTTCGCTCGACTTCCAACCGTAGTTGACGAAATATTCGTCACCGATCGTGAAGACGACGTCGTAGTCGCCGAGCGCGATGCCGCCCTCGTTGGCGGTGATGGTGAAAGGCGCGTTCGTCGGCATGGTGACCGTAGCGGTCTGCAGTTCGCCGTTATACGCCTTGGAGGGAACGGTGGGGGTATCGATCAGATACTTGTTTATCACGAAGGGGAACAAGAGATCGGCGGTATCCACCGTCTGGTCGTCGTCCTTCCACTCGGTATTGTCGGTGTCACTGAGGGCGACGGTCACGGTGTACGCGCCGACCGCGCTCTTTTTATTGTCGGATACGGAGTAGTACGCCTTGCTCGCGTTGTCCTCCGCCTTGAACTCGTAGGTGATGAGCACGCCGTTATTGTCGTATGCGGCGGGCGCCATGTTGCCGGGATCGAAGGTGTAGCTCTTTTCGAGAGCGGTATACGCCGTCGGCTTTACCACCTTGAGCCTCTTGATCGTGAAGGTGAAAGCGAGGGGACCCGTCGTTTCGTTGTCCCAAATGAAGTTGTCGCTGTCCTTCAAAGCGACCGTCACGGGATAAGACCCCGCCGCGGTCTGCTCATTCCCCGTGATGGTATAGTAGTCGACGTGAGCGAGGTTTTGCGTCAGCGCGAAGTATTGGACGTTGCCGGTATAGACGTACTCGGCGTCCGTCTCCTCGGGTCTGTCCACCACGAAGGGAAGGATCTCGTAGTCGAAGTCGAGAGCGTCGACCGTGCCGTCCTCCCAGGTAACGAGGGTATCCGCGATCTCTTTCAATGTGGCGGTGGCGGTATATTCGCCCACCTCGTCGTGCTCGTTGCCCGCGAGGTCGTAGTAGGCTTCGCCGCCCTTGGTCTTGAATTCATAGGGGACCTTGTTGCCCGTCGGGTCGTAGGTATAGGACTTCTCCTCAGCGGTAAACGCCGTCGGCTTGACGACGCGCACGACCTTCACCGCACCCTCTTCCACGATGGCGTTGGCGTAATAGATGCCGCCCGCGGCGTCAAAGCGGGTGACGTCCCTATTGCCGATGGCAAGGTCGACCGCGCTTTCGCCGGCGCTCTTCACCTTAAACTTGAAGGTGATGAGTTTGCCTGTCGTGAAGACGTTGGAATTGACGTTGATGAAGAGGTATTTCTTGCCCGTGAGGTCCTCGTCCTCGTCCAAAAGCTGCCAAGCATCCACCACGTCCCCCCCTGTTTTGACAGCGTCGTTTATCTCGGGGAACACCGTCTCGAAGGAGTGATAGAAGGGAGAGTCGGATTCATAGAGGAAGCCGACGAATTCCAGCTTCGCATCGTCGAAAACGGGCGCGAAGAGCAGGCTGTTCACGCCGTAATTGGCGTTGACGTTCACCGTGGCGTAGAGATAGTCGACTCCGCCTTCGCGCACGAAGGTCGTATCCACGCCGAGGGTGGTGGTGGTCACGCTCGGGTCGTCCACATTGACGCCGAAATAGCCGTAGACCGTCACGTCGCGATCGGGCATCACCACGAAGTCCACGGGCTGGGTGCAGGCTTCATCCTTGTACCAACCGTGGAAGGAATAATGCTCGTCAAAGCGGGCGGGGATCTCCGCGTCGTAGTTGATGATGCCGGCATAGGGAAGCTTCACGGTACTATCGGAGGTGTTTTCTCCGGTATAGAGAATATCCGACTCGCCGTCGGGCACGATGCCTTTCTTGAAGGTGATATCATACTTGACGGGGGTCGCGGTATAGGTAGGAACGTACGCCGCGTGTCCGTCCACGGGGTCCACCTCTCTCCACGCGCGGAAGGTATAGGTGTACTTGGTGGTAGATTCTTTGTCGGGCAGGAGGCCGCCTCTCTGCGCGAGGGCGTCCTCGATGGTGACGATAACGTTATTGTCCTCTTCGTAGGCGTACATCTCGCCGTACGCGTCGTAGAGGAAGGTGCCGTACTTGCCGGGGATCACCGTGATGGTGCCGCCCGAAATATGCAAGTCGCGCTTTTCGCCCAAGCTCAAAAGGGTGCTGTCGGTATCGACGACGGTGGTTATCTGATAGTCCTTGACCGCAGCCGAGGACTTGGCGACGAAACGCAGCGTGGCGATCTTGCCCTCTCCATACCACTTTGAGGAGGTATTGATCCACATCAGGACGAAACGTTTGACGCCGTAACTGCCGTAGGTGCCGTCGTCGTCCTTGCCCGCTGCCTCGAATTCCGACGTCCAATCCTCGCTTGAAACGGGGTTGGATGGGGTGACCTCGAGCAGGGTCATCGCCGTGGGATCGTAGGTCACGAACAAGCGTATCGCCTGTATGCCCTGCGAGTTGTTGCTTATCGAATAGTCCACGTCGAACTCCGCCCCGCGGTTCACCGTCACGTTGGATACGGTGATGGTCTGATCCGCCATCACCGCGGCATTCGCGCTCGCGTCGGTGTAGAGGAGCGAGACTCCCACGAGCAGCACCACGCAGAGAGCGAGGATCACTGCCATCTTGATAAGCCATTGTGTCGTCCTTTTTACTGTTTTTTCCATAATATTCTCCATATCACGGTCTCGTTTTACCGAGTTGTCCTGTTTTTTCTTTCGCCTGTGCGAAATCATTTACGCTTTCTTTGCGTTTCTTTTGCGATATACGATATAGGCGACGATGAGCGCGCCCACGAGGAGCATGGCGCCCCCTACGATGAGTCCGATCATGAGTTCGTTGCCGCCGCCCGTCTCTTCCTCCGTATCGACGGAATGGATGGAATCCACGCCTCCGCCCGAAACGGATACGGTGGACTGCGCCACTACGACGCCGCCCGTTGTGGTGGACGAAACGTCATCCGTCGCCTCGACGGGATCGCCGTACTTTTGGTTGTAAATGATGTCCACGTCCTTATCGCCCGCGCGGAAGCCCACCTGCCTGACCACGAGTTTCACGGGGTAATTGCCGTTTTTCGCCCCGCTCTTCACCTTAAAGCGCAGGGTGAAAAGCATGCCCGTGTCGGTCACGTTGGCGCTGTCCGTTACAAAGTCCAAATATTCCACGCGATAGGGGGGCTCGTAGCCGCCGTCTTCAAAGTTATCCACCGGTTTCAGCGACGCGAGCGCCTTGCCGAAGGTGCGGTCGCTGAGCTCCAAAGCGTCCGTGTCGTACTCCACGCGGAGATAGAGGTCCACCACGCCGTCGTTTTTCGTCAACGTGACGATGGCGAGTATCTCCCCGTTATCCTCCTCCGAGACGTCCAAGGTGAGGGTCACGTCGTTAGTCTCGGCAAGGGCGACTGTAGCCACAGAGCCAAAGCAGGCGACGAGAAGAACGAATATAAGCAATGATCCGAAAAATCTTTTCACGTTTTACTCCTTAATCGAAATTTGCAACGATGGTGGTACTGCCTTCGCCTTGCTGATCGAGCACGTATCCGTCAGAGGCTTTCTTGAACGCAACGAGAGTATAACCCGTCTCGGAAGCAAAGATGACGCCGCTATAGTAATCTTCATCAAAAGCAAGATAGCCGTTCTTGATGGTGACGGAGCCGTGTTTTGCCTTGAGCTGGAACATGTGCACCGTCAGCACGTGCCCACCGAGATCGATGTAGATATCGCCCTCTTCCACGTCATACGAGCGATAGTCGTTGGGATAATCGGGATCATCCGAGATACTGATATCCGCGATGCAGCCGACCTTCTTTCCTGCGGCAAGAGCCGCCAAGAGCTCCTCTTCGCCCGTCACCTTCACGAAGTTCGCGTCCCCTGCGACGTTGCCGAGGAAGACCTCATCCTCTGCCGTCACGATGATCTCTTTCGAGTAGTAAACGTCGTTCACGGTCACGTCCGACCTGATATCGTATCCGTATCCGGTGGCGAGAGCCTCACGCTCGACGATGATATCTCTCGTATCCTTATAGCCGTCGCCGTTGGCGTCCCAGAGGAAGACGTAAAGGTATCCGCCCGCGGGGGCAGCCTCTCCGATCTTATTCCAAGCGGCGGCTTCGCTACTGAGTACGGTAAACTTCACGCCAACGAGGTATTTCTTCATCTTGATGACGTCCGCGGCGGTGATAGTGCCGTCGCCGTCCACGTCGCCCTTGCCGATGTCAAGAGTCATCACCGCGATATAGTAGGCGTCCTCGTCCAGCTCGACGCTGACCTCGCTCTCAAAGGTGCTGACCGTGGTGTAGACGTAGCTCTCCTCCACCTTGATCGCCTTGACCCAATGATGGATGCGGAAGGAGCCGACGGTGCCGACCGTCGGGATCGCCGCGCCGTTTTCAAACTCGTAGACGCTACTCTCCGCACCGAGAACGAACCGGGCGTTACTGTCATCCCACGCGAGGACTCGATAGCCCTCGAAAGAGTAATCGGCGCCCGCGCGCATGGCGTAGAAGCGATAGGTGTAAGAATCCTTCACCCACACGGCGACGAGGGTGATATCCGCCTCGACCGGAGTGGCGAAGTCGTACTGAGCGCCTTGATCATCCCAGTAGCTGAAGAGATACTTATCAAAGGCGGGCTCGGTATCGGGCTCCGTCGCAAGGCATCCCGCAAAGATGTACTGCGCCGCGGGTATTCCCGTCGCGCCCGTGAATGCCTCGGTGACCTCAAAGGTGACCGCGTAAACGGCGTTCAAGGTGAGCTCCGCTGCGGCGTAGTTCGCGCTGCTCGGAGTGACCTTCGCGACGAGCGAAGCCGAGACGTCCGCAGCGACTGCGGTGTAGGTATTCTGCGCGAGGTCGACGTCCTTCACGCTGTAGGTGACGGTGATCTCGTCGTCGTTCACGGTGCCGCTGTAGCTGAGGGTCACTGTGCCGCCGAGATAAGCCGCCGAGAGGGTCAGCGCCTTGGGAGAAACGACGATCTTGGCATTTTCCACCGTGCCGATCTCGTAGTTCGAGGGGAAATTCTCGTCCCCGGCGACAGTCGTGTACTCGTACTCGCCCACGCCCGCATACTGCTCGTAGTCGTTGGTGACGGCTGTGATCGCAAGGAGGGGCTGGAGCGCGGCATTGATGTCGTCCGCTTCTGCCGCGACGATGCCTTCCACCACGAAAGTGAAAGCATTCGCATTGGGCGCCGCGTCGCCGTAGGTCAAAGCGAGCTCGACCTCGCCGTTGATATAGGTCTTGACGGTCAATTTCTTTTTATTGATGACGAACGTAAAGGGCAGATCGTCCACGCCGCCCTCTTCCCATTCGTAATTCGCCTTGTCCTTGATCGCCACGGTCACGGTCTGCTCGCCCGCATCGGTGCGCTTGTCGTTCGTCACGGTGTAGAGACCCTCGCTGCCCACGGTCTCAAAGGTGTAGGTCTGCTCCGTGCCGTCATAGGTATATGTCGAGGTGGTCTCGGTGGGCGCGACGACCTTTGCCTTCACGATGGTGATCTCGATGGTGATCGCGTCGACTTCGGGATCCGCGTCAAAGGCAACGTAGTCGCCGTTCTTCGGCGTGATGGTGAGTTGATAGGTGCCCACGGCGAGGGGCTGCGACGAGAAGAAGTTGTTGACGGCAGTCCAATTATCACCGTCCGCCTTCTTAAAGGAATAGGTCAAGTCGTCGACCGAGCCGCTCGTGGCGGGAAGTGCATAGGCGACCTCCGCGTTGTCCACGATCTCCTTGAGGGTGAGGGTGGTGCCGTAGACCACGCCGCCCTTCGTGATGCCGAGGACTTTGTCGTCGTAGGTCGGCGTGGCGCTATCCTCGCCTGCATAGAGCTTGAGGTCGGGGACGTCCACGAGGATCTTCGCGACGGTGATCGCGACGTAGTCGGTCTCATAGCCGAGGTAGGCGTCGGTCTCGGTGAGGGTCGCCTTGACGAAGTAGTCACCCACGGCGGTCGGTACACCGACTATGGGCTCGTACTCGTCGCCGTTCTTAACGTAGAAGGTATAAGTGACTTTGCCGCCGTCCGCGATATAGGGGTTCGCCTCTTGCGCGCCGAAGGTGGGCTCGTTCCAAGTGAGCTCGATATCCGCAGGAACGACGATATAGTTATTGCCCGAACGATGGAAGGTGAGCACCTGATCCTCGGGGATCGTCACTTCGGTCACGTTCTTCACGACGAGGGTGACCATCTTCTCGTCCACGGTCTTTCCCTCGGCGTCAATGATGTTGAGAAGGATCTCGTCGTCGTACGCCGCGTTGGTAAACATGCCGTCGAGCGCCATATCAAAGCCGAAGTTCAAGGTCGTACCTGCGGGAACGTCCTTCACCACGCTGTATGTGACGGTGATGAAGTGGTCGGACAGAACGCCGGCCTCGTCAAAGAGGTCAGCCTTGAACGCCATGGAAAGGGTCAAGCGAGCGGAATAGGGCTCCTCGCCCGCGTCAAGAGCGGCGTTGTGCGCCGCGATCCACTCGGCGAGGGTCATCGGCACGTAGTCGTTACCCACCGCCATGCCGTAATCGTTGAGAATGGTATAATAGGTCTCATCCACCGAAATAGCGGTCAGATGCAGATATTCCTCGTCGAACGCCGTGGTGAAGATAGCCTCGGAGAAGCCGCTGTTCTGCGTCGAAGCGTAGGTGATGGTGATGGTGTCGCCCTCTCGGATGGCGGAGTAGACGCCCGGGGCGACCTCCGTCGCGTCGACGTCGACGCTCGGCACGAGGGTCAAGGTCTTGAGCCCACCCGCGATGGGCACGAACTCCAAGGTCGAGCGACCCGGGATGCCTGCCGACTCTACGGTATCCGACTCGTTGAGGTCGTCTCCTTCGTAGAGGAGCATATAGTCCGCCGCATTCACGCCGAAGAGGGTCGCCGCCGTAGCCTTGACAGAGGCGATGGTGTCGGTCTTCTCGACGTCAATGCTCTTGATGGTGCCCTGCAGGTTATTGATATAGAGCGTCCTGCCTTCGATGAGCTTCAATTCGTCGTCCTCGGTCACCACGCGATAGTTCACGTTATCCGAGTAGAAGTAACTGAGGGGATCGCCCGCCAGCGTGGAAGCGCCGGAGGTAAAGACGCCGGTGCCGTTATTCTGCATCGTCACACCGATAGGCTCTTCGAGATAGAGAGGACCCGCGATGGTGATGGTGCTACCGGTATTGATGCGGACATTGCCGACCGTACTGCTGCCGGTCCCGTTATTACGGATGACGGGGCTACCCTTGATAGAGAGACTCACAGCGGGCATAGCCCAACCGGTATTGTCCTCGATGACGGGATCGCCGTCGATCACGAGATTGCTGACCCACGCGCCGCTGCCGTTATTGTGGCTGATATTACCGCTGTACAGATTGAACTGCCTATTGCCGTAGCAGTAGCTCTGATCGATCGCGGTACCTTTGTTGTAACATACGTTGCCGCCGTACATATTGAGGGTGACGGTGTTGCCGCTCTGCGAACGCAGATTGATGCCGGCGCCGCCCTCGCCATTTTTGTTGCCAAAACCCAAGTTGCCTGCGGCTTGGTTATAAATAATATTTCCACCGTAGAAATTCATCGTGGCGTTCACGACCTCCACGCCGCCGCCGTGTCCCGCAGCGTTGCCGAGGATGGTGCCGCCGTACATATTGAAGGTGCCGCTCCAGACCAAGATGCCGCCGCCCTCGCCCCAATAGAGGGATGTATTGCTGAGACCGTTTCCGCCTTTGCCGCCCGTGATGTAGCCGCCCTTGAAGGACTTCTCGCCGCTCTCGTCGTTGACGTTTATCGCCTTGCCGTTACTATCCACGTCAAAGTAATGGGTGGTGGTGCCGCAGTCGTAGAGGCTCAAGGTGCCGCCGTTCATCGTGATGACGCGGCCGCTCGTGGTCTTGATGCCGTAGCCGTTGAGGCAGATGCCGACGTCACCGCTCGGCTTGTTCCAAGTGCCGCCGAGGGTCACGTCCCCCGTGAGATAGTAGTAACCCGCCGCAGAGGGGAGGCTCGTCGTACTCGTCCACGCCGTAAAGCCTCTGCCGTCGTGTCTGTGCGTGCACTCGACTTCCTGATCGTAAACCGCCTTGCGGGTGGCGTTCTCATAGCCGCAGATCGCGCAAGTGTAGTAATCCGTGGTGTCGGTGGTATTTGCGTAGACGTGCGCCGCTTCGTCCATCTTGGGGGCGTCGCACTCGCCTACGCCCATGCAAGCGCGCCAGTGCTTGGCGCCGTCCTTTGACCACTCCGTAGCGTAGTCGTGCGTGTGATTGCCGATCATCGCCTCGGTACCTGCGAGCATGACGCCGTAATCCTCGTCATCGCTGAAGAAGACGTCGCGAACCGTCTTGCCCGAGGGAAGATTTCCGTCCAGTCCCGAGGTAAATACGCCGGTGCCGTTCTTCAAAGTTACACCCACGGAATTCTCTTCGGTGAGCACGCTTCCGATCGTGATTAACTTATTCGCCCCAAGATATACGTTGTCGGCTTTTTGGGTTTCATCGTTATAGTTGCCGGTGATCTTTGCGCCGGCGCCGATCGTAAGCGAGGCGGAGGCGCTCGACATATAAATGCCGCCGCCGACGTTATCGCAGAAGTTATTGATGATGGAACCGCCGTTTATCGTCAGGCTGCCGTTGTTTTCAATGGCGCCGCCGCACTTTCCGCGCAAATCGCCGTGAGCGCCTGCTTCGTTGCCTTCGATGACGCCGCCGTTCATCGTCATTGTGCCGGAGTTTCCGATACCTCCACCGTTTGCCCAACCGCCGTCCCCTGCCGTATTGTGAGCAATATAACCGTCATTCATGGTGAATGTGCCCAAATTTTGCACACCGCCGCTGACATTGCCGCCTTGGTTGCCGATGATGTAACCGCCGTTCATGTTGAACACGCCGTTCTGGTAAACGTAAACGCCGCCGCCTTCGTTGCCTTGACTGGAAGTTGCGCTGGTATAGTTGCCGAATACACAGCCTCCGTACATATTCAGCGTGCCGCCGCCATAGATCTGGAAGCCGCCGCCGCTTATATTACTGGAATTAGTGGTCAAACTTTGACCCGTTCCGCCGGTGATGTAGCCACCCTCAAAGGTGCCCTTCTTCGTCGCAGCGACGTAAGCGGAATTGGTCGGGCCGTCAGTGGCGATCTCGCCGATGTCGTACATTTTGTCGTGTTTCGGCGCACGATTTTGCTTATATGTGGTTGCGTCGATATAGTAATAGTGCGTTGTCGTATCGCAATCATACAAGTTGAGCGTGGCGCCGCTCTTGATCGTAACGACGGAAATGTACACGTTGGACGCCGCCGAGATCACATGCCCGTTCAAGCAGAGATTGGTGGCGCCTGTGGGCACGTTCCAAGAGGACGAGATCGTCACGTCCTGGGTCAGGTAATAACTGCCCGCCTCGGTGGGGAGAGAAGTCGCGCTCTCCCAAGCGGTAAAGGTGATATCGTCGTGAACGTGAGCGACAGGCTGCTCTTCGGGATCCTGCGCGCTGACGACGCCGCGGGTGTAAAAGAGGCTGTAACCGTTGCCAATACTATCTTTGATGGCATTGCAGTTGAGGATGGTAGTCATCGAACTCTTGTATTCGCCATCCTGGAAGAAGCAACCAGCAAACCCGTCACTGCCGGTCACGTCATACAGCAACATAGCGATCCCCGTCTCGGGGACGCCGTCCCAGGCTTGAGCCACCTCGAGCGTCACCGCTTGGAAGTCGGGGATGTCTCCAACCACCAGCGCACCGTCGCGCTCGGGAATGTCGCTCGCGTGAAGCTCGACGACGTCCGGAGCGCTCTCGTTGCCGCTTTGGGGGGTCTGCGGATCGTTGCCCTGCAGTGCGGCATACGCCGCGTTCGAGATGTTGATCTGAATGGAAATGGCATCGGCCTCATAGGTATTGTCGGTATAATCGGTGAGCAAGATGAGGACAGAGCCGTAGTCGGATACGTATTGATGGTAGTACCCTACGCCGCTGCCGAAATCTTGCGATGCCTCATGATAGGTCAGCTCGTGACCGTTGAAGGTGACGGCGAGGTCCTGCCCCTTATCGAACAGCGCCATCAAAAGATCGTCGTCTGTCGTGGCTTTGCGGACCATAATGACCAATCTGGAGGCGTCGTCAAACGCGTAGAAGTTGGCGCACACGTTGGACGTATCGTTGACGTCATAGGTAATGGCGGGAGTAAATGTCAGATCGGTGGGGAATGTCAAACCCTCCGAGGTGCCGGGCTCACTATCCCACGGTGCGGCGTCGATATACTGCTCCGAGAGCGTCACCGCGAATGACTCCGGCCCTTCCGCCTGCGCGACGGTCGTGACCGCCATCGTGAAGATCAGCGCGAACGCGAGCGCCACGATGACGATGAGTGAGATGATTGAGATTTTTCTGCTGTTAGTCATACCTTACCTCCGGTATTTATTAGCGTTAGTTGCGTATGCACGAGCGCGCTTTGTACGCGCGCAGGCGTGAAAAGGCATATGGGCACACGCCCATATATACTACATTATAGCACGCACATTGAAATATTTGAATAGTTTTTAGCTACTTTTTTTATTATTTTAGAGGAAATTTTTGCCCTTTCTCCCTACAAAGGCACAAAAAGTCCCTTGAAGTCCCTAGCGGCAATACCCCAAAAAGTCTATTTGACTTTTCGGGGACCCCAACGCCGCTATGCCGCCCGCACCCCAAATGACCCCAATGGCGCCTTATTCCCAACCCCTCAAATAGTCTATTCGACTTTTCGGGGACCCCAACGCCGCTATGCCGCCGACACCTAAAACGACCCCAATGGCGCCCTATTTCGCAACCTCACCAATAGCTCTTTCTACTTTCCGGGGACCCCAACGCCGCTATGCTTTCG
>DFEQ01000013.1 GCA_002368735.1 Christensenella sp. UBA3798
GAAGCGTTCTTGGTGATAGCCACGCAGCCGACCGACTCACCGTAAGTGGTGTTGGGGCAAATACCGAAGATGGTGCCCGCGATGGAGCCGACGCCGTCACCGAGGAGGGTCTTCTCAAGTCCGGGCTCGCCCTCGACGAGGTCACGGCCGATGATGGAGCCGAGGTTCTTATGGTCAGCGATATGCTCCGCAAAGACCACGAGAGCCACAGGGATGAAGGCGATGGCGACTTCCGCAACGCCTGCGCCGTTCAGAAGCTGAGCGCCTGCGATGCCCGCCTCACCGTTAGCGATCTCCTTGATCGCCTCAATGAGACCGAAGTGCGGATAGTTCAGGAAAGCGGTGATGCCGGTGAAGGCGCCGTCCTTGACGAAGTTAGAGACCAGCGGGTCAAAGTTGATTATCTTGAGGTAGTCCACGTCGAAGGCATATCCGAAGATGGAGAAAAACGCCGCGCAAACGTAGCCCGCGCCGATACCGATGATGAAGGGAATGAGCTTCATGGTCTTGAACTTCTTCTGCGAAGAGCAGATGACGATAGCGATGAACGCCACGAGACCGCAGAGGAGACCGATGAGGTTGTAGGAGTTGTGGATCGCCGCACCGCTTGCCTTCACGATGTCACCCATCGCAGAACCCGCAAGGGAGAGACCGATCAAAGCGACCGTCGGCCCGATGATGACGGGAGGCATAAGCTTGCTGACCCACTTGGTACCCGCGAAGTGGATCACGATAGCGATGACCACGTAGACGAGACCCGCGAAGATGGAGCCGACCAAGATGCCGCAGTAGCCGAAGGTCGTCGCGACGAAGAGAGAGTTCAAGAAGGCGAAGGAGCTTCCGAGGAAGACCGGGCTCTTGAACTTCGTAAAGAGCAAGTAAACGATGGTGCCGATACCTGCGCCGAGAATTGCTGCCGGGATCTGCGTGGGCAAGCCGATGATGGTCGGGACCGCGATGGTCGCCGCCATGATGGCGAGCACCTGCTGGAAGGCGAAGACAATGAGCTTACTCAGCTGCGGCTTGTCTTCAACGTCATAGATAAGGCCGTTTTTATTCATATGAATACCTCCATAATATGATCGAATATAACAAAAAACCCCATCGGCGCAGAGCACGACAAGGTCATAAGCAAAAAGTATTCACCCAAATCTTGTCGATATCTCGTATCGCCCTTAAAGATTTTCATTACCGTAATGATAGCACAGACGCACTATACCGTCAAGCGATTTCAAGATGATTTTCCGACAATTTTTTCGGTCGCGTATAGCAGTGCATATACTTCGCTAACTACCTCCTCTCCAAGCAATCATGTACAAGGAGTACACTCATGCTTGCTTCGTCGGAGAGCGCTCGTCTCCGCACTACTCTCCGCGACCGAATATAATAAAAAAGACCCTTTTTATATATAAAAGAAACTTATCTAAATACCTATTTTATTGATTCCTATTATATTAGACGGCAGAGATAATCTCCTCAAAAAAAATGCGCGGATAGCTTTGAGTGAGGAGAGCGGCGCTCAGGCAAACGCTCCGCGAGGGAGCGGGCGGGAGCGTACTCCTTTTAAGATAACGCAATAGACGGCGAAGAATGCGGCAGAGACGAGGCATCTGTGAAAAAACGCGCAGGCGCGTACTTATTCGTACGTAACTGCGCGACGTTGAGCTCTAATCGATCTAAAAGTGAGCGCGTAGAAGGGTGTGGATGCTAGGCGCGCTATGGTTTCGCCTACGCGGACCTTCGGTTCGGCGAGCAGACGCGCCCCTTGTCTGTTTTTCTCTTTAATAGACGGCGAAGAATGCGGCAGAGACGAGGCACGACAAAGGGCGGTGAATGCGCGTACTTAAGCTGTACGTAATTTCACCGCCCTGCAGTCAAGTAACAAAGTATATGCCGCGTTATTCGCCGTCTATTCAAAGGGGCGGATGCGGTATAGCGCCCCTATCGAAGATGCTATCTCCGCGCACTTCAGCTCCTCCTCCATAGTCAAGGTCGTCGCGACGGTAGTGAGCACCACCGCCTTGGCATAGCGCGCGCACTCCGCGGCAAAGTCGAGCATCGCTTGATAGGAGCCCTTCCCGAACTTCGGGCGAACCTCCTCCATATAGCGCTCCTCGGAGGGACCGTTTAAGCTGATGGAGATCACGTCGATATTCTCCGTGACCTGCGGCGCGATATGATAGCCGTTAATAAGGTCGCCGAGACCGTTGGTATTGAGGCGGGTGGGCTTATTATACTCCTTTTTGACGAACGCCGCGATCTCGAGGAGGGCGTCGAGGCGTTCGGTGGGCTCGCCAAAGCCGCAGAAGACCACCTCGGAATACTTACTCATATCACGGAGGGCGAACTCCGCCTTGACCTCCTCCACGGTGGGTTCCTTCTCGAGCCACAGGCGGTCGGAGCGCCCTACCCTATCCGTCGTGTTGCGCAGGCAAAAAACGCAGGCGCAGGGGCAGCGATTGGTCAGGTTGACATACAGCCCGTTATGGACTTCATACAGTATATCATTTCTCATAACTATATAATTATATATCCTTTTATCTTTAATGCGGCGCAGGCGGCGCCGAAGTCACCCTCTTTCACGAGGAGATAGTCGGTATCGTAGGTCGAGATCGCAAAGAGAGGAATGCCGTTCTCTGCGAGCGCGGAGGAGATCCCCGCCAGCACGCCGACGAGGGAAAAGTCAAGTTGTGCGTCGATATACAGAGCGCGCCAGCCGTCCTCGCGATGGGTGTAGCCCTGCGGGAGCCTTTCACTCTCCCCGACGAGGGATATCTCCCCCTCCGCCACGGAAAGAGTATAAAAGCCCGACAAGGGAAAAGGAACGCTACTGTACTTCGCGACGGATAGGTGATAGGGTAAGGTGCGCAGATTCATTTCGTCCTTTTTGATAAGAGCAGAGAGAATCGCTTCTCTCTGCCCCGTCATACAGATTGATTTCCCTTGCGGTGATTACTTCAGAGAGGGACCCGCCTTGACGAGCGCCTCGCCCTTCTCGTTGGTCGTGTACTTTGCAAAGTTCTTTACGAAACGAGCGGCGAGATCCTCCGCCTTGACGACCCACTGAGAAGCCTCGGCATAGGTGTCGCGGGGATCGAGGATCTTGGGATCCACACCGGGGAGCTCGGTCGGGACTTCGAGGTTGAAGTAAGGAATGGTCTTGGTGGGAGCCTTATTGATATCGCCGGAGAGGATGGCGTCGATGATGCCGCGGGTATCCTTGATGGAGATACGCTTGCCCGTGCCGTTCCAACCGGTATTTACGAGGTAAGCCTTCGCGCCGCTCTTCTCCATCTTCTTGACGAGCTCCTCGGCATACTTGGTGGGATGGAGCTCAAGGAACGCCTGACCGAAGCAAGCGGAGAAAGTCGGGGTGGGCTCGGTCACGCCGCGCTCGGTACCTGCGAGTTTAGCGGTGAAACCGCTGAGGAAGTAGTACTGCGTCTGCTCCGGAGTCAGGATAGAGACCGGGGGAAGCACGCCGAACGCATCTGCGGAGAGGAAGATCACGCTCTTCGCCGCGGGGGCGCTGGAGATGGGACGCACGATATTCTTGATA
The DNA here is from genome assembly GCA_002368735.1 of Christensenella sp. UBA3798. Classification (GTDB taxonomy): domain Bacteria; phylum Bacillota; class Clostridia; order Christensenellales; family CAG-1252; genus CAG-1252. The sequence goes on from DFEQ01000013.1 coordinate 3,560, forward strand.
TGGCTGATGGGGTAGGAAACGCGGGTATTCTCGGTCACGGACTTGTCGGCGAAGTCGATCTTGCCGTTCTCGTCCA
>DFEQ01000057.1 GCA_002368735.1 Christensenella sp. UBA3798
GTACTTTTCTTCAAAAGAAAAGTGCCAATATGCGTGCCGAGGAAAAATTGCGCAAAACAGTTGTAATTCTTTTCTTTATATGCTAAAATGATAAAACGATTATAGATAACAGGAGTGAAATCATGTTGAATTTTGCTATTAGTGCCATAACCGCGGATGCCAGACGCGTGATATCGGAAGTTCTCATCATCTTGATGACCGTGATCTCCATCGCGATCATCGTCGTCGTTATGATGCAGGAAGGCGAGACGGGCGGCGTGTCCGCGATCTCGGGCGGCAGCAACGACACCTACTACGGCAAGAATAAGGGTCGCAGCAAGGAGCAGATCCTCAAGCGCTTGACCTTGATCCTCGGTGCAGTCATGCTGGTCCTCTCGGTGGTTTTCTTTATCATCAAGCCCGTTGCAGCGGCATAATTCGAGGCAAATCGAGAAACGACAGGGGGCAGGCATTGCCCCCGTTTTTTTAGGAAAATGGAAGGTATCAAGATCATCGCGCAGAATAAGAAAGCCTATCACGACTACTTCATCGACGAAACGTACGAGGCGGGTATCGTCTTAGTGGGCAGCGAGGTGAAGAGCGTCAGAGGGGGCAAAGTCAGCTTTGCCGACAGCTTCGTCTCCATCAAGGACGGGCGTCCCATTCTCGAGAACTTTCATATCGCCCCCTACGAGAAGGGCAGCTACTTCAACCTCGAAGCGCGCCGCGACCGCGCCCTCCTCCTCAATAAGCGCGAGATAGACCGTCTGCGCGCCGCGGTGGAGAGGAAGGGCTACACCATCGTCGCCACCAAGATCTATTTTAAGCATTCCCTCGTCAAGGTCGAGCTCGGGCTCGCGAGGGGCAAGCACACCTACGACAAGAGGCAATCACTCAAGGAAAAACAACTCGCCCGCGAGGCGGAAAGAGCAAAATAAAAAAGGAGAAGACCATGAACAAGGAAAGCATCTGTTTACACGGCGGCTACAAGCCCAAGTCGGGCGAGGCGAACGTCCTCCCCATCTATCAAAGCACCACCTACGCCTACGATACGCCGGAGGAGCTGGCGCACCTTTTCGACGTGCCGAAGGACGGACATATCTATACGAGGATATCCAATCCCACCGTCGCGGCGTTTGAAGAAAAAGTGGCGCTCCTTGAGGGCGGCGTGGCGGCGATGATGACCTCTTCGGGGCAGGCTGCCACCTTGACGGCCGTCCTGACCGTGGCGCAGGCGGGCGACAATATCGTCGCTTTCCCCACCGTGTACGGCGGCACCTTCAACCTTCTGAAAGTCACCCTTGCGAAGATGGGCATCGAGACCCGCTTCGTGAAGCCCGGCATGACGGATAAAGAGGTCGAAGGACTCATCGACGACAAGACCAAGATGATGTTCGGCGAGACCATCGCGAACCCCGCTATGGTCATCTTCGACTTCGACCGTTACGTCCCCATCTGTAAAAAGCACGGCATCCTGCTCGCGATCGACAACACCCTCGCGACGCCGTGCCTCGTCACCCCCTTCAAGTACGGCGCCAACGTCGTGGTGCACAGCACCACCAAGTACCTGGACGGTCACGCGGTGGCGGTGGGCGGCATCATCGTGGACGGCGGCAACTTTGAGTTCCGCGGCAATCCCCGCTATACCGATTTCACCACTCCCGACGAGAGCTATCACGGCACGGTGTACGTGGATGAGGGCGGCAAGGCTGCGTACGCCTTGAAGGCGAGGATGCAGTTCATGCGCGACATCGGCGTCTGCCCCTCTCCCTTCAACGCCTTCCTCGCAAACCTCGGCAGCGAGACCTTGCACCTTCGCATGAAGAAGCACAGCGAGAACGCCTTGGAGATAGCGAAGAAGCTGAAGGCGAACCCCCACGTTTCTTGGGTCAAATACTGCGGCTTGGAGGACGACCCCAACCACGCGCTTGCCGCGAAATACTTCGAGGGCGGCTTCGGCGGAATGGTCTGCTTCGGCGTGAAAGGGGGCAGGAGCAAGGCGGCGGACTTTATCCGTAACCTCTCTTTCATCCGCCAACTCACCCACATCGCGGATAGCCGAACCTGCGTGTTGCATCCGGCGTCCACCACCCATCGTCAGCTCTCCGATCAGGAGCTCATCGACTGCGGCATCAGCGACGATTTTATCCGCCTTTCCGTGGGCTTGGAAGCCGCGGAGGACATCTACGCCGACATCGAGCAGTCGCTTGCTAAGTAACAAGAAGGAGTATACAATGCCCATCGTCATCCCCAAGGCGCTGCCTGCCTATAAGATACTGTCCGAAGAAAACATCTTCGTCATGGGGGACGTCCGCGCCGAAACGCAGGATATCCGCCCGATAGAACTTGCGATCGTCAATCTCATGCCCACAAAGATAGAGACCGAGACGCAACTTCTGCGTTTGGTCAGTAATTCTCCTTTGCAGGTCAAGGTGACCTTGATCAAGACAGATAGCTACACCCCGACCCACGTGTCGGGAAGTCACTTGACCCGCTTCTACAAGACCTTTGACGAGATAAAGGAGAAGCGCTTCGACGGCCTTATCATCACGGGCGCCCCCGTGGAGACCTTGGAGTTTGAGGAGGTCAAGTATTGGAAGGAACTGACCGACATCATGGATTGGGCGGAAAAGGCAGTCACCTCCACCCTCTTTATCTGCTGGGGGGCGCAGGCGGGGCTGTATTACCACTATGGGATAAAGAAATATCTCCTGCCCAAAAAGCTCTTCGGCATCTATGAAAATAACGCGGTGGCTCCCTTCGATCCTCTCCTCAAGGGGATGGACGACGTCTTTAATATCCCGATGAGCCGCTACACCGAGATAGACCAAAAGGCGGTCTTGAATCATCCTGAACTTTCGGTGCTTGCCTGCGGCAAGGAGTGCGGCGTCTCCATCATTAAGAGCCGCGACGATAAGAAGATATTCCTGACGGGGCACTCGGAGTACGACCGCGACACCCTGCACAAGGAGTATCATCGCGACCTCGACAAGGGCGAGCCCATCGAGGCGCCCGTCAACTATTACACCGAGCGGGGCGACGCCGTCAATATGAGCTGGAAGAGCGCGGCGAACCTGATCTTTTACAACTGGCTGAACTATTACGTTTACCAGGTCACCCCCTATGACATCGAGTCGTAAAGGCGCGGTCATAGTCAACGCCTACTGGCGCGGGGGCGACGAAGGGGCGATAAAAATATTGAACGCCCTCTCCGACCTCGGCGTTCCCATGCGATTTCTTCGTGCGAGCGAAGTGGATCTTTTCGTGGGGGAGAAGGGCGTAAAAGGGGAGTTTCCCTTCGACTTCGCCGTCTTCCTCGACAAGGACGACCACCTTGCCCGCCTATTGGAGGCAAAAGGGGTGCGCCTTTTCAACAGCGCGGAGAGCGTCCGGCTGTCGGATGACAAGATGCTGACCCATATCGCGCTATCCGCCCTCCCGCAACCCGAGACCATCTCCTCCCCCCTCTATTTCGCGGGGGAAGACGAGGCGTCCTTCCTTGATAAGATAGAGGGAGCCCTCGGCTATCCCGTCGTGGTCAAGAAGTGCTTCGGCGCCTTCGGCAGGGAAGTCTATCTCGCAAAAGACCGCAAGGAACTGGCGGTGCTGCGCGCCCGCCTCCTTCCCGAGCCGCACCTCTACCAAAAGTATATCGAGTGTGGCAAGACGGATATCCGCGTGATAGTTATCGGCGGAAAGGCTGTCGCCGCGATGAAAAGGTGCGCTACGGCGAAAGGGGAATTCCGCGCCAACATCGCCCTCGGCGGCGTGGGGGAACGGGTGGAACTGACCGAGGGAATCCGTTTCCTCGCGGAAAAAGCCTCCCGCATCCTCGGCTTGGAATACGCGGGGGTGGACCTTCTCTTCGACGGCGAAAAGCATCTCGTCGCCGAGGTCAATTCCAACGCGCACTTCCGCGCCATCGAAGATGTGACGGGGGTGAACGTCGCAGAACTTTACGCACGATATATCCTGTCCGAGATCACCAAAGGAGAGTAGATATGAACGAAGAGAAAAAAGCGGCTCCCGAAATGGAGGTCACCGATTACACCGATCCGCAATGCCCTTTTTGCGTGGACGCTTATAAGACGGATAACGTGAAGCCCATCGACGTGCCGCGCGTCATCGCCAAGCTGGACGAATACCTCGGCAAGAACGATTACGCAGGCGCCGAGCGCCACCTGAAGTATTGGGAGGCGGAGGCAAAGATGGGAAACGACCTTCGCGGCGAATTCTCCCTCGCGGAGGAACTCATGGGGCTTTACCGCAAACTGGGACGCCGTGAGGAAGCTGTCTTCTACGCCGAAAAGGCGGTCGGATACGTCGATCTCATCGACATCGCGGGGAGCGTGGGTGCGGCGACCGCCTATCTCAACGCCGCCACGGTGTATAAAGCCTTTGGTACGCCCGAAAAGGGGATACCCCTCTTTACCGAGGCGAGGAAGATATACGAAGAGAAGCTCGACCCCGCGGACAGCCGCGTCGCGGGCTTGTACAATAATTTCGCCCTTGCCCTCGTGGACCTTGCCCGCTTTGACGAAGCGCGCGACTTGTACTTAAAGGCGCTCGATATCGTCTTGAAGAGCGACGGCAACGAGCCCGAAGCGGCGATCACCGAGCTCAACCTCGCATCTCTCGCCGAGGCGCAGTACGGCTTAGAGAAGGCGGAAGCGGAGATAGAAACGCACCTTGACCGCGCCGAAAAGCTCCTAAAGAAAGAGGGTCTCCGCAAGGACGGCAACTACGCCTTCGTGGCGGAGAAGTGCGCCCCCGTCTTCGGCTATTACGGCTGGTTCGGGGTAGAGGCGGAGCTCAAGGCGGAAGCGGAGAGGATATACGGAGGCAATAGATGAAAGGATTAGAGATCGCCGAAAAATACTATCTGGAATGCGGCGCGCCCATGATCAAGGAGCAGTTTCCCGAGCTGGCGGGTATCGTCGCGGTAGGGCTTTGCGGCAGCGGTTCGGAATGTATGGGATACGACGACGAAGTATCGCGCGATCACGATTTCGAGCCGGGCTTCATCATCTTTCTCCCGCCCGAAGAGGTGGTGGATCGTCGCCTCGCCTTCCGCTTGGAGCGCGCCTACGACAAGCTCCCCGACGAGTTTATGGGGCTTCGCCGTAATAAGGACGTCTCCTTTGATACGGGCAGGCACGGCGTTATCCGCGCGGCGGACTTCTTCCGCTCCAAGGTGGGGGACCCCGAAGGGGAGCTCTCCTTGGACAGGTGGCTTTCTATCCCCGAGCACTATCTCCTCGAAGCGACGAACGGCAAGATCTTCCGCGACGACCTCGGTTTGGTCACCGACGTTCGGAAAAAACTTGCCTACTACCCCGAGGACGTGCGCTTGAAAAAGCTCGCGGCGGCATTGTCCCTTGCCGAGCAGGCGTCGGAGCACAATTACGAGCGGCTTATCTCTCGCGGCGACGGCGCGGGCGCGCAGCTCGCGATATACGAATACGTCAAAGAGGTCTTGTCCGCGATCTTCCTTTTGGATAGAAAGTACAAGCCCTTCTATAAGTGGCAGTTCCGCGCCTTGAACGAGAGCGCGACCTTCGCCGCCCTGCACGAGGACCTCGAGAGCCTCCTGACCACGGGGAACGGCGCGAGCGACGCGGCGGAGAAGAGGAGCCGCATCCGCCGCGTCAACGGCGCTATCGTGGAGGAGCTGCGCAGACAGGGGCTCACGGACTACGACGGACTGCACCTCGATTCGCCGGCTTACTGCGTGACGGGCAAGATAAAGGACCCCACGATACGCAATATGCACATTATGATGGGAGGCGAATGATCGCTATCCCAAAGGAGGAAAAAAGCTATGAAAACACCGAAAGATACGAATAAGGGCGGATTTGTTACCATCTACGAGGGCGAGACTCCTCTTTTGAATAGGATCCTCGACCCCGACGATAAGGAGCCCATCGTTTTGGACAGCGCGGACGGCCCCATCGAGTTTGAGCAGATCGCTTATATCCCTTATCAAGAATGCGTCTACGTCGTGATGCACAATCTTTCCCCCATCGACGGCATTGGGGAGGATGAGTGTATGATCTTCCGCTACGTGCAGGATGGCGACGAGGAGAATCTCCTTCTCGAAGACGACGAGGAGGTGGCAAACGCCGTGTATGACATCTACATCTCCCTGCTGGAAGACTGAAAAACGGGGAAAGCCCAAAAATTATTTCGTCAGCGATATATTTTTTGTGAAAAATATGTTATAATCAGTACGTTACGGATCGAGGCGGGGCTCCCGCCTTGAAAAATAGACAGAATTTATCGGAGGATAGAGTATGGATAAGAATATGTTCAGTCTGGAAGGGAAAGTTGCTCTCGTGACCGGTGCAAGCTACGGCATCGGCTTCGCTATCGCCACCGCATACGCCAAGGCGGGCGCGACCATCGTCTTTAACGATATCAAGCAGGAGCTCGTGGACAAGGGCATCGCCGCCTACGCCGAGCTCGGCATCAAGGCGCACGGCTATGTCTGCGACGTCACCAACGAGGAGGCGGTGAATAATCTCGTCGCCACCATCGAGAAGGAGGTCGGCGTCATCGACATTTTGGTCAACAACGCCGGCATCATCAAGAGGATCCCGATGTGCGATATGACCGCGGCGGAGTTCCGTCAGGTCATCGACGTGGACCTCAACGCTCCCTTCATCGTGTCTAAGGCAGTCATTCCTTCCATGATCAAGAAGGGTCACGGCAAGATCATCAACATCTGCTC
>DFEQ01000047.1 GCA_002368735.1 Christensenella sp. UBA3798
CGCCGGTTGAGAAATCGTCAAAGTAGTTGATAACTCTTTCGATACTCATTGAGAAGTGCCCGTGATAGTAGCCGGCCGATCCTTCGTTAAAGAAAATGACGGATATTCTGCTGCCTTCTTCAACAGTTACGGTTTTGTCATACGTCCAGGTACTGCTTTCAATACCGCTTATAAAGTCGCAAAGTTGAACCGTGCCGTCTGCTTTTAATATATGCAATCTACCGGTTATTCTCGTAACTTCTTCGGAACCGCTGAACGCAACCGAAATATTTACCGTGTTCGTTCTGGGCATAACATACGTGATAACCGCATTCGCTCCGCCGCGTTCGTTCTTTATCCAGTCGGCTTTGAGTTCTATTTCGCTTCCGCTGTCAAGCCAAGCGAACTCGCCGGCACTTAATGCGTTAAACGTAAAGGTGTTGTCGCCGAAGTTAAAGTCGGTAGTATAACCGTATTCCCAACAGTCTTGTGCCGAAAGTTTGAAATCTTCGGTATAGTTCGCTCCGCTGTATACGGTTGTAGGTAATATTTCCGTTCTCGTCGTGCCGCAACCGTTCTTACAGGTGTAAGTCTTTTCGCCGACTTGTGTGGTTGTAGGCTTAGTCGTAATTACACCATCGTCAAAGTCGTGATCGCTCATTGCGATTGCTTCAATATATTTTTCACCGCAAACTATACACGTGTATTCTTTTTCGCCTTCTTCGTTACATTTAGAACCTTTAATAACTTCACCGCCGTTATATAAGTGTAAACATTTTGCGCTTATGCTGACGGACAATGCGCCTTCGGGCTCGCCCGTTCCCGCATTTTCAAATACTATATGTATTATATCGTTTTTATTAACTTCGAACGCATTTTCGCTAGAATAACTCCATTCTGATTCGCCGTTAGGATTAAGCGCTATAACTTCTTCGCCGACGATTATGTAAGCGTTCAATACGGTATCGCTTTCCGTTCCTTTGAAACTTATTTCAACGTTCGCTTTGGTCTTTTGGGTAAGATCTTGCAAAAATTTATACGCTACCACTGCGTTGTTAGACGACTTAACCTGACCTTTAGAAAGTTCAACGCCTTCTGCTTTATAAACACCTCCTTCGGCTGTTTGAATACGGACAAACGTAAGTGTGCCGCTCTGTTTGTCAAATGCCGAAGCATAGCCGTATATCCAACCGCTGTTTTCTACTGAGAACTGTTCCGCAAAATCAGTATGCGCCGGTATCGCTTCTCTCTTCTTGTCGCCACAAACAGTACAGGTAAATTCCTTTTCCCCTGCTGTCAAGAAATCGGCAATTTTAACTACCTCGCCTGCATTATAAGTGTGCGCTATCTTTGCAATAGGTTCTTCCTTAGTATGTCCGCAACCTTCTCTTGTACAAGTGTAAGTCGTCGTGCCGGTAGTAGTGCAAGTAGGATCAGTGGTTACTTCGCCGTCATTCCAACTGTGCGCAATCATGCCTATCGGCGACGTTTTAGTCTGATCACATCCTTCTACCGTACAAGCGTAAGTCATCGTTCCTTCCGAAAAACACGTTGCTTCTTTTGTTACCGTTCCGCTATCCCATACGTGATCGTGCTCCGGAACACCTTTGCCGTCACAAGCAATCAGCCCCAAAAGCATACAAGCCGCCATCACTGCCGTAAAAAGTTCAATTAGGATCTTTTTCATATATCCTCTCCAAAATAATTTTAGTTTTACCGAATAAAATTTTTGTTTATCGGCAAAAACAGGCAACTTCATTTTAACTTTTACAGAATTCTAGGTCAATACAAAAAAAACTTTTTATGCATTTGCAAATTATATACAATTAGTATTTTTTGCATTTGCATACTTGACTTGATCATTTAAGTGTAATATAATGAATGGGGGTATTTTTATGAGAAAGGCGGTCACTATTAAGAGCATAGCAGAACAGCTCGATTTATCGCGCAACACAGTTGCGAAGGCGCTTAACGGTCAGTACGTGCCCGAATCGACAAGGGAACGCGTTCTTAAAAAGGCGCAGGAACTTAACTATAAGTCAATGAACCTAACTCATATAGCGTTAGGCAAAAAGAAATACAAAATACTTCTCGTTTCTGGAAAACCGCTTAGCAATATCAATTATTTTATTCCGCTTGTCAAAGGCATTGAAAACTCTTGCTACGAAAACAATTACGATCTCTTTCAACTGACTTATAACGTATCGACCAGCCCTTTCGCACACCTTTCCGAACACGTTAAGAAATTGCGTGCCGACGGTATCGTCGCAATTGAGTGTTTTGATAAAAACTTCATTGCGAAATTGGTTAATCTGGGATTGCCTATTTGTTTCTACGACTTTTCCGCCGACAACGTCAAATCAGCAACTAAAATCGATATTATACGCACAAACGACAAAAGTGCGGTTTCGGAAATCGTTAACCTACTTCATAATAAGTACAAAACCGAACATTTTACTTTCGTCGGAGACAGAAAACATTGCCTTAGCTTTTACGCAAGATATATTGGCATGCGTATGGGTATTATGTCTTTTTCGGATAAACACACTGTCGCAAGCGATATTCTATGTAACGACGAAAGTTTCCCCTACGGCAACCCCGAAGCGATTAAAACCGAAATACTTAAACTAAGGCGTATTCCCGATTGTTTTGTTTGTTGCAACGACTTCGTCGCCAGAAACGTCTGTCATGCATTGTCGTCATTAAATATAAAGGTTCCCAACGACGTTATGATTATCGGCTTTGACAACATTCCGGAAGCCACCGCCTTGTCGCCAAATATTACGTCTTTTTCCATAGATAAGGAATTTCTGGGGAGAGAAATGATACGAACTCTTGTCCAAAGAATCGAAAATCCAAATATCCCATCGAGAATGGTAACTCTTCGCACCGAAATGATTCTACGCGAATCAACCGACCGCAACGACTAATATATAAAAGCAAATTGACGTCGACCAAACTCGTCTCTTCTTCTAATCAAGGTTCGTACCTATTGCAGCTATTGACACCAAACAGGAATAATACGGACACCGACGATAATTCGGAGTTCGTATTATTCTTTTCTAACGACTATTTCGGCGTTAGGATAGAAAGATGAATACGAAAAGAAACGGAAATCCGGGCAAGCGATTGCTCGGATTTTTTCATATATTGAAACTTCTTCCCATTGTTGTGATGGAGAATACTTTTTCTATAAAGATGGAATCCCTCCGATTTATTTGCCTTCCGTTGTGGCTTATCGTAGCACGGAGAAAATCGGAAGTCAACGGGGAAAAACTATCGCTGAAAACTTATAGAATCCATAAATCTTAACGATTAGTTAGCGGTTTATAAATAAAAAACAAGTTCGCAAGTGAAAAAAGTTCAAATTGACATTCACACTCTCCGCCAAAAGGGACCTAAAACGAACCCGTTTAGGTCCTTTTATTTATCTGCGACGGGATTTTCACATAAAGGTTCAAACGCTTGAAGCATAGCTTCTGCGCGCGCTTTGGCTACCGACAGCGCACCGTGCTGTCGGCTATACGCGTCGCGCCCTATCTCTCCGCCAGCAAGGTAAAAAGTCGGATTTATCTGACTTTTTTAACGCTCACTTTGCGTTAGGGGTTTGAACGAGAGCGTTAAGAAAAGGCGCCTTGACTTGGCGCGTTTTTAGCGGCTGTACCGAAGCAAAGCGCAGGTCCGCGTAGGCGAAGCCTTAGCGCCCGCCGCAATGCGAAAGGCAAAAACCAAACGAAACGGAATGCCTTGAGCATTGCAAGAGCAAATCCCTATCTCTCCGCCATTAGAGACAAAAACGAACCCCAAGGGGTACTTGAGGTTCGTTTTTGTTTTTTGCTATGGTCAATTGATTTATTTCTTCGGATAACGATCTTTGGGAACAGCTTCATGTACGCGAAGGTCTTCCTCTGCGACTAAAATGTCGGCTATATCACGCCCCGTATAAAACTCGGAAAAAACAACCTGCCAGTTCCCGTCGATCGGCGTTTCGCTCATAATCGCACCAAAATCTCCGACTTTAACGCCTGCCTTACTATAGGAAGGTTTTTCTTTTATCAATTCTACTAAATCAAGATATTTCATAGTTCTCCTTTAATCTGCCAGTGGCGTATTGATAGTCAACTTTCCAAACGGTCTCACCATCCAACCCGAATCAAAACGGATACTCCGTCCATTCTTTTCAAATCGAATCGTCACATTGATCCTTTGCCCGTTCTCGTTCAATTTTCCCAGTCGGGCTTTTTTTGGAATTAAACTATTGAATCGATAAATCGATCAGGAATCAAAGAACTTTTTGCCGTTCGGAGTGACGATGCGCTCGGTATGGGGATAGACGAAGATATCGTCGTCGTCCGCGTGCGACTCCAAATAACGAGCGAACTCGGCGGCATACGTCTTGGCAAGTGCGAGGTCGTGCAGGAGATAATTGCCGCAGCTCTCGGCGGTGGCGCCGGGGACCTCCTTTGCATCCGCGACCGAGCGAAACGCGGCGAGCAGCAGGGGATATATCTCCTTTGGCCGGCGGCTACCCTTCATAATGAGGTAGAAACCCGTCAAGCATCCCATCGGCCCCCAATAGACGATCTCCCCTTTCCAAACGGGGTCGTTCCTTAAATAGGTGGCGATGACGTGCTCCAAGGTATGCATCGCAGCAACGTCGATGGCGGGCTCTACGTTGGGGCGCTTCAGCCTGACGTCGTAGGTGGTCACTACGCCTTCGCCCACGTTGTCCTTGCGGCTCACGAAAATGCCGGGGACGATGGCGGTGTGGTCAACGGAAAAACTCTCGATGAGGTCCATAATGTTATCTCCTTATATTGTATTGCGCATATTGCGGCGCGTCTTATCGCCTTTCTCGAATTGAGAAAGAGTAGCCCTTTCCAAGCGAGCTTTGTCCCTAGATAGTCCCTAGGAGGTCACGACCCTGCCTTGAAGTTGTAGATGGGGGTCAGGCGCTTTTCGATAGAGCAAGTCGGACGGATATTCCTCATGATATCGCGCATATTCTTATACGCCATCGGGGATTCGTCTATGGTGTTCATCGCCACCGTGGTCGTATAGATGCCTTCCATCGATTTGGCGTATTCCTCCAACGTAATGCGGTGGCGCGCTTCGGCACGCGACATCGAGCGCCCCGCCCCGTGCGGCGCCGAGCAGTTCCAATCCTCGTTGCCCTTGCCCACGCACAGCAAACTGCCGTCGTGCATATTGATGGGTATCAAGATGCGCTCCCCCTTCTTTGCCGAGATAGCCCCTTTGCGGAGGATCCTCTTTTCCACGTCGATGTAATTGTGTATGGTGTGGAATGCCTCGAGCGCACTGACGCCGACGGAGGAAAGCAGGAAGTTTGCCATTATCTCGCGATTGAGCCGCGCAAACTCTACCGTTACGTCAACGTCCGCGAGGTAGTCTTCAAGCGCCTGTCCGAAGAGCACGCTGCGCTCGCGATTGACGGCGTTCTTTCTCGTTTGAAATTCCCCTTCGAGCCGGCGAAGAGCGGACTGCAATTCCTTCTCGCGCCCTTCACTCTTATATGTGCGAGTGAGTTCCTCCCTCTCTAAGATGTAGCCGTCTCTATCCGCAGCGAGCGCCGCCGCCACGTCCATATAGTGCTCCGCCACCTGTGCGCCGAGAAAGCGGCTGCCCGAATGCACGACGAGGTATTTTTCGCCCTCATCGTCCACGTCCAGTTCGATAAAGTGATTGCCACCCCCGAGGGTGCCGAGGCTGCACGCCGCCGCCCCGATCTTCTTGATATCCCTGTAGCAACGCAGGCGTGTGAAGTCAAAGGCGTTCTTTGCCTCGCTCCAAGTGCCGTGTCCGCTCGGAAGGGCATGCGCCGCGCGGTCGAATTCCTTGAGCGAGATATCCGCCTTCCCCAGTCGGACGGTATACATACCGCATCCGATATCCACGCCGACGAGAGAGGGCGCCACCTTGTCCAGAATGGTCATCGTGGTCCCGATGGTGCATCCCTTCCCCGCGTGGACGTCGGGCATGATGCGTATCTTGCACCCCGCATAGGCAGGGTCGGAGGCGAGACGCCGGATCTGTTCGCGCGCTTCCTCATCGATATCCTCTGTAAAGCACAGCGCCGTATTATGTTTTCCTTTTATCGTGATCATTATTTCGTAATACTTATTCGCACTTAATGGTGATGCGGATGGGGAGGGTAAGCCAGTCAGCCTCCGCCTCTTTTAAATCGGTTGCGGCTATCTCCTTGTATCTGTCGGCGTCCTCTTGGGTATATATCTTCCTGTAGTCCACGTCCGCGACCCGCCTGACGCGCGACAGCCCGTTATATTGGATATTGATGGTGTCCCCTTTGTCCAGATAGCGGAGGGAGCGGCATAGCTCCGAGTTTTCGGGCACTGTGAATACCACTTCACTCTTGCGAGCGAACTCGTCGAATTCGCCTTTGCTATTCGCTTCGATATCGAACTGCTCGGCAAGCTCCTCGCGGGGGACGGCGCCGGGATAGAGTACATCCTCGCCGCGCGAAAGGGCTTCCATGGTCTTATTGTATCTCTCCATCGCCATATCGAAGGGGTCGGGTCCGTCGTAATCGGCGGCTTCAAAGACAGCCCAGTCCTCGTCGGTCGGCGTGACGGTCTGCGCGAACGGATAACAACGCTCCTCCGGAGGAATGGAGAAATTCTCGGTAAAGAGGCTGTAATCGTACAGTCCGTAGCGATGATAGGCTTCCGCCATAATGCGTCCCCATCCGCGGCGGGAGGTCTCGTAGCGCGTGCCGTCGTTAAAGACGGGAACACAGGGGTATTCGTCCTGATGATCCTCGCCCGAAAAAAGGTATCCTTCGCGTCTGATCTCGTCGATCAAGCGGTTCCTCTTGGCAAAGGTCACTTCTCCCTCGGGAGGGACGGAATCGTAGCCTCCCACCCAATCGATGATCTCGTATTTCATATTTTTCTCCTTTTATTCTGACAATGCAGCCTTGATCGCGGGCTTGACGACCGCAGATAACACGCGATATCCCTCGTCTGTCAGGTGTGCGCCGTCTACGGTATATTCGGCGCGTATCTCCATCGTTTCGGCATCGAAGAGAGGAGTGAATACGTCCACGAACGTGTGCCCGTAACTATCCGCGATATCTTTTATCTTGTAATTGAGAAGTGCCGCTTCGGGGTTTTTCACCGCGCACTTCCCGCCCATCGAGGTCAAAGAGAGCACCACGACCTTCGTTTCGGGGAGATGCTCCTCTATCCCTTTCAATATTTCCTCATATTCCGCCGCGGTCTTGTGAAGGTCCTCGCCTGCGAGCACGTTGTTCCCGCCGATGAGCAAGACAACGACAGCAGGCTTGGCGTCGTAGACCGAGACCTGCATCCTATTTAGGACGTCGTAGGTCCTATCCCCGCCGATGCCGCGGTTGAGGGTAGTATACTCGGGGTAATAGTCGTGCAAATCGCATCCGTCCGTCAAGCTGTCGCCGAGAAAGAGGACATAGTCTTCCGCGCTCGAGAGAGAGGCGTTCTCCTCCCGATATCTATCGAACTTCGCCTCGCGATACGCTCGTATCCGCGCCGCGTTTTGCTCACTTTCACGGTGGGGTACAACGTACAGGAACCAAACCAAAAGAAAAGCCGCCACCGCCACGAGGACGACGGACGCGATAATGATCGTGATCTTCAGCCATTTCTTCATATTGTAAGTATAACATACATAGTGATCGCATCACAACCTATATACAAAAATAGCTCCACGCTCGAAGCGTGGAGCCATGCCGATATTTCAGCGTCAAGCAGACATTCTGCTTTCGACCTCGTGCTTGGGGGTGTTGTCCAGTATCTTGAAGCATAGCGCCGCGAGGATGGCTCCCACGAAGGGACCGACCACGAAGATCCAAGACTGCCTCAGCGCTTCGCCGCCTGCAAAGAAGGCGGGGAACAAGGAGCGGGCGGGGTTCACCGACGTCCCCGTCACCCCGATGCCGAGCAGGTGCACGAGGGTCAAGGTCAAGCCGCAGACCACACCGATGAAGCCTTTATTCTCGGTCTTTGCCGTCACGCCGAGCAAGGACACCACGAAGACGAATGTCATGATGACTTCCGCCACGATAGCCACGACGATGGATACCGCGTCGGAGTGTACCGCCGTGATCGCGGGCTGCATGACGTTAGCGCCGTAGCTTTGGTCCATGCCGAATATCAGCATGAGCTCCAAGCAGGCGACCGTCGCCCCGATGAACTGCGCGACCATATAGCCGATGAGATCCTTAAAGCTGAGGCGCTTATTGATAAAGAGCGCCAGCGACACCGCCGGATTGAGGTGGCAGCCCGAGACCTGCCCGATCACGAAGGACATCGCGATGAGCGACAGCCCGAAGGCAAGCGCTGTGGGCACGAGACTTGCCCCTGTATACACCGCCACGCCGCACCCGAAAAGGACGAGGGTCATCGTGCCGATCATCTCGGCAAAATACTTTTTGAACGAATTACATTCTCTTTCCATATTACCTCCCGACTCGGCACGTTTGCCGAACCGCTAAGGAGTATAGACGGGTTTTTCGCCCTTTAAACCTCGCTTTCCCGACAATCTGTCAAAAAAGGGCGGCGGCGCAGATGGCGCGGCATAGTTATCCCGATGACGATCCGACGTACTCTCTATAAGCGAAATGGTTGAATAGTATAATAAAAAAGCCCACTGTACTTATTTACCAAAAGCGCAGTGGGCTGTATTCATAAAAGAGTATCGTGCGTTACATTCTAAAGCCGTTCTTTTGCATCGCGAGGACTTGCAGGTTGAGCTGCTTGATGAGCTCCTCGTTGTTCGCGGTCTTCTGCATCAGGGCGATGATGCCCTCCGCCGCCTCTTGATTATCCCCTGCGGACAGGAGTTTGCGTATGAGGTATGCGCCCTCGAGCTCCTTTTGCGAGAGGAGGAGTTCCTCCCTTCTGGTGCCACTCCTATTGAGGTCTATCGCCGGGAAGATGCGCTTCTCGGTAAGGCGCCTGTCAAGGTGTATTTCCATATTGCCGGTGCCTTTAAATTCTTCATAGACCACGTCGTCCATGCGGCTACCGGTATCCACGAGGGCGGTGGCGATGATGGTCAGGCTGCCGCCGTTCTCGATATTACGCGCCGCGCCGAAGAATCTCTTGGGGAAATAGAGCGCCACGGGGTCCACGCCGCCCGAAAGCGTCTTGCCGCTCGAGGGCACGATGACGTTATTCGCCCTTGCCATACGCGTCAAGCTGTCGAGGAGGATGACGACGTCCTCGCCCTCTTCCACCAGCCTCTTGGCGCGATTGAGGACGAGCTCCGCCACCTTGATGTGGTTATCGCTCTCCTCGTCGAAGGTGCTGTAGATGACCTCGCCCTTGATGCTGCGCTGCATATCGGTGACTTCTTCGGGGCGTTCGTCGATGAGAAGCACCATGAGCTTGACCTCGGGGGAATTCTCCGCAATGGAATTGGCGATCATCTTGAGGAGGGTGGTCTTACCTGCCTTAGGCGGCGATACCACCATCGCGCGCTGTCCCTTGCCGATAGGAGCGATGAGGTCAATAGCCCTCGCCGCCAGTTCGTTCCTCTTGCCGGGGATCTCCAAGCGAAGCCTTTCGTTGGGGAAGATGGGAGTCAGGTCGTCAAAGCGGGGGCGGTTGAAAGCGCTCTCCACGCTCTTGTGGTTGACCTCGATGATGGCTTCCACTGCGGGAGGCTTGCCCTCCGTCGTGGCGCGGCAATACGCCGTCACATAGTCACCGGGGCGCAGCCCGCTCCTCTTGATCTTTTGGGTGGGAACGTAACTGTCCTTGGAGCTGTTGCGGAAGTTGCTGGCACGCAGGAAGCCGTAACCGTCGGGCAATACTTCGAGGATGCCCGAACGCACTTCGCATCCGAGCAAATTGGACTTATCCTCCCCCTCGGCGAAGGTCTCGGTGGAATTCACCGCCTTGCGCTCAAAGCGAACGTCTGTATTCCCGTCGTAAGAGGGGCGCTCGGCGTCGCCAAAGCGGCGTCTGCCGTCACCCGACCTTCTCTGCTGCGGGATATAGCTGCGGGTAAATCCCCCCTTCCTCTCCTCCTGCGGCTCGACAGGCGGCGTGACCTCGACGCATTGCGCGGGAGTAGCCGTCTTCGGGGGACGCCCCGCCTTTTTGCCCTTTTGAGGCTCCACCTTGCCGTCGCGAATGTCGAGGATGGCGTCGATGAGCTCCTGCTTCTTCAAGGCGGTGGGATGCTGTACGCCCACCGAACGGGCGTATTCACGGATCTCGTGGATGCCGCACGCGTCGAGATAATCTCTGGTGATCTCTTTCAGTTCAACCGTAATTGCCATAAAACCTCCGAAAAAAATCGCAAAAAAACTTGCAAAATAATGATACTGTATTTATATTCTGTTTCGAGCGAAAGTATTCGCCGCAAACGTCCGCGCGGCGCCTGCCACGCGAATATTACCCCTGTGGATATAAGTATTGACGCAATACGTCAATTGTTTTCAAAACAAAGAACTTTCGTGGTATAATCGTCGTCAAAGTCGGACCTATCGAACTCCGCCTTGCCGTCCTTTATCACCTCGATATCGTCTTTGTCAAAATAATCAAGGAAAGTATCCACCCCTTCGATGTCGATATTGACGTCGTCGGTCTTAAAATGCATGGGGATGACCACGCTGGGCATCAAGCGGTCTACGTATTCCTTGGCGACCTCCGCGTCGATGGTATAGGTGCCGCCGACGGGTATCAATAAGATATCCACCGGACCGATAGCCTCTATCATCATGGGGGAGGGGCCGTGTCCTATGTCGCCGAGATGGCATACGTTGACGCCGTCCATGCGAATGTTGAAAATGACGTTGCTGCCTCTCTTGGCGCCGTTATGCTCGTCGTGATAGGTATTGAGACCGAAGATCTGCACACCTTTGACGTCGTGCATGCCCGGCTTGTCGATGACCATGGGGTCACCCAGGACGGCTTTGACGTTATTGTGATCGTAATGTGAGTGACTCACCGTCACGACGTCTGCCGAGACGGGAGGGAGCGTGATGCCTATATCACTTGAGTATGGGTCGGTGATGACCCTTGTCCCGGTGCTCTCTTCGAGTAGGAAGCACGAATGCCCAAGCGGTGTAATTATCATAAAAATCTCCTTAGCGGTTCCTGTATTTCTCCACGAGCTCCGCTATCTTGTCGTGGGGGTCCAAAAGCTTGCTCACCGAGCACTTTTGGTGGGTGGCGCTGATGATGTAGGCGCCGTACTTTGCCATATTCGCCTCGATGAACCAAGGTTCTGCCCTGAGCTCTTCGGGGACGTAAGTCAAGTTAGTGGTGATGACCGCGTCAAAGAGACCTTTCTCGTAGGCGTCGCGGAACTTGGCGATACCTTCGGTAAAGAGACCGAACGTTGCGGAAAGGAAGATGCGGTTCGCGCCCTTCTCCTTGAGGTGCGAAGCAAGGTTGATGAGGCTGTCGCCCGTCGCGATGAGGTCGTCCGCCACGAAGACGTCCATACCCATCGGGGAATCACCGATATACTCGTGGGCGATGATGGGGTTCCTGCCGTTGACGACAGTGGAGTAGTCGCGCCTCTTATAGAACATACCGAGGTCCAAGCCGAGGATGGAGGCGTAGTAGGTATTCCTATTCATCGCGCCTTCGTCCGGGCTGACGATCATAAAGTGGTCTTTATCCAATCTGAGGTCGTCAAAGTGCTTGAGGAGAGCCTTGATGATCTGATAAGAAGGCATAAAGTTATCGAAACCCATCAGCGGCGTGGCGTTCTGCACGCGGGGATCGTGGGCGTCGAAGGTGATGAGTTCGGTAACGCCGAGCGCCTCGAGCTCCTGCAGCATCATAGCGCAGTCCAACGACTCGCGCGCGCTGCGCTTGTGCTGTCTGCCGCCGTAGAGGATGGGCATCATGACGGTGATGGAGTTCGCCTTGCCGCCGATGGCGGAGATGATCCTCTTGAGGTCGGCGTAGTGGTCGTCGGGGGACATCGGCACGCTCATGCCGTACATATTGTAGCGGATGCTGTAATTACCGACGTCGCAGATGATAAAGATATCCATACCGCGGACGGATTCCTTGATGAGCGCTTTCGCATCGCCGGAAGTGAAACGCAGACAGCCGTGCTCCAAAAGGAAAGTCTTCTTCGTGAAGGCCTTGCCGTGCTTTGCCGCTTCCTCATTATACCATTGCACGAGATAGTTGTCAATGCGCTCGCCGAGCTCCTGTGCGCCCGCCATAGCGATTATACCCATCTCGGGGAAATGTGCTTCAAAATCAAACGCTTTTTCAAGAAATGATGTTGACATATGTACCTCCGATCGATTTTTTACATGTATAAGTTTGCATCCGGGAATTCCGGCTCGCAAGTCAGGTTGATACCGAGGCGCTTGAATAGTTTTTCATCCGCCCCGCTCAGGATGCAGGTAGAGTGCGCTTCGCATCCCTTTAGGTCTTTTAAGTGTTTCACGGCAAGCTCCGCCGCGTGGTTGTTGGTCTGGCTGACGACGAGCGCCATCAGGACTTCGGAAGGATTGAGCTGATAGTGCATCTCCTTGTAGGTCTTCTTTTTCAAGGAGACCATCGGGCGAATGACCGCGGGGGCGATGAGCTTGATGGGGTCGGCGATGCCCGCGAGCACCTTGATGCCGTTCAGGAGAGCGGTGGACGCCGCTTCGAGGTCGTCCGTCGTCTTGCCCGTCACGATCTTCCCGTCGGGGAGCTCCAAGGAGACAACCTGCTTGCCGCACTTCTTTGCCTTTTCGAGGGCGGGGGCTACCACCTTTCTGTCGGTGGTGGCGATGCCGAGCTCCGACATCAATATCTCAAGCCTCTTGATGGTATCCATATCGGCAAGCCCCTGCTTGTAGTAGCATAGGGTCTGATAATATCTGCGTATGATCTCCTGCTTCGCCGCCTGCTGGCAAACCTCGTCGTTGACGATGCCGAAGCCCGCCATATTGACGCCCATATCGGTGGGGGATTGGTATTTGCATTCGCCGAGGATGCGGGTCAGGATCGCCTTCACCACGGGGAAGACCTCGATGTCGCGGTTGTAATTGACCGTCTTGACGCCGTAGGCTTCCAAGTGGAAGTGGTCGATCATGTTGACGTCGTTGAGGTCGGCGGTCGCCGCCTCGTAGGCAACGTTCACGGGGTGCTTCAGAGGAATGTTCCATATCGGGAAGGTCTCGAATTTCGCGTATCCCGCCTTGACCCCCCTCTTGCTCTCGTGATACAGCTGGCAGAGGCAGGTAGCCATCTTGCCGCTGCCGGGGCCGGGCGCGGTGACCACGATCAAGGGACGCTGGGTCTCGATATAGGGGTTCTGTCCGTAGCCTTCGTCCGAAACGATGGTGTTGACGTCGGTGGGATAGCCCTTGGTGCGGGTGTGGATATACACCTTTTCGCCGCGGAGCTCAAGCTTCTTTTTGAAGAGGTCGGCTGCGGGCTGACCTTCGTACTGCGTAATGACGATGCTGCCCACGAAGATGCCGAGGGCACGGATATTATCTATCGTGCGCATGACGTCGTGGCCGTAGTCGATGCCCATATCGGCGCGTATCTTATTCTTCTGCAGATCGGCGGCGTTGACAGCCATGATGAGCTCCGCCTTATCCTTGAGCTTTTGGAGAAGTTTGACCTTGGCATTGACGTCAAAACCGGGCAACACACGCGAAGCGTGATAGTCGTCGAAAAGCTTGCCGCCGAACTCAAGATACAGCTTGCCGCCGAAGCTGTTGATGCGCTCGATGATCGCTTGAGATTGTTTCTTTACGTACAGTGCATTGTCAAAACCGATCTTCATAAGTATTACCTGCAAAAAGATGGAAATCGCGCTTCGAGCGAAAGAACTTCTCGCGCTCGCTCACGGGTAGAAGTATATCATTACGTCGAATTTTTTGTCAAGCGATAATATGATATTCCGATATGGAAAAAGATATATTTTCTGTGCGGGCGCATTGCGGGCGCGCGATATCAGAAGATAACGAAATTCCCCCTATCCACAAAAGCCGCGGTGATCAAAGCGAGGAGCAGCATATTGACTACCTGGTGCACGATGACGATAAATAAGGTGTGCTTGCCCACGAAACGGAAGGGCTTGTTCCAAGCGCCGTCGAGTTTGGGGAAAAGCGTCTGCCCTCCTCCGTAGAAGAGGGTGACGACAGCCGCGCCCGCGAAGGCATAGCCGAGATAGGGGATGAGGGGGAAGTAGTCGCCGCCCATCCAGGCGACCTTGCTGAAAGCGCGGTGCAGGAACATCAAGCGGATATCCTGCGTGACGCCCCCCGTGCTTATCAAGTGGTCGGCGAGGAAAATGCCGCCCGCCAAGAGCAAAGAAAGGATAAAGAAAATGACGTCGCCGTGTTTCTTAAAGAGGCGGGTCAACGCGTACACCGCCGAAACGATGAGGGTGGCGAAGGAAAGCATGTGAAGAACGCCGAAAGTGATGATATCAGACGAACCGATGATATCGAGGGTCGCCGCGAGATAGGTGCCTATCGTGATGACGGCGGCGGCAAGAAGGGTCTTCATGGAGCGGGTCAGATTGTCGCGGCTGAAAATGGTGCTACCGCCGCACAGTCCGAAAAAGACGCATAGCGCGATGACCTGCACGACGTCGCGGGTGGCGCCTATCCAACCGGCGCCGTGGTCCCACCACATCTTGGCGAATTTCGCCACGGCGGCGGCTGCCCCACCCTGCGCTATCCAAACGCGGGAAAACTCAAAGGCGAGGTCGTACATAAAGTGGTCGATGCACATCAAAAGTATCATCAAACCACGCAGGAAATCAAGCTCCCAAATGCGCCCTTTCCCCTGCCTTTCAAGGTCGGGGAAGTTATGTACCGTGTCCCTAGGTTCCCCCTTGAAAAACATATTATTCGTCCTTGTATTCCGTGCCGATATAGCGACGTGTGCCGTCCGACTCGTCAAAGAGTTCAAAGCGGTCGGAATACTCCTTTACGAGCACCCCGGGACGGCGCTTGCTGTAATAAATGAGAGGGCGCTCGGGCGCGGGAGAAAAGCCGCGGCTCTGCGGCGAAGCGTAGGGCTGCTGCATATAAGGGTCGGGGCGGGCGTCCGAGGGCGTCGGCGCCTGCACCCCTGCGTATCGAAGGGGATCAGTGCCATTCCCGTTGCCGAAATAAGGGGGCGTGGGAGGAGTGGGACGAGGCTCTGCGCCGTATGCGTCACGCGGAGCGTAGTCCTGACGCGCGTCATAAGGATGGCGCGGAGAATATGGCGCCTGCCCATCCTGCGAATAGGGGTAGGCTGACTGCGGCGGGTATTGCGGCGGATACTGCGGCGCGTAGGGGTCTCCGTAAGGCGCGTATCCGTTCTGTCCGTAATAGGGCTCGTATGGTGCGCCGCGCGCGCCGTCCGAAGCGCCCTGCTCGGGCGCGTCCTTGCGGAACTTATCGCGCTCCTTCTTGACGTCGTCACGATATTCGAGGAAGGGGGCAAAGATGGCCGAGAAAGGCCGTACGATAAGGTTGCGAATGGTAATGATGATGGATGCCACCCCGCAAAGCCCCAGTCCGATATAGAATAGCACCTGGTCGGTACCCATCACGCCGAGGGTAAAGTCCGTGGTGGCAAGCAGTACGATGCCGAAAACGGAATAAAAGAGGGGGATATACAGCCCGAAAAAGAGGAAGAGCGTCGCCAAGACCTTGACGATGACCCAGATCAGTTTAAAGACCAGCTTGATGACCGTCCAAACGATGAGCAAAATGGTAAAAATGATGCCGTCTTTCACTACTTTCTCCTAATAGAGTCGAAGAGCGCCGCGATGGGACGCATATCCAAGATATTGCTTCCGCATTCGTAAATTATACCATACTTTGGCGAAATAGTAAATATATTTGGCAAATCTCGGTGCCGCGCAGGAAAAAATCACGCCTTCGGCGCGCGTTGAAGGAAGGAGCGGCAACAAAGGTCTATCTCCTCGAATACCCGCTCGAAGTTCCCCGTGTACCACGGATCCTCTATCTCCTTGCCCCCGAGACCGTACTCTCCGAGCAGGTGCGCCTTAGGGACTGCCAAGGGAGAAATGGCGTTTAAGCGGCGGAGGTTGCTATTATCCATACACAGGAGGATATCCGCCTCCTCTATCTCCCTCTTCGTCACGAGGTGCGCCGCGTGGGGCGGGCATGGGACGCCGTGCGCGGCGAGACATCTCTTTGCGGGAGGATAGACATCGTTACCTATCTCCTCGGTGGTCACCGCGGCGGAGGAGATGTCAAAAACAACTTCCCTCCCCTGCTTTTTCACAAGGTCGATGAAGATATACTCCGCCATCGGCGAGCGACAAATGTTTCCGTGACACAAAAATACGACTTTCATTTCCTCCCACCTTTCGCGCCGTATGGGCGCAAATGAATTATAGCATATCTCCTCCCGTCCCGCAAGAAGCGCGGATGAGAAATATTTTTGCAAATTATGAGGTTTTCACTTGCATTCCGCCCGCGGATATACTATAATTTGATAGTCGTTTCGTACAGCGCGCCCCCTCGCGGCACGTTTCGACTACAACCGAATATGGCAAATGGAGAGTTGGCTGAGTGGTCGAAGGCGCACGATTGGAAATCGTGTTTACCCCACAAGGGTAACTAGGGTTCAAATCCCTAACTCTCCGCCA
>DFEQ01000025.1 GCA_002368735.1 Christensenella sp. UBA3798
CACGATTTCATCGTGATGATATACACGCATTCGCGTGATAATGCGGTTGTTTGTGTATTGATTGTTTTTGCCTTTTACCGTATAGGTTTAGAATTCAATTTTGGTTACCACCGCTCCGGAATTTGCAATTCTTCGGGGATCCCAACGGCAGTTTTTAACTCAAAATCGCGCAGTTACGTACAAGGAGTACGCGCCTGCGCGATTTTTCGTAGAGCCTCGCATCTGCACCCCTCCTGTGCGGTCTCGCCGTGTAGGAGCTAAGACACTACTAAAAAGTGGAAATGTTAAAAACGCACCAATAATGTTTTTTCACAGTTCTTAAAGAACTCGCAGCTTCTTTTTCCCCTTTATAGCCTTTGACCTGCGGAGCATCTCCCTGTGCATTCAAGCAATTTAACGCTCGCTTTCTTGGGGTGTCTGCGGCGCTAATCAACGATGTCCTGTTGTCGTATCAATGGTGAAACAATCTCACCCCGTTGAAGACCATCGTCATGCCGTACTTGTCGGCGGTGGCGATGACCTCTTCGTCGCGTACCGAGCCGCCGGGCTGCACCACGTAGGTCACGCCGCTGCGGCGTGCGCGCTCGAGGTTGTCCGAGAAGGGGAAGAAGGCGTCCGACGCGACGGTCACCCCCGATATGGCGCCGAGGACGGCGCGCTTTTCCTCCTTGGTGAAGGGGGCGGGCTTAACGGAGAAATACTGCTCCCACGTGCCGTCCGCGAGGAGGTATTCCGATTCTTCCTCCGAGAGGTATAGGTCGATGACGTTGTTGCGGTCGGGGCGGGAGAGTTCCGCTTTGAGGGGGAGGGAGAGCACCTTGTCCGTTTGGCGCAGGAACCAGTTGTCCGCCTTCCCCGCGGCGAGACGGGTGCAATGGATGCGGCTCTGCTGCCCCGCGCCCACGCCGATGGCTTGTCCGTCATAGGCAAAGCACACCGAATTGGACTGGGTGTATTTGAGGGTGATGAGCGCCACGAGCATATCGAGCTTTTTGTCGTCGGGGAGCGCCTTGTTCTTCGTCACGACGTTGGTGAGGAGGCTATCGTCTACCCGTAGGTCGTTTCGCCCCTGCTCGAAGGTCACGCCGAAGACTGTCTTTCTTTCAATGGGTGCGGGGGAGTATGATGGGTCGATCTTGACAATGTTGTAATTCCCCTTTCTCTTCTCCTTTAATATTTCGAGGGCGCGCGGGGTATAGGCGGGGGCGATGATGCCGTCCGACACTTCGCGCTTGATGATAGCAGCCGTCACCTCGTCGCATTCGTCCGAGAGGGCGATCCAGTCGCCGAAGGAGGACATCCTGTCGGTGCCGCGGGCGCGGGCGTAGGCGCAGGCGATGGGGGAGTCGTCCAATCCCGCGAGGTCATCCACGAAACAAGCCTTTTTCAGCTTCTCGGGGAGCACCCTTCCGACCGCTGCCGAGGTGGGGGATACGTGCTTGAAGGACGCCGCCGCAGGGAGTCCCGTCGCCGCCTTTATCTCGCTGACGAGTTGCCAGCCGTTCAGCGCGTCGAGAAAGTTGATGTAGCCCGGTCTGCCGTTCAGCACGGTGATGGGGAGTTCCCCCTCCGTCATAAATATCTTGGCGGGCTTTTGATTGGGGTTGCAGCCGTATTTCAGCTCGAATTCTTTCATAATTACCTCGCGTTTTTGTTATATAACAGCGTGTTTTCTTCCCCCGTCGTCAAGTCTACGGCGCGGGCAAAGAGCGATATCTTGTTTCCCTTGTCCAAGGCGTTCCACAGATGGCTCGCAAAGGCGTCGAGATCATCCTCGACAGCGACCTCTCGCGGCGCGCCCATAAAGGAGGGAAGGGGGTCACCGTCCCCTTGGTAAGTGTGGAGGATGCGTCCGAAGCCCGCTTTGAGGGGGTAGGAGTATTCACCGCGCTCGCATTCGCCGCCTTCCTTCCTTCGGAGGATAATCATATCGTACCCGCCGCTTCTTAGGTCGATGAGGGCGCTGATGCGGGGGGTGTAGTTTGGCGCGTCGGGCTCAAAGGTGCGGGTAAGGAGAGCGTCGAAAAAACTCTTGCCCGCAGTCAAAGCGTCCACCACGGTGTCGGTCTGGTCGCCGTTGGTCAATACCGCCTTGTCCCCCACGCGGCGCATGGCGTTATAGATGATGAGGCTGGGGTCCTTGACCTTGCTTTCGTCGTAAGGGCGGGTCTTCAAGGCGCCATCGTCCAAGGCGAGGACGCGGTTGCGACTGTTCTCGCTCCTACCCATGATGAAGTAGGCAAAGAAGACTTTATTGCCGCTTGCGGGCGCGCCCACCACGATGCCTCTGCCGGGATAAGGATTGCCGCGTACTGCCCCTGCTGCCGTTGATATTTCGTTCATATCTCCTCCATAAAAAAGGGCATACTTCTATCCGAAAGTATGCCCAGACGGTCGGCTGTGTCCGCCTCGTTCCCCGTGGTCGGTTCCACTCATCCGTCAGTAGCGAGGCTCAGTGTTATTATATATCACCCGCCGCGAATAGTCAATCGCCAAAAAGGTATATTCCCGCCCCTTCGCGGCAATACTCCCCGCAAAAGGAGGAATACTATGAAACTCATCGAAAGCAAGACCTATCTGAACCTCGCCAAAGCCTTTGCGGGCGAATGTATGGCGCGTACCCGCTACGAATTTATCGAATACGGCGCTCGTCAGCAGGGCTATACCGCCCTTGCGGAGGTCATCGACAAGATCGTCTACAACGAATTTAACCACGCGAGGATGTGCTACACCTATCTCGAGTCCGCGTCCGATAAGCCCATCGCCAACGTGGAGGTGTGCTCGGGCTACCCCTTCAAGGAGAAGTGGGACCTCATCGAGAACCTCCGCCTTGCCGCCGAGGATGAAGGCATCGAAGCGGAAAGGGTCTATCCCGAATATCAGAAGACCGCCGAGGAAGAGGGCTTCAAGGACATCGCGGGGCTCTTCCGCAATCTCATCGGCATAGAGACCTGCCACAAAAAGCTCTTTACCGACCTCTACGAGCAGATGAAATCAGGCACCATCTACAAAAAGCCCGAAAAGGTCAAGTGGAAGTGCGGCGGCTGCGGCTACGAATGGACGGAGAAGGAAGCCTTCGAGATCTGCCCCGTTTGCGGCGCGAAGCAGGGAGTGGTGCTTTTGCACCTCTCCGACCGATAAAACGCGGCGGCGCATCGCGGCGCATATACTGTGTTCCAACTCAAAAACCCCGCAGTTACGTACGGTTAGTACGCGCCTGCGGGGTTTTATCGTTGCGCCTTGTCTCTGCACCACCCTCCGCCGCCTTTTTTTAATGCGGAATTCGGAACCTTATCCAATGCGGAATGCGGAATGCGGAATTGCGGGTCGCGTTGCTCCGAAATATCCTCATTTAGGGAGCGGAGAGAATGCAAAATCTATCCCTACATCCTTAACTGCTCGCTTTGCGAGCAACTTCACTATGAGCGAAGCGAATAACTTCACTGCGCAGCAACTTCACTTGCCGAAGGCAAACTTCACTCTGCGCGGAGAGTGCACAACTTCACCTGCTCTACACCTTACTTCCCCTCCTCGGGAAGTTTTTATTTGTTATCACAAAGAGGTTCAATTCGTTTGACTTCGGCACTTTAGCGTGCTAAAATGTGAATACAAAACTCCCGAGGTGGAATTATGGATAAGATAAGAAATCAGTCGGTGGAAAACTTGGTGCAGGTCATAGCGAAGATGGGCACGGCGGACGACGTCTATGACTTCCTCTCCGACCTATGCACGATCAAGGAACTTCAGGACATGGCACAGCGCTTTGATATGGCGCGCCTATTAAAGGATGGGGCGAACTATCAGAGCGTAGCGGCGGAGGTCGGGGCGAGCAGCGCCACCATCAGCCGCGTCAATCGCTGCTTGATGTACGGCAACGGCGGCTACGAAAAGGCGATAGCCCTCTTCAAAGGGGAAAAGAAATGAGACTGAGAGAAAGCGTATTTGAAAGCGGCGAGAGGACGGTCTTTGCCCTCCGCGAGCTGTATGCGGACTACGGATACGAGTATTACCGCATGAGCAAATTCGAGGAGTACGACTTCTACGCAAAGAACAAGGACTTCCTCGTTTCGGACAACGTTTTGACCTTCACCGACACCAACGGAAAGCTGATGGCTTTGAAGCCCGACGTGACCCTGTCCATCGTCAAGGGATGCGACGCCGAGCCCAAGGGGGTCAGCAAGGTATATTACAGCGAGAACGTCTATCGTCCCGCGGCGGACGGCGCCTTTAAGGAGATCATGCAGACGGGTCTCGAGTGCTTCGGCGAGATAGGCGCGGGGGAGGTGGCGGAGGTCATCACCCTTGCGATAAAGAGCCTCAGGTGCATCTCGGAAGAGGCGGTCCTCGACCTATCCGACCTCGCGGTCGCAGACGCCCTCCTCGACAAGGTGGGGGTCGTCCCGATGGAGCGCGGCGCGATATGGGAAGCGGCGGAGGCAAAGAACGCCGACAGGATACGCGCGCTTTTATCCGATGCGGGCGCGGGCGAAGAGGACCTCGCGGTCGCGACGGCGCTCTTCACTGTGGCGGACAGCCTGCCCACCGCCATCGAAAAGCTCGAGAATATCGAATACTACTTTGGCGAGAACTCCGCGATGAGTGAATTCCTCTCGGTGCTGCGCAAGATCCGCGACGCCGAAGAAGAGGAAAGCGTGCGCGTGGACTTCTCGGTGGTCGGTGACAGGAACTACTACAACGGCATCATCTTCAA
Source organism: Christensenella sp. UBA3798 (assembly GCA_002368735.1). Classification (GTDB taxonomy): domain Bacteria; phylum Bacillota; class Clostridia; order Christensenellales; family CAG-1252; genus CAG-1252. Next base: position 4,712 of record DFEQ01000025.1, read on the forward strand.
GGGTTTCCTGCGCGCCATCCCCTCCCCCGTCCTTGCGGGCGGCAGATACGACCGCTTGATGAAGAAATTGAAGAAGAAGGCGGGCGCCATCGGCTTTGCGGTGTATACCGACCTATTGGATGATCTGGCGAAGGAAAGAAAGGCGCTTTCAGACGACTATATCAACGTCGCCCTCCCCAAGGGTCGCCTCGGCGAAAAGATATACAAGATGTTTGAAGAGGCAGGCTATCCCTGTCCCGCCCTCCTTGAAGAGAGCCGCAAGCTCGTCTTTGAAAACGAAGAAAGCAGGGTGCGCTACTTCTGGGTCAAACCCTCCGACGTTACGATATACGTTGAGCGAGGCGTGGCGGACGTCGGCGTGGCGGGTAAGGACATCCTCGCGGAGTACGAGCCCGACGTCTACGAGCTCCTCGATATGAAGAAGGGGGCTTGCCGCATGGCGGTCGCGGGGCCCAAGGACTTCAAGGACGACACGGGACGCCCCTTGCGCGTCGCCACCAAGTTCTCGCGCGTGACCCGCACCTATTATCAAAGCAAAGGGCGCGACATCGACGTCATACACCTCAACGGTTCCATCGAGATCGCCCCCATCCTCGGGCTGTCCGACGTCATCGTGGATATCGTGGAAACGGGGACGACCCTCAAGGAGAACGACCTCGACGTGTTGGAGGTGGTGTTCCCCATCAGCGCTCGCCTCATCGCGAATAAGAGCTCGGCGAAGTTCAAGAAAGAGGCGATCGACGAGCTGGTCAAGAAGTTATCCGTCGTCGTGGAGGGGGTCAAATGATAAAGATATTGGACTACAAAGAGCTCAAGGACAAAAGCGTCATCGCTTCGCCCAAACCGATAAACGACGTTTCGGAAACGGTGCGCGACATCATCGCGACCGTGCGCGAAAGGGGGGACGCGGCGCTCTATGACTACGAAGCGCGCTTTGATAAAGTCGCATTGACGAGCCTCGCCGTCAGCGCGGAGGAGATAAAGGAAGCGCTGAGTGCGGTGGAGGCGGACTTCCTCGCGGTCATCCGCAAAGCGGCGGAGAATATCCGCGAATTCCACAGTAAACAGCTCAGGCAGGGCTTTGAGATGCGTCGCGGCGAAGGCGTCGTCCTCGGGCAGCGCGTCACACCCATCGAGCGGGTGGGTCTGTACGTGCCGGGAGGCACGGCGGCATATCCTTCCACCGTCTTGATGGACGCCATCCCCGCCAAGATCGCGGGCTGCCCCAAGGTGGTGATGGTCACCCCGCCGGGGAAGGATGGCAAGGTAAACCCCGTCATCCTCGCCGCGGCAAGCGTCGCGGGCGTGGACGAGATATATAAGGTGGGAGGCGCGCAGGCCATTGCCGCACTCGCCTACGGCACCGAAACGGTCCCCAAGGTGGATAAGATAGTCGGCCCCGGCAACGCCTTCGTCGCGGAGGCAAAGAAGCAGGTCTTCGGGATGGTATCCATCGATATGATCGCGGGCCCCAGCGAGATCCTCGTCGTCGCAGACGGGGGGAGCGACCCTCGTTTCGTCGCCGCGGATATGCTGTCGCAGGCGGAGCACGACAGGAACGCGAGCGCCGTGCTCGTCACGGACAGCCCCTCCCTAGCCAAGGGAGTCCAAGGGGCTATCGAGGCGCTTTTGGAAGGCATGGCGCGCCGGGATATCGCGCGCGCTTCCATTGATAATAACGGCAAGATAATCGTGGTGGAGGACATTCTGCAAGGTATCGACGTCGCCAACGCCATCGCCCCCGAGCACTTGGAGCTTTGTGTGGAGGAGCCTTTCTCCTATCTATCCAAAGTAAAGCACGCGGGCAGCGTGTTCCTCGGCAGGAATTGCCCCGAGGCGATCGGCGACTACTATGCGGGCATGAACCACACCCTCCCGACCTGCGGCACGGCGCGCTTCTCCAGCCCCTTGTCGGTGGACGACTTTATCAAGAAGACCCAATACGCCTATTACAGCGCGGACGCCCTCGCGGAGGTCGCGGAGGAGGTGGCGCTGTTTGCAAGGAAGGAAGGGCTGACCGGTCACGCGAAGAGCGCGACCATACGCTTCGAGGAGTAATATGAGCAAATATATCAACGATAAGATAGCAAGTATCGAGGCGTACGTCCCGGGCGAACAGCCGAGGGACAAAAAGTACGTCAAACTCAATACCAACGAGTGCCCCTTTCCCCCTTCGCCCTATGCTATGCGGCTGGCGCGGCAGGCGGCGGGGGGCTTAAACCTCTACTCCGACCCCGAATGCGGCGCCTTGGTTTCCGTCGCGGCGGAATACTTTGGGGTAAAAAAGGAGAATGTCCTCTTCACCAACGGTTCGGATGAAGTGTTGAACTTTGCCTTTATCGCCTTCTGCGACAAGGATACCCCCGCCGTATTCCCCGATATCACCTACGGCTTCTATCCCGTCTTTGCCGACCTGAACGGCGTTCCCTACAGGGAGATCCCGCTCAAGAGCGATCTTTCGGTGGATCCCAAGGACTACTACGCGGCGGGCGGCACGGTCTTCCTCGCCAATCCCAACGCGCCGACGGGGCGCGCCCTCTCTATCGATGAGATAGAGGGTATTGTCTTGAATAACCCGAACAACGTCGTGGTGGTGGACGAAGCCTACGTGGACTTTGGTGACGTCGAGAGCGCGCTTTCTCTGATAAACAAGTACGACAATATCCTCGTGACCCGCACCTTCTCCAAGTCGCGTTCTCTCGCGGGCGCCCGCCTCGGCATGGGCTTTGCTTCGGAAAACCTCATCGCGGCGCTCAAAAAGGTCAAGTATTCCACCAACCCCTACAACGTCAATTCCATGACGGCGGCGGCGGGCGTCGGGGCGATCCTCGACGAGGAATATTTCCGCAACAACGTGAAGGTCATCCGAGAGAACCGCGACTATCTGACGAAAAAGCTGTCGGAATGCGGCTTTGAGGTCTATCCTTCCTCGGCGAACTTCGTCCTCGCCTCTTCAAAAGCAATTACGGGTAAGGACTACTATCTCGCCTTAAAAGAGCGTGGAGTGCTCGTCAGATATTTCGATAAGCCCCGCCTGCAATCGTGCGTGCGCATCACGGTGGGCACCAAGGAGGAGATCGACGCCTTGATCGCGGCGACCATGGACATTCGGGAGGCAAAGAAATGAGAAAAGCCGAGATAAAGAGAAAGACTAAGGAGACCGACATCGCCTTGAAACTCGACCTCGACGGGTCGGGGAAAAGCGTTATCAACACGGGCTGCGGCTTTTTGGATCACATGTTGACCCTCTTTGCCGCGCACGGCAAGTTCGATCTCACGGTCACCTGCGTGGGGGACACCTATGTGGACTATCACCACACGACGGAGGATATCGGCATCGCGCTCGGCGAAGCCTTTTCTCTAGCCCTCGGCGACAAGAAGGGGATTACTCGCTACGGTGACGAGATCCTCGCGATGGACGAGGCGGTCGTTCTCTCCTCGGTGGACCTCTCGGGCAGGGCGTACCTCGGTTGGTTCGTTACGATCCCGACCGAGAAGGTCGGGGACTTCGATACCGAGCTCGTGGAGGAGTTTTGGTACGGCTTCGTCAGAAAAGCCGCCTGCGCTCTGCACGTCAGGCTGCTGTCGGGGCGCAATTCGCACCATATCATCGAGGGCGTTTTTAAGTCGGTCGCGCGCAGCCTTCGCGCCGCGGTATCGGTGGATGAAAGGTTCGCGGGGGAGATCCCCTCGACAAAAGGAGTGCTGTGATGACGGTCATCGTGGACTACGGCGTGGGAAACCTCTTTTCCCTTCGCTCCTCTCTTGCGGTCATCGGCGAGCAGTCGGTCATTTCGTCGGATAAAAAGGTCATCGAGGGGGCGGATAGGATCATCCTGCCCGGCGTGGGCGCCTTCCGTGACGCGATGGAGAAACTCGTCGGTTCGGGTCTTGTGGAGAGTATCCGCAAGGCGGCGGCAAAGGGTACGCCCCTTCTCGGGATATGCCTCGGGATGCAGCTGTTATTTGACAAAAGCTACGAATACGGCGAGCACGTTGGGCTTGGGTTTATTAAAGGGGTCGTCGCCCCCATCCCCGTGATGGGCGGCGTCAAGATCCCGCATATGGGATGGAATTCTCTCTCCTTCGGAGAGAGCAAGCACACCCTTTTCCGCTATCTTACGGAGGGGGACTACGTGTATTTCGTGCATTCCTACGCGGCTGTGAACTGCGACGAAAACGTCATCGCAACGACCGAATACGGTTCTCCCGTTACGGCGGCAGTCGCGAAAGGGAATATCCTCGGCTGCCAGTTCCACCCCGAAAAGAGCGGCGAAGTCGGGCTCAAAATACTAAGGGCGTTTTGCGAGCTCAAGGAGGGCGAGCTATGATAATATTCCCCGCGATAGACATCATTAACGGCGAGGCGGTGCGCCTCTATAAGGGCGATTTCAATAAGAAGACCGTCTATTCCTCCGACCCCCTCTCGGTGGCGAAAGACTTCAAGGCAAAGGGCGCGACGCACATCCACCTCGTGGACCTCGACGGCGCGAAGAAGGGGGAATTCTGCAATTTCGACCTCGTGTGCCGAATAAAGGCGGAAACGGGGCTCTTCGTGGAAGTGGGGGGCGGCATCCGCGACAGGAAGGCGATAGACGCCTATCTCGCGCGCGGCATCGACCGCGTGATCCTCGGCACGGCGGCGGTCCTAGACCCCGAACTCATCCCTTCGCTCCCCCTTGAAACGCTGCAAAAAGTGGCGGTGGGGGTGGACGTATTGAACGGCTACGTCGCCATCAAGGGCTGGCTTGAAAGGTCGGAACAGACCCTCTTCGACTTCTGCGACAAAATGGAAAAAGCGGGCGTAGGCACAGTCATTTGCACCGATATCGGCAAGGACGGCGCGATGAAGGGTGCCAGCCTTGAAATGTACCGCGAACTCTCCGCGCGCACAAATATGAATATCACGGCGTCGGGCGGCGTGTCCTCCATCGAGGACGTCAGGAGCCTTCGCGATGAGGGACTGTACGGCGCCATCATCGGCAAGGCGTACTACGAGGGCGCCATCGACCTTATGCGGGCGATAGAGGTGGCGAAATGATAACCAAGAGGATCATCCCCTGCCTGGACGTCAGGAACGGGCAGGTCGTCAAAGGAACGAATTTCGTGGGGCTCAGGGAGATAGCCTCCCCCGTCGAGCTTGCCAAGGAATACAGCGCGTGCGGCGCGGACGAACTGGTCTTTTACGACATCACGGCGTCCTCGGACGGGCGCGATCTATTCACCGACGTACTCACCGAAACGGCGAAAAACGTCTTTATCCCGCTGACCGTCGGGGGCGGCATCCGCTCTCTTCGGGATTTCGACCGCGTCCTAAAGTGCGGCGCGGATAAGGTCAGCGTCAATTCGGGCGCCATCGCCGACCCCACCTTGATCGCGCGCGCGGCGAAGGTGTACGGCGACCAATGCGTGGTTTTGTCTGTGGACGTCAAGCGGGTAAACGGCGTCTTCCGCGTGTTTGCCAAGGGCGGCAGGGAGGATACGGGCTTAGACGCTCTCGACTGGATCAAGAAGGGCATCGACGAGGGCGCGGGCGAGATCGTGCTCAATTCCATCGATACCGACGGCGTCAAGAAAGGCTTTGACCTCGAGATGCTCGCCGCGGTGACCGCCTTTTCCACCGTTCCCGTCATCGCGTCGGGGGGCGCGGGATGCATCGAGGACTTTATCACCCTCTTCAAGACCTTGCCGAAAGTGGACGCGGGGCTCGCCGCATCGATATTCCACTTCGGAGAAGTGTCCATTGCGGACTTAAAGAAAGAAATGAGAAAGAACGCTATCCCCGCAAGGATAGTAAAGGAGTAATTATGGAGATAAAAGATTTGAAGTTTGACGAGAAAGGGCTCATTCCCGCCATCGTTGTGGACGCCGTCACCAAGCGCGTCTTGACCCTCGCCTATATGAACGAGGAGAGCCTCCGTATCACGATGGAGAAGGAGCTGACCTGCTTTTGGTCGCGCTCTCGGCAGGAGCTGTGGCTGAAAGGGGAAACGAGCGGCAATTATCAGCACGTCGTGTCCATCACGGCGGACTGCGACAAGGACGCCCTCGTCGTCATGGTGGAGCCCGACGGTCCCGCCTGTCATACGGGGGAAGTGAGCTGCTTCCACAACCCCTTCTTTGAGAGCAAGGAGCGTCACGAATTCTCCTACGAAGCTCTGATGGAGCTCATCGCGGGGCGCAAAACCGAGAAGAAGGAGGGTTCCTACACCACCTACCTCTTCGAGAAGGGCAGGGATAAGATCTTGAAGAAGGTGGGCGAGGAAGCCACCGAGGTCATCATCGCGGGCAAGGCGGATGACAAGAAGGAGACCATCTACGAGATCTCCGATCTACTGTATCATCTGATGGTCCTGATGATCGACATGGGTATCTCGCAGGAGGAGATCTTCCGCGAGCTTGCCTCCCGCCACGTCATCGATAAAAAAGTAAAGCAGGAGAAGATGGTCTGATGCGCGACTTACATACGCACACCGTTTACAGCGACGGCAAGGCGTCTCCCGAGGAGATGGTGCGCGCCGCCATCGATATGGGGCTCGAGGAGATCGGCATTTCCGACCACTCGTATACCTTTTTTGACGAGAGCTATTGCATCAAAAAGGATATGATAGAGTCGTACAAGCGGGAGATCGCGGCGCTCAAAGAGAAGTACCGGGATGACATCTCCGTTCTCTGCGGGGTGGAGCAGGACGCCTATTCTACCGAGAGCACCGAGGGCTACGACTACGTTATCGGCTCGGCGCACTATTTAAAGGTGGGGGAAAAGTATTATCCGCTCGACTGCGCAAGAGGGGACTTTATCGCCCTTGCGGAGGGGGTTTTCGGCGGGGACTACTATGCCCTTGCGGAGCAGTATTTCTCCCTTGTGAGTGCCTACGCGGAGCGCGCGGACGTAAGCATCATCGGGCACTTTGACCTTGTGACCAAGTACAACGAAGGCGGCGTGCTTTTCGATGAAAGCGACCCTCGCTACCTCGCGGCGGCAAAGAGGACGATAGACAAGCTCATCGCGGCGGGCAAGACCTTCGAAGTCAACACAGGCGCCATCGCGCGAAAGTATCGCACCGCACCCTATCCCGCGCCCACACTCCTATCCTACATCCGCGAGAAGGGGGGCAAACTGCTGCTCGCCAGCGACGCCCACTCCCCGCAAAACATCGCCTTTGCCTTTGACGTCTTCGCGGATAAGATCGGACGCTGAGCGTCCGATTTTTTAATGAGGAACGAGAAACTTTGTTCAATGCGGAATGCGGAATCATGCGGCGAGTGCCGCAGTGAAATTCGCCACAACACCCAAAAGAGCTTATAATTCTTTGCGGACCTCGGCGCGGCGAGTGATATTCCGCTTTGCGGAGTGATATTTTCGGCTTTGCCGAAAGTGAGATTTCTCGCTAGAAGCGAGAAGAAAAGGGTCGCCATGCCGCAACACCCCAAAAAGTCTATTCGACTTTTCGGGGGACCCCAACGCGGCTTCCCGCTCCGAACAAATTTGCTCCGCAGGGCACCGAAACGCCGGCTCTGTCGTCAATTCACGCGCGATAGCTTAGTTCACGCCGCTATTGCGGCAATTCAACATTCATCCTTAACTGCGAACGTAGTGAGCAACTTCACTATTCGCGGCAAGCGAATAACTTCACTGACGAAGGCAACTTCACTTGCGTTAGCAAACTTCACTACTTGCAAATCAACGTCGAAAGTGTATTGTCTTAGGTCTCAATATTTGTTATAATAATTATAAGATTGTTCGGAGGTTTTTTCGACTATGGAATATACGGAAAGCTACAAGCATTGGCTTGAAAACGTAAACGAAGAGCAAAAAGCGGAGCTTGCGGCGCTTGCGGGCGACGACAAGGAGCTTCGCGAAAGGTTTACTCTCCCTCTTGCCTTTGGCACGGCGGGGATGCGCGGCGTTCTCGGGATGGGCACCTTCCGCATGAACGAATACACCGTCGCGCGGGCTACGCAGGGTCTCGCGGACTACATCAAGGACAGCGGCGAAGAGGCGGCACGGCGCGGCGTGGTCATCAGCTACGACACCCGTCGTATGAGTTACGAATTCGCCATGACGGCGGCGCGCGTCCTTGCGGCAAACGGCGTCAACGCCTACCTCTTTGAAAACGTGCATCCCGTCCCCATCCTCTCCTTCTCCATCGGCTATCTCCATACCTTCTCGGGCATTATGATAACCGCCAGCCACAATCCCAAGGAATACAACGGCTACAAGGTGTACGGCGAGGACGGCGCGCAGCTCTCCCCCGAGGCTACGGCGCGCGTCGTCAAGTTTATCGAGAAGCGCGACTATTTCGGCGTCCCGATGACGGCGGTCGATGCCGCGCGGGAAAACGTGATGGGCAAGGACGACGTCCTTATCGCCCCGCATATCACGGTGGTGGGGCGGAGCGTGGACGAAGCCTACTTCGAGCGCATCTCCGCGTTATCCCTCTCTCCCGAAGCGGTGGAGAAGGAAGGGAAGGATCTAAAGATAGTCTATACCCCTCTGCACGGCAGCGGCTACAAGCCGGTCACCGAGATCCTCACGAGGATGCATATCCCTTATAACGTGGTGCCCGAGCAGGCGGCGCCCGATCCCGATTTCCCCACCGTCAAGATGCCCAATCCCGAGATGCCCGACGCCTTGACACTCGGCATCATGCTCGCCGAAGAGCTCGGCAGCGACGTGGTCATCGGCACCGACCCCGACGCGGACAGAATGGGAGTCGCCGTAAGGAGCGACAAGGGAGATTTCGTGCTTCTCACCGGCAACCAAACGGGCGTCCTTTTGATGGACTACATCCTGCGCCGCCACAAGGAGCGGGGCACCCTCCCCGCAAATGCCGCCGTCGTCAAAACCATCGTGACCACCTCGCTTGCAGAGAAGGTGGCGGAATACTACGGCGCAGCCTGCTACGACGTATTGACGGGCTTTAAGTTTATCGGAGAAAAGATAGATCTATTCCAAAAAACGGGGGCGCACACCTTCCTCTTTGGCTACGAGGAGAGCTACGGCTACCTCGCGGGCACCCACGCAAAGGACAAGGACGCCGTGGTATCCACGATGCTCTTTGCCGAAATGGTGTGCTACTACAAGAGCATCGGCGTCAGCCTCTACGCACGCTTGCAGGAAATATATAAAACGCTCGGCTACTATGCGGAGCAGACCATCTCGGTCTACTTCAAGGGGCTGGACGGCATGGCTACGATGGCGGAGAAGACCCGCGCCCTCCGCAAGGTGGATATCACCGAGATCGCTGGGTACAAGGTCGTTGCCACCGTGGACTTCCTAGCGGGTGAAAAAACCGATATTTCGGGGAAAAAGGAGAAAATCGACTTCCCGAAGAGCGACGTGATGAAGTACTTCCTCGATGGGGGAGATTGGGTCGCCATTCGCCCGTCCGGCACCGAACCGAAACT